>NZ_AJQE01000425.1 GCF_000261685.1 Bradyrhizobium genomosp. I (2014) | reverse complement strand
GGCTCAATTGAGTCTGGACCCTAGTTCTCCCGCTGCCTACGATGTGAGAAGGTCGAACGGAGAGTATGGCGCAACGGTCAGAGACGGGATCGGGAAAACCAGATTATGGACACGCGCCTCGAGCGCGCATCACTGAATTGGACCCGCTCCGCGAACTCCCATACAGGCCGGCGGCATGTAACGGCCGCTTCAGAGGCCGGACACATGTCAGCACCCGATCGCGCGCTCCAGACTCATTCGAAAAGATTCTTCTTGCATCAACGGGGGAGGTTAAACCGGTCGTGGTCGAGGAGCATGCGGCCGGCTAGGATGTCATGGACCGGGCGGCCCGGAGTCTCCTCGTGGAGGAAAACGAACAGAACGCTCTGAAAATCCTCAGTTTTTCCTTGCGGTTGCGCAGTCGCCGCGGTTCAATCCGCGAGCCGAGGGCTGCTTAGATGAAGCTGTTTGGTTATCTTCCGGAGACCCTTTTCAAGCCCTTGTCCGGGCCGAAGAAGCACGTCTATTCGCGCCTGCTAATGCGCCTTTATGAGCGGGTCTATTCCGCGCGCATTCTCGAGACGCCGCTTAGGGAAGAGATCGTTAAGCAGATCGAGATCGGGCTCTCCGAGTTCGGCATCGGATCGATGGGCGACCTCTCGGAAGGCGATCCTGAAGAGGATCAGACCACAAGCCAGGCCCATTACCTAGCCTATTATCGATTGCGCGATACCGGTTGGCTCACGGAGGAAACCGAAAAATGGCGAACCTACGTGGACATGAACCCGGACGCGTTCATGGTCCTCGGGGCGATCACCGACTTCGGCAACAGCCGCGTCCGCGTCGCAGGCGCGGTGGTCGACGTCAAGAACAACCTGGAGGCCGCGCACCGTGAACCGGAAACGATGGCCCAAGGCTTGGCCAATGCACACGACACGGCATTGCGGTTTGCCCGCAGCATGCGTCGCATCTTGGCCGGAATGCGCGAGATCGAGGACCGCATTTTGGGGAATCCGAACGCGGCGGCCATCCTCCGTACGTTCTTCCAGGACTTCGTCGACGGCCTCCTGATAGCCGACTACAAGCAGCTCAAGACGTCCAACAATCCGTACCGTCATCGCCGCACGATCGCGACGCTCGCCGGCGACATGCTCGCGGATGCCAATCAGCTTGGCAAAATCGCGCGCGCCTACATCGAGCAGGGTGTCATGGGCGCAGGCTCCACGGTTGCCACGGCAGAGGAACGCGTCGTCGCCGAGCTCGAGAAGATCAAGAGCGTCTTTGAGGACGTCGGCCCCTTCATGGACAAGATCGAAGATTTCCGCGACCGTCTCGAACGCCGCATCCGCACCACCGTCCACTACATGGACGTCATGGGAGAGGGATCCGCTGAGCGGATCGTCCGGCTGATCGAGCAACTCTCGAAGATCGGGCGCGATGAAGTGGAGATCCGTCTTGGGTCGCCGGATGTGGGCCTGCCGATCACATCGCTTGCGCTGTACACGCCACCGCCTCCGAAGGCACCACCGGAGCGGACGCGCTTCAAGGTGCCGAAGCAGGATCCATATCTGCGCGCCTATGTCGAGGCCACGACCGAATTCGACCGGATGGTGCGCGTGTCCGACCAGAGGCTGCTCGAGTTCGCCCGGCGGCAGATGCAGGGCCGCGATGCCGTGTCGTCCGCGGAGATCGAGATCGAGAGCATTCCGGACCTCTTCGCCTACCGGGCGCTCCCGAACCTGGCTGCGGTCGGCCGCTCTGTGCGACTTGGCGAATTCACGATCAGGCTCGACGAGGGGCGCACCGCCAACGACTGGATCGACGTGACCGCCTTCCGGATCGAAAGAACGAGGACCACGGCCGATGCTGCGTGATCTTTCTAAACTCATCGACGACGCGGACTCCGAGGGACACGACGGCGACCAGTTGCAGAAGGAACTGCGGCAGGCGGCACAGTCGCTTTGGCGCGCGCAGTTCATCTATGAGAACGACTGGGGCATGAAGACCTCCTACGAAGTGCTCCGTCGCCACATGGGGTATTTCGAGAATCTGTTCGATGCGCTCGGGTACCGGGTCGTGGGCAGGCCGAACGACGGCTACGTCGGCCTGGTGGCGAACGAGCTGCCCCCTCGTCAGAGCATGAAGCTCGATGAGAGCCTTCTGCTTCTGGTGCTGCGGCTCCACTACGAAGAGGCGTTCACGCGGTTCGAGGCCAAGGAATTCGGCGAGGTTGAGGTCGAGAGCGAGCAGATCCTGCAGATCTACGAAGATCGCACGCATCGCGAGCGTCCGAATTTCGGAAGGGTGAAGGAAATCCTGGCCGGCTTCCGCCAGCGCGGCCTTGTCCGAATCGAGGATCGGGACGACAGGAACTTCACTCTGTTCCTGCGGCCCGCCCTGCCGATCGTGGTCTCCAAGGATACGCTAGGATCCCTCGAAGAGTTCGTGTCGCGCTCCATCCCGGCGACGGCAAAGACCGACGCCGCGAGCGAGGTGCAGGCGTGATCGAACTTCGTCGCATCATCCTGATCGATTGGTACTTGTTCCGGGCGCAGCAGGTCGATTTGCGCGGCATGACCGCCATCATCGGTCCGAACGGTGCGGGTAAATCGGCGATCATCGACGCCGTCCAGACAGTGCTCTCGGGCGCAAGTATGGCCAGCATCCGCTTCAATCCGAGCGCCCAGAGCAATGTCAGGAGCAAGCGGACTCTCCGCGACTACTGCCTCGGCGTTGTCTCGCTCGACGAGAAGGGCGAGCGTTCGGAGCCGACGCGACAGCATGCCTACACCTACATCATCCTGGTCTTCGAGGATCTGGCCGATGGCTCGGCGGTGAGCCTGGGCGTGGCTTTTTCGGCTTCGGCTTCGAGAAGCGACGAGTCCTGCGAGGCGCGCTTCATCGCCAAGGGCGCCATGGCAAAGGACGACATACTCGCGGCGGTCGGCGACGACGAGGTCGAGACACTGCAGTGGCACGCCGTACGCACCGCGTTGCGAGCGCGACATATCGAGGTCGACGATGCGTTCTCAAGCGCTACCGACTTCGTGGCGGAATCGCTCAGAGCTCTATCGCCGGCAGGGTTTCCGCTCGATCCACGGCGCTTCCAGAAGGCATTCCGGAACGCGCTGCTGCTGAAGCCGGTGGACAATCCTACGGATTTCGTCCGGAACTACGTCCTCGACGTTCAGCCTCTCCAGGTCGACAGACTTCGGCTCGGAATCGAACACTGGCGGTCATTGACCCGTCGCATCGAGGAGTTGAGGGCCCAGAGCGCCAGCCTAGCCGGAATCCTTCGCATCGTCGGCCGTGCCGTGGAAAACGAGAAGGTTATCGCAACCAATAGCTGGCAGATCGCGCGCCTGGAATGGGAGAAGTTCTGCCGGGAAGCCAGGCGGCAGGAAGAGGTCATCGCGCAGTTTCGGAGCGTGGCAGGTAAGGCAGAGGTCGAGGCGGCCGCGGCCGCGGCCCGACATGCCGCGCTCGAGGCCGAGCATAAGACCGTCGAGCTGTCGATCAGGACCAGCGACGCCGAACAGCTTGCCCAGATGTACGAGTCGGACAAGGCCGCAGCGCTGAGCCAGCGTGCCAACGCCATGGCGCCGCTCAAGGACATCGAAGGCCTTATCGCGTCGATCAAGAAGGCCGTCGAACTCAATCTGCTGGTTCGTCGTGACGATCTCCTGCATGCGCTGCTGAGCGCGGTCGTAGTCGCTCGGGGAAGGGCGCCACTTTCCGAATGGGACAAGACACTGCCGGGCGACTGGAAAGATAGCGCTTCGCATCTCGACGCGGCGCTGGGCGCCGTGGACCAGGAGAGACTTGCGGCGGTCCGGAAGTCGTTCTCGGACGCTCATTTCACGGCCCGCGTCGCGACCAAGGACCTTCAGGATCGCATCGACCAGATCGACAGCAATCTGAAACGGATGGACCAAGGGCTCAGCCCTATCGAGCGCGGCACCCGGAATCTGATAGATCAGCTTCGTTCGCATGGCATCGAGGCCGAGCCGCTGTGCGATCTGGTGGAAATCCGCGACGACAAATGGCGGATGGCGGCCGAGGCCGTCCTGGGGCGCTCCCGTGAGGCGCTGATCGTCGAGCCCAGTCGGGCCGTCCGAGCCCTGGAGATCTACCGGCAAGGCGGCGAATATTCGTTCCAACACGCCGAAGTCATCAACACGACGAAGACCGACGGTACGCGCCCCGCCGAGAAGGGGTCGTTGGCGCAGATCATCAGCACGGAAAACCGGCATGCCCGGGCTTTCCTCAATTATAGGCTGGGCCGGCTGATGATGGTAGAGACCATGGACAGGATGGTCGCCGCCGAGAACGCCATCACGCCTGACCGGATGATGCAAGGTGGCCGTACGGTTCGAAGGCTTCCCAAACCTGAACACCTCAAGCTCGGGCGTGCCACACAGGGGCAAATGCGTCAGCAGCTCGAGACCGAGCGAAAAGACCTCACGATGCAGCTCGCTGAGCGGGCGCGCGAGGTTGGCCGACTGGAAGAAGAAGCACGGCTGTTCGAGGACATGTTTGCCCGCTTCCAGAAGACGATCGAAGCTGGCCTGACCTGCTCCGAATGCGGAGCCGACTTGGCTGCTTTCGACCGCAAGCTCGCCGAGATCGGCAAAAACATCGAGGATGCCAAGCGGAATCGCGACCCCAAGCTCGTTGCCGATCTGGAGCGTCTCGCGGGTGAAGTGGTGACGGCGGGCCGTAGGAAATTGGAGACGCAGAAGGCCTTTGACGCCGCGAAGAGCGCGCGAGATAAGGCCGAGGGCGCGTACGATGACTACATGCAAAAGAATAGCACCACCGCGCGTGGAGCTCGACGGGACCGTGCACGTCAGATGCGTCAAGATTTCCCGCAATCGACGGCGATGCGTGACTACCGTCCGGAAGTCGCCAGAATGGCGACGGAAGCGATACCGAACCTCATCGACGGGCTGACCGCGGACAGAGAGACTCGCTCTACGACAAGGCGATCCAGCCTGATGCGCGAAATGACCAACGCGATGAACAAGCACGGTCAGGATTTCCATGTCGTGCCGTCGTTCACCGCTGAAGAGGCAACGCCGACGGCAGTAGAGCAGTGGGCGGCGACCGAAAAGGAGCGGCTCGATGGGCACGAGCTAGTCCAGTATGAGGAGCAGTGCCGGAACGCCGCGACCGAGATGACCTCGGCCTTCCGAGACGATCTCCTTCATCGGCTGGATGACGCCTTCATGGGCATTCGAAACACCCTGAAGGAGCTCAATCGCCATCTGGAAGATCGCCAGTTCCACGGGCGGGACTACTACTCGTTCAAAGCGCTCGATGCGCCAACTCATGTCGACATGATCGAGCTCGTCGAAGAATCCCGAAAGCCTGAATTCAACCTGCCGCTCTTCGGCGACCGGAGCGGGGACGCGAATTCCCCGATGATGCGCGCGGTCCGCCAGATCGAGGAGATACTGTCGAATCCAGAGGCGCGGACGGAGGATATCGAGGACCCGCGCAAGTATTTCAATTTCGAGCTCTACATCAAGGATGCCCAGGGTACGATCCGGTCGTCTCTGACGAGCCGCGCGGGCACTGGATCCGGAGGCGAAGGCCAGTTGCCGTTCTACATCGCCATCGGTGCCTCGTTGGCCGCCACATACCAGAACCGGCGAACCGGGGAGAGCGGACTGTCTCTCGCGATCTTCGACGAAGCATTTAATCGGCTGGATACGAAGGCGATCGGCCAGTGCTCGGACTTCATGCGGGCCCTGGGACTCCAAGTCGTGTTGGCCACACCCGACGAAAAGCGTCACGTGTTCATGGAAGTGGTCGACACCGTCGTAAACGTGAATCGGCTGGGCAACCAGGTGATGATCGACACCGAATTCTTGACCGAGAAGGCTCGCGACGCGATCGTTGCTATCGACCCCTACCGCAAGGGCTTCGACGTGTTCAAGTCCGAGCGGATCGCGGCCGAGAAGGCCGAGGCTATCCCGCGGGACCAGGCCGCTGAATGACCGACGTTCGGATGACAGATGCCGGCGTCGAACTGCTCGAACGGCTGCTGGAGCGGAGCGAGCGCAACCCTTATCGCTCGAGGTCAGCTTCTGCAGCTCCAGACTATGACCGGCTTTCGACCGCGCAGCAAATGAGCCGCTTCCATGATCAGATCACCGCGGCCGAAAGGTTCGGTTCTGTCGAGGTGAAATGGGGCAAGAGGGACCGGGGCCATCTGATCGAGCGCGTCGTCGTCCGCGACGCTGAGCTGCTCGCCAGGCATCTCGGCCGCCCGACTGCTCCGGCGACCGCGCAGCGCGTCAGGGACGAATTGCTTCCGGTCGCGGCGACCGGAGAACCGTGGGTCATCACCTTGTTGGACGACATGACGGCTAGGTGGGCCCGCAGCGAGGCGGCTTATCGCCTGACGGCCGGCCAAGTCGATGCAGCCAAGGAGTTCTTCAGCTTGCTGGCGTCCATCTCGCGAGAGGAGGCCAGAGGGCTGGACGCGCGCACCTTCTCTAAAAAGGCGACGAACGACACCAAGGCCTTCGATAGGCACGCTTCGCGGCTTGCCGCGGTTCTCGGTGTCCGGATCGGGCAGCCGGGCGCGGCTGCCGATGTTGTCTGGACGCACATCGGACTCGAGCGGTTCAGCCATCCCATTCATTTGAGGGGGCCTGTCGCCGTTGGGGAGGCTGACGGTCGCCTGGTCGATGGCCGGGCAAGGCCGTTCGCGTCCATTCATCCGGAGATGCTGCAGCAACTCTCGGTCTTGGAGCGTCCGACGACGATCCTAACGATCGAGAACTATGCGAGCTTCAATCGGCAAGTCCGGGAGATCGAGGACGGCAGCCTGATCGTGTATACCGGCGGCTTCCCGGCGGCTGGAGTCGTCGAATTTCTGGCAAAGGTTCTTACGGCAGTGGCGGCCGAGGTGCCGTTCCTTCATTGGGGCGACGTAGACGCCGGCGGCGTGCGAATTTTCAGGTACCTTGAGGAAAACCTGCCGCGTGGGCCGCGACCGCACCTGATGACTAAGGATCTGGCCGAGAAATCGGGCCAGCCGGCGGATGCGGATCCGAGCTTGGCCTCGATCGCAAGGTCCGACAGCGCGCTGCGCGAGTTGGCGGATTGGCTTGCGTTCGGATCGGATGTGCGCCACTTGGAGCAGGAGGCGCTGGATCCGGAGCGCCCATGGGCCGACGTCACCGCCTCATGAATCGTTCGTACGTGTCCTCAAGGGGCGTTCCTTCAGACCACGATTTTGGCTCCGCATCTGCCAGATGGAGCAACGTGTAGGCGGTGTCGTACTTCTCGCTCCGGAACGAATGCTCTTTGACGCGTTGATTGAACCACACTCCGGCAGCGTGATCGACGCCGCTCCGGACTTCCGGCGTGAACTGCTGCTGCGCGACGGCGGATCCGGCTGGAAGCTCCACAGGGCCCCCGGCTTGTGCGGATGAAGTTGCCGCTCTTGAAGGCCGCGTCGCTAGACCACGCCCAATTGACGTACCCGTCGATGGAGTTGACAAATACCGCTCGCCTCTCCGTGTACCTGAGCCATCGCAGGACCGCGGCGACCAATGAAACTTCGTAGCGCGTCGCGCAGTTGCCGATCGCGTCGAAGTCTGGCTTGTCTCTCGGCGCGATCTGCTTGCGGAAATCGTCCAACGGCATCAACAGCCATGAGGCGAACTCGTTCGCCTCGCGCTCGACTTCGATCTTCGTTCGGCCATCCACATCGGCTTCGCTTGAATGGATGCCGTTCGGATATTTCTTCCTGTGGAGCAGGAAATGGCCGAATTCATGGGCGATAGTGAACCTTCGCCTTCCCGGCGACTGTCCCTTGCCGTAAGCGATGCCCCAGCGAGTTCTGGATTCGGCTGGGACGAGAGCGCCAGCGAATCCCTCGAGGTCTTCTTCTTCTACCTTCACGATAGGATCGCCGGGAAACATCTGGGCGGTCGTTTCCATGGCGAGCCGGCCGACGTCGAAGCGGTAACGGTTGGGCGGGTTGGCCAGGTTCAACATCTGGTTGAAGTGGTTCGCCCACCTCTGCAGTCCCCAGCCCTCGGAGTTCATGGCTATTTATCCAATGCCTTTGCCAATCGGCGGAGCTGAGCGCGGGCCTCTGGCGACATGGCTTCGTATTCCCGAAAGAATGCCTTGTCCTCGGCCGCTTCCAAATTCTCGGTGGGATCCCCGCCAAGAAGATAGTCGACGGTGACGTTCAAAGCTTTCGCCAAGCCTGCAAGTTTCTCCCCGGAGGGGCGGGGGAGGTCGCGGTTCTCCAGTTCCCAAAGGTAAGATTTGCTCAGACCTGCCTGAGGCGCGAGCTGATCTAACGTCAGTTTTGCCTTCTTCCTCAATGTCTTAATGCGATCTCTGAGCGTCTCAGCCACGCGGTGCACCTTCGCTTTCGCATGTTCGGAGTAGCACCATATCCTGTCCTTGACTGGCAGCAAAGAGTTTGTATGTTCGGAGTAGACGTACTTAATGTGGCGCGAAAGCAAATCATCGATTTTTAGCCTTCCCGCCCAACCTGGAACCTGGACGATGGGCTTCGCCGCCAATGTCACGCGAGAGATCGACCGGTTTCTCCAGCAGTCCTGCCCGCAGCCGGATTTGATCCTGAGCGCGCTGGAGCGCACGGGCCTTTGCTCGGTCCGAGATTACGTGCCGGAGGAGCGTGTATGCGGACGCGGCGATCGGGTCGGCGGGTGCTGGCTGGTGCTCTCCGGGCGTGTCGAGGTCCGTTCTGACGAGCAGAACGTCGCTTTCAGGGATGCCGGAGAACTCATCGGCGAGCAGGGGCTCCTTCATTTCCTCTCCGGGAGGGCTGCCAGCCGCACCGCCGACATCAAGGCCGTCGGGCCCGTGCGGCTGCTGTGCATCGACGCGTCATTTCAGGAAAAGCTGCGGGACGACGAGAAGGTCGCGTGGATGCAGACGTTGGCGGTGGTCATCAACGACAAGCTCGAGCAGGCCACGCGTGCTCGCTCCGAGCTTCGCGGCTTGGCGACGGAACGAGAGCTGCTGCTTCGCCGGTTCGCCGACGGTGACGCGCTCGGTCTCGTCAAGATGGCCGCTGGCGGGGAGGCGCCGCCGGTGCAGAGCCGTCGGGCCATCGTCTATTTCAGCGATCTCGCCAACTTCAGCACCTGGGCCGCAGATAAGCAGCCGATCCAGGTGGCGCGACATCTGCGCGAGCTCGCCAAGATTCAGATCGATGCAATCCGCGATGCCGGTGGCCAGATCGACAAGTTGATGGGTGACGGATTGATGGGCTTCTGGTTCATCGACACGACCGATCGCGAGCGCGCCGAACCGTTAGCTGTGATGCGGTGCTCGACCCTCATCGCCGAGAAGTGCAGCAGCTACTTCGCCGAACATGAACTCGACCTTGCGATCCGCATCGGGCTGCACTGCGGAGACGTGGCGTTCGGCGATTTCGGCGCCGACAACAGGATCGCGGTTACGCTGTTGGGAGCCGCCGTGAACATCGCCGCGCGCTATGAGCAGGCCAAGTCCGCTGAGCTCGGTGGCATCCGCGTGAGCCCTGAATTGCGCGAGCTCATGATCGGATCAGGCGCGAAGCCCGACGGTTTCCGCAAGCCGGTACAGGTGGAAGTGAAGCACGGCGTCTCGCTCGACGTCTATTCGATCAAGGAGTCAGCAGATGTCATGGAATGAAGATCGCGCGAAATCCCGCATTCGCGAGCACGTCAAAACGGTGCCAGCAGTCGACCGCCATGTGGTCCTCGACAGCGCTATCGTGGAGAAGCGCGGGATGCTGAGCCGCATGCCGCTGAGCCAAGCGTTCCTTGTCGAAGGCGCGCATGTGTACGGCGAGCTTTTGGATTTCGAGACTCTGGTCGCCGATCGGGGCCAGGAAACCGAAGCGGCACACCGCCGGCTCCTGGCCTTCTTGCACATGCACTACCGCGTGTGGGATTCGCTTGTCGATGGGGACGATGGCGATCGGGTGGATTACCACGGCGCTCGACTGCACGCCGTCATCACGTCGCCGGCTGGCGACCCGGCCGCTCAGATAGAGCGTGCTGTAGCGCTCGCTCGGAAGCTCACCGAGGCCGCGCAACGGGTTGGTCAAGCCCATGGTTTCCCGTCGCGCATTCGTTTAGGCATCGACCATGGAAAGTGCCTGGCGATGACCACCGGCCGTGGGGCCCATGAGAAGGACACGCTGTTTCTCGGGCGTCCCGCAAATCATGCAGCTAAGCTCGTGGCGGCGGGAACCGAGCAGGGCATCTTTCTGACCGAGACGGCTCAGAAGCGGGTCGCGGCGGGAGCCGTGCGAAAGTCTGCTGGCGTGATGACGCTGGACGAGGCCTACGTTCAGGGGGCGGTGAGGAAGTACGGCTTCGACAGCCTCGACCGGACTGCGTCTGCGGTCGCTCTCGATTCCGCGGAGCCGATGTTTCGGTTCAAGCGTCCGGCGTTGCCGCTGTCCACAGTCAAGTTCAGCGAACTCGCGCCGGCGAATTCGGTCCGCATGGGCATGGCGTCGATCTTTGCGGACATCGATGGGTTCACCAATTTCGTCGACCAGGCAATCCACGGCGGATCCGACAAGATCCGTGAAGCTGTAAAGGTGGTGCACGTGATCAGGGAAGAGCTCAACGCCGTGCTCAAGGAGGACTTCGGCGGCATGCGCGTGCGCTTCATCGGCGACTGCATTCACGGCTGCGTGGCGGAAGGCGAGCGCGCTGATGACCCGGCAAAGACAGTGCGGCGGGCCGCGTTGTGTGCCGCTGCGATGAGATCGTCCTTCGACCTCTGCTTGGGGATCGTCGGATCGGGAGCTGCAATCGATCTCGCGGTCGGCATCGAGTACGGGCAGACGCCAATGACGCGCCTAGGATCTCGAGGTGACGAGAGCGTGCGCTGCGCAGCGAGCAAGGCGACGATCGAGGCGGAGCGGACGCAGCAGGCCATTGAACACGGCGGAGTTCGCCTCGGCACGGTCGCGTCGAGCGTGGCGGATCAGGCAGTCCGCAAGCACTTCTCGTCCGGCCGGTTGATGTCGTTCGATTCGGAGTCCGATCTGCTTTGGACCGCGCAGGCGCCGGCCGTGCAGATCTTGCGGAATGAACCTGCAGCACGCCCGCATGCGGCACCGAAGAAGCCTTTTCGGGGCTGATTGGCGCAGAGCATGTCCTGGTCGCGCTCGCTCGCTGCTGTCCGACGTGGGCGGATTTCCGCCCCGTCCATGCGTTTGAGGCGCAGGTGGACGTCGTCGCAACGCGTAGCAGTGGTGCGTTTACCAGGGTCTTCGAGCTAAGGGTCGTGCAGGTTGCAGACCAGATCGCGGTATTTGAGCGGCCAGTGGGCGGCACTTTGCCGGCCTGCTGCCCGGAGCGTCATATCAATCCCGACGGCTCCTTTTGCATCGGACTACGTGCGGGAGACGGCATAACGGGGGCCAGCGCCACTGCTTGGTGGGAAAAGCTGCACGTGTTCATTCTGTGCCAGGAGACCGCAGCAGAAGCCGGATTCTGGCCTGGCGAAGCGCAGCTATCTCACGGTGAAGCCGCCGAGATAGAACTCGCCGCCGAGCGTGCCGCCGACCAGCTCGGGCTACAGTCAGTCTACCGCGAAGCTGTCGCGTTCGGATCGGGACCAATCGCGTCCGGGCTCGCCAAGATCAACCAGAAGACCGGAATGCTGCGGAACGGACGAAGCGCATGTATCTGCGGTCGTACCGATCGGCACCGGCGACCTCTTCTTCGAAGAGAGTGCCATCGTTGTGGTCAGGGCTGTCCGGTCGTGCTCGAGCACTGGAGGCGCATCAAGGTCGCCGAATATTGGCGCGGGCTTCGCGGCCAAGCGTGCTGTGGTACCATGCGCGAATGTCCGTTGAAAAAGGCCGGACCGACTGATGGTACTGCGATCAGCCGAGGAACGGGAGCGTGACCAAGTTCGCCGAACTGACCACGACGGAAGCGGTGAGCACCGCAGAAGCTATTGAGACCCTTCGGCCGTTGCCTTGGGCGAGATTGCTCCTCAACCGGATCGAAGATGGCGGTGGTTTAACCACGGAAAATATGTCCGCGCTGTTCGAGGCGCGCTTCGGACAGGCGCTGCATGACTGCGGCATCACTCCGGTATACGAATATGCGGCGGGGGTCGGTGAGACTAGCGTTGATTTCGCCTGCGGAGTTTGGAACGTCGAACTTCTCTCGTTCGACGAGACAGACGCGGCGAAGGCCGCCTCCTGGGAGGAAGGATCGACCTTCGGCAAGTCGCTCTCTTCGCCTGCGCCGCCAACGGCTGACGAGGCTCAGCTCGACGAGGCGGAGCGGCAGCGCCGAAGTGATCTGCGGAAGCAAAGTCCCGAAGGAGAGACACTGAAGGGGATCGAGAGGATCGTCGGCAAAGCGCAGAATGACGGGCAGCCGTCCAAGTTCCCCGCGCCAGACGGCGCGAGGCGATCAATGCTGGTCGTTGATGCTCGGACTTTCGGACAGATTGATCGTTGGGATTGCCGGCAGATAGCCTATGGTGCGGACGCCGTGCCTGAATGGGCGAGGTATCGATGGATCGCCGATGACGGGCGAGAATTTCCAATTGCCGGCGCGTTTGATGCGCGCAACCGGATGCGGGGTGCGCGGCTCTTTCGAGAGCGAGTCCACTTCCTTGGTATCGTTTCCGAGGAAACCTACGAACGCGAAGAGCTGCAGTATTTCATTCGCTTCTATCACAACCCCGCGCTGTTCGCATCGAAGGAGGATGCGCTCGCAGCATTGCGAACTTTTCCGCTATTCCAGCCGGAAAAGACACGTGCTCGTCGTCCGGATCTGTTTGTCCACGAAGCCTTCGAGGCGCAGGGAGCGACGGTTCAGTTTGGCGTTGTGACCGACGGGAGGATTGTCATCTGCAGAGTCCACGGCGACACTCTTGAAGATATCGAAGAGCGCGGTCTTCGGCCTGGCTCCGAGGAGATGGTTCAAGCATTTGATCGACACAAGGACCTGCTTCGCCGGCTTGCGCTGGAGAAGGCTAAGCGAGATCTGGTCGAACGCGATGGCACCATTTTTCTGGTACCCAGGGATTTGAGCTTGCTTCCGGTCCGGGCGCCGCGCGCTTAAAATCGAGTCACTCCTAAAGCTTAAAGCTAGGGATCGAGTCACTCTTACCGGGGACTTGAGCTACGCGCACAGCGACCGCCAGGCGCATTTGACGCTGCGCAAAGTCAAAAAGACCCCCCTTGACTCCTTCGCGCTCGCGCCTGGTCGTCAGAAAAAATCAGTCGAAATAACCGTGCAGCAGCGATCGTGTCCCCTGGCGTGGTGTAGCTGGCGGCGGGGCACCGCGTTCGCCGGCGTGGGCCGGGCAGGTCAGCTGGCGATTGCCGGAAGGCTGACGGTTGGATCATCGCTCAAGGGCGCGATGGTTTCCAGCGTCATGTAACGGGCACGCTGGACGGCCCATTCATCGTTCTGCTCGAGCAGGATCGCACCGATGAGGCGGACGATCGCATCCTCGTTGGGGAAGATGCCAACCACCTCGGTACGCCGCTTGATCTCACCGTTGAGACGCTCGATCGGGTTGGTCGAGTGCAGCTTGGTTCGATGCTGCGGCGGGAACGTCATATAGGCCAGCACATCGGTCTCGGCCTCGTCGAGGAAGTCGGCAAGCTTGGGCAGCTTGGGACGGAGTTGATCGGCGACCTTCCGCCACTGCGCCGTTGCAGCTTCGGCATCGTCCTGGGCAAATGCGGTGGCAATGAAGGCGGACACAACGCGCCGCCCGCTCTTGCCGGCATGCGCCAGCGCGTTGCGCATGAAGTGGACGCGGCAACGTTGCCAAGTGGCGTTGAGCACCTTGGCCACGGTGGCCTTGATGCCCTCGTGGGCGTCGGAGACGACCAGCTTGACGCCGCGCAGGCCACGGCGGGCGAGCTTGCGCAGGAATGCCGTCCAGAACGTCTCGGCTTCAGAGGGACCGATATCCATGCCGAGAACCTCGCGCCGGCCGTCGCTATTGACGCCGACCGCGACAATCACCGCGACCGAGACGATGCGGCCATTCTGGCGCACCTTCACGTAGGTGGCGTCGATCCACAGGTACGGCCAGTCGCCCTCGATCGGGCGGGCGAGGAACGCCTTCACCTTGTCGTCGATCTCGCCGCACAGCCGGCTCACCTGGCTCTTGGAGATGCCGCTCATCCCCATCGCCTGCACCAGATCGTCCACCGAACGGGTCGAGACGCCCTGCACGTAGGCTTCCTGGACCACGGCGGTGAGCGCCTTCTCGGCCATCCGGCGCGGCTCCAGGAAGCCCGGGAAGTAGGAGCCTTTGCGCAGCTTGGGAATGCGCAGCTCGACCGTCCCGGCACGGGTCTCCCAGATCCGGTCGCGGTAGCCGTTGCGCTGGGCCAGACGCTCGGGGGTCTTCTCGCCGTAGGCCGCCCCGGTCTGGCTTTCGACTTCCAGCTCCATCAGCCTTTGGGCGGCAAAGCCGATCATATCGCGCAACAGATCGGCATCAGGGGTCTTCTCCACGAGCGTGCGCAGGTTCATCATATCGTCGGTCATCGGTGGTTCCTCGGTTGCGTTGGCGTGTCGCAACCCGATCCTACCGGCGAATCGCCGGTGACCACCGCAAAGCCGCCCGCCCGCTATGGCGCTATGTGAGGCGCGCGTACGGGCGGCTTTGCTCTACCGAGCTACACCATCACTGGGGACACGACCTGCAGCATCAGCGGCCTATGAAATCGAGTCACTCTTAAAGGAGGCGATCGAGTCACTCTTATAGAGGAATCGAGTCGCTCTTTCGGTGTCCGCGCACAATTTGAACTCACTGGTGGGCCCGGCAGGACTCGAACCGGCAACCAGCCCGTTATGGGCGGCCGGCTCTAACCATTGAGCTACAGGCCCCGCTGCGGGCGACCGCTCAAAGACGGCCGGCAACGGTGCGCGGCCCGTTTACAGGATAGCCGGCATTCCGGCAATGCCAATTGAAAGAGGCGATTGGGTCCCGCTTTGGCGCTCGCGTCGCTTTATCGGAGCAAAGCTGGAGGGGCCCTTAAGACGTACGGGCTGTCAAGCATGGAAGCGCTGAGCTGACCGAGACAGCCCAGCCTTGCGAAACGGAGTTGACACGGCTCAAAGAGATGCAGGCCAAAACTCGCGAGAGCGATCTTCAAATCTAAGGTCGTAAGGTTGTAAGAAAACGGCGCATTGAAAACTACCATACGCGCGTGAATGTAACCGACCATCTCTCGGACCACGGCTCCGTTCTTCTGTTCGACAAACGCCTGGTCGTTCTTGCGGTAAGGCCGGCATTCTAGGCCGGTCATTCCGACAAGATCGATCTCCTCCACGAGGCGTTCGGCCACGGAAGGTCCGATTGTCAGACGTAGACCATCGTCGGTTCGGGCAACGCGGAGTCTGAGGCCTTCGTGCCTATCCATGACATGGGCAAGGCCATGCTCGAGCACTCGGATATTCAGGATTCCGCCGGGCAAGAAGAACAGATCGCCGATGCACGTGGAGGCGAGCAGGCCAAGGGCTACATGGTGGCCTGGGTCATCGATCGCGCCGATGCAGGCGCCACCAGATGACATTGGTGATTCAAACTCATCGGTTCGACGCTGATCGTAAGCGCAGCTCTGCGGCGCTTTAATTGGCGCTTGACGTCTGTTTGATCACGGTGTGTCCTGGCACGGCATCGTCAACTTAATCGACCGCC
>NZ_AJQE01000424.1 GCF_000261685.1 Bradyrhizobium genomosp. I (2014) | reverse complement strand
TCCTAGGCGTTCTGCCAAGGAGCGGAGGGCTGCGCGCGTTGGTCGCAAACGCAAAGGCTGTTTCGAGATCGCTCTCGATTGTCCAACACCGCGACAGTAGCCCTTGCGCGCGCAGGCCGCCGAGTGAATTCCTGCAGCTACTGCACGGTCGCCGCGATGCCGATGCTCGAGGTGGCCAGTGGCGATGCGGAGGCGGCTCTATGTCGAACGCGGCATCGCGCCACCTGCCTGACGGGCGGCAGCGGATGCCGGCGCCCTAACTGCCGTTGATCCGCTTCTCCAGCTGGGCGATCCGGTCCAGGATTTCGTCGAAGGTTGGCGGCGGATCGTCGAACATCATCGGCGCCATTTTGCGATAGTCGGCACGCAGATCCGCGACGCGATCGGGGTGGGGCGAAAGCTGGAGAGTGCCGACGCGGGCGGTGTCATAGCTCGCCCAGGCCGCGCGGAAGAAGACCGACTTGTGGTCGGCGACCTGCTTCAGCAGATCGCCGTCCTTCATCGCTTCATTGCCCTCGTCCGTGTCCGCGAGCGTCGCAAGGTCGTAGTAGTGCCGCGAGAAGTACGGCGGCGTCGTCGACTGCGGTTCGCGATGGTGCTCGGCATGAAGTGCCGTCGCCTTCTCCCAGAAGGTGCGCCGCAGCGCCAGGACGTCCACCATGCATGCGGGGTCGGCGAAGAGGTCGGGAAACTCCTGCGCGGCGTAGGATTCGATTTGCCGCTTTTCGGTGGGCCAGGGATCGCCACGCGCTCCGAACTCTAGCTTCACCCTGCGGTTCATGTACGCGAAGCCGGCGTAGTCACCGGCGGACAGGCTCGACGGGTACTCGAAGATCAGGTTCTGAGGATGGCCGGGCTCGATCGTCAGGCTCCATCCGGCCTGAGCGGCCGGATCCAGCTCGCCGGCGATGGCCGCGGTCAAGCTTGGCAACACTACCTCTGCAAGGTGCTTCTCGACGTCTGCAACCAGATCTTCGATCAGCCGGTCGGCCTTCTTTCTTGAAGGAGCCTCTTCCGGATTTCGTGCGCCCTCATAACCGAGGTCGGCGCGATCGAACGACAGGTCGATATCCTCCGAGAACCGGCGGATCGCGCCGTACGCTTTTGACAGCGACGTTCCGCCTTTGAAGACGAGACCGGGCGAGTCTTCGCCCTGGATGCCGAAGAGACGCTTCAGCGTCCAGCAGACCCAGAAGTCCTTTTCGATGATCGCGTTCGCTAGGCCGCGGGCCGCGCCCGCTTCGTTGAAAAGGGCGGCGCGGTCCGCAGCCGGCGTCTTGGCGATCGTGTCCACGGTTCAGGCGGCCGTCCGCTGCACGATCTGGTCAAGCGCGGGCCGCATCCAGGCGGGAGCCTGCTTGATCCCACTCGCCAGCGCGCGCCGGTCGGAATCCTTCATGCGCGCGGCTGCGGCGGCAACCACGGCCGCAGTCGAGTCGGGCCCGAGATGGCGCAGCGCCTGGACGACGTTGCCGGCCATGCTGCCCGGCGCGATCAGATGCTTGGGCGAGGCGTGGCGGATGTCGACGGTCCGCTTGCCGAGCACGACCCGGCGCGACGGTCCGTCGGTCAGATACACGCTGCGAGCCGGCACCTGGGTGGACAGTCCGAGGGAGTTGGCCGCCTGCGCTCCCGTCATCTGCAGGTGCGAGCCGGTCTCGCGCGCGAAGGCCTTGGCGATTGCATCCGGCGCTGGGGCCAGGTCGCCCAGCTGCGCGTGCACGCGCGGATAGTCATAGAGGCCATGGGCGAGACGGCGAAGACGCTTGTCCTTGCAGAGCCGCGACAAGGCTTGGTCCACGGCGGGACGACTGCCGAACCTGATGAAATCCGAGGGCGTGAAGACGCTGCCCGGACCTCGAGCTCGAACATACCGCAGGATTTTATCCGCAACCGACATCATTGAGATCGCTCCTCTCGTCAGAAAATAGGGCAAGTTTTTCTGACATGCAAGGATTTCCGTACACGTACGTATTTCAGCATTTTCAATCAGATAAACAACATCTTCCTGTACGAGAGGTTGCGAGCGCAAGAAAAGATCGCAGGAGCCCTCTTGACGAACGGAAATGTAAGATTATCTTACCGTGTGTCAGATCGGAGAGCCCATGGAACCCAAAGAGCTTCTGAAAACCCTGATCGCGATCATCGGCCAGATACAGACCGACAGCGAGCTTGAATGCCCGCCGCTCACCGGCGCGACCAAGCCCGTGGGCGCCGTTCCGGAATTCGACAGCAAGGTGTGGCCGGTCGCGACCACGATCCTTGCCACGCAGATCGATGTCCCGATCCCCGACGACGTCAACATCTTCATCGACGAGACGACCAAGGAGCCGCGCTCGCTCGACGAGATCGCGGTCTTCGTGTGCGAGCTGCAGAAGAAGCAGGACGAGAAACAAGCCGCGGCATGACGGATCAGGAACCAGTCAAGCGCGGCCAGATCGCCGAACGTCTTAAGGAAGCCCGGCGGCTCGCCGGTCTTTCGCAGGGACACGTCGCCCGTATTCTGGGACTGCATCGGCCGTCGGTATCGGAGATGGAAGCGGGCAACCGCAGGGTCTCCGCCGAAGAGCTCGCGAAGCTGGCCTCCCTCTACGACGTGAGCGTGGCCTGGTTGCTCCGCGAAGTACCCGATACTGTGGAGGCCGAGGATCCCCGCCTCGAGCTCGCCGCGCGCGAGCTTTCCAAGCTCAAGCCCGAAGACCTCCAGCGGCTGCTCAAGCTGCTGGCCGTGATGCGCGACGAAAAAGACGAGGGAAGCGACGGCTGATGCAGATGCAGCGGACGGACAAACCGGGCTTCGACCTGATCTCACTGGCCTCGCGCGCGCTGAAGGCCGCGGTGGCGACGCGCGCCAAGGCGGGAGCGGATCAGTCGCAGCCGATCTGCGTCTACGGGATCTGCGAGAAGCTCGGCGTGAACGTCCGCTTCAACGCCATCAACATGGAAGGCATGTACCAGCGCGGCGCCCAGCCGCGCATCCACCTGTCGGCGCGCAGGCCGCTTCCGCGACGCGCATTCAATTGCGCGCACGAACTCGGTCATCACGTCTTCGGCCACGGCAGTTCGATCGACGAGCTCCGCGAGGACGCGAAGGAGAACCCTTGGAACGATCCGAAGGAATTCCTCGCGGACACCTTTGCGGGCTTCCTGATGATGCCCACCATCGGTCTGCGGCGCGCGTTCCGCGCGCGCGGCTGGACGGCTGCGGCGGCCACTCCGGAGCAGATGTTTGCGGTCGCTTGCGAGTTCGGCGTGGGTTACGAGACCTTGCTCACGCATCTTTCCCTCGGCGTGAAGATCATTCCCTACGGACGCGCCAAGATCCTGAAGCGGACGGGACCGCGCGTGATCCGCGCCGGACTCCTCGGCAGGCTCGTTCCCGAGCCGCTGATCCTGGCGGACCGTCACCGCGTCGCGACGACGATCGACGCCGAGGTGGGCACTCTCGTCCTGATGCCGAGCGGCACCCAAGCCGAAGGCGGCGCGATCGCCCACGAAGGCGACGTCGACGCCGGCCGCGTCTTCCGCGCCGTTCGCCCCGGCATCGTGCGGGCGGCGGCCGGGGACTGGGCGACGTTCGTCCGCGTCGCGCCCAAGGAATACGTTGGGTTGGCTCAATTCAGGCACCTGGAGGAAGATCCCGATGAGTAGATCGAAATCTCACGCCGACGAACCAAGCGTCATCAGCGACACCAATCTGTCCCGGGCGTGGGCACGACTGTTCCTTGCGATCTACGAGAGCCGGCGGACGGAGATCTCGCCCCTGACGCTGAGCCTGACGGGATTCGATGCGGATGGGGTTATTCCCGAGATCTCCGACGTACGCGACACCCTCGACCGGACGCTCAAGCTGAAGAAGAAGATCTCCGTCGATACCGTGGCCTTCACGATCTTCCCCGAGCGGCTGTGGAAGATCGCCCGGGGAAACCGGGAACGTCTGTTTGCCCTCTACGCCGGCGTTTTTCCGCGCTACGTCGCGATGAACCGCTCGGCCAACGGCAGGGGGCTTTACTTCGAGCGCATGACGCATTTCAACGAGGTGACGCCTGCGAACGGCAATCAACTGGAGTTCATTCTGTCGAACTGGAAGGAGGGGGTCCGCGACACCATGCTGCAGGTTTCGATTTTTGATCCGGCCCGCGATCACACGAGGCAGGCCCGACTGGTGTTTCCGTGTCTACAGCACGTCTCATTCGTGCCCACGAACGAGGGGCTCGTCGCCAACGCCTTCTACGCCACCCAATATGTGTTCGATAAGGCTTACGGCAACTATCTCGGGCTCGCGCGGCTCGGCGCCTTCATGGCGCACGAGATGCAGCTTCCGCTCGTCAGACTCAATGTCACTGTCGGCGTCGCCAAGCTCGACGGCGTCAGAAAGAAGGACGTGTCCTTGGAGCCGATGATCGCCGCCTTGCGCGCCGCCGTCGCGCCGTCGATCGTCCCAGGAATTGGCGAGCCGGTCGGGCTCGCTGGGGGAGTTTCGGTTTGAAGGAGTCTTCGCGTAGCCGGTCGGCCAGGACGCGCGGTGCAAGGAGAATGACGGAGGCGGGCGGGGCGTCCGATGATCGGCGGTCGCCCTCGCCAACCGTCTTGAGCCATCTGGCGCCGGCGATGACATCGGAGGTTTACGAAAGCTATTGGCGTTTCGCGGCGGAACGGCAAGCCGTCTTTTTCCGCAGGGCGCGCGCGGAGGCGCCGCCGTGGACGCGCGACGGCGTGATCGGGACCTACAAGTTCACGAATGCGTACCGCGCGTCCGATCGCGTTAGCCAGTATCTGATCAGGCGGGTGATATATCGAGAGGACCTGCCGAAGACCCACGCCGAGGTCTTCTTCAGGATCCTTCTGTTCAAGCTGTTCAACAAGATCGAGACCTGGGAAATGCTCGAGCGCGCATTGGGTCAGATCACCTTCGAGGACTATCGCTTCGAACGCTTCAACGCCGTGCTCGACCGCGCGAAAGCCGCGGGCAAGCAGATCTACTCGGCGGCCTACATCATGCCACCAGGCGCGGCCGCCTACGGGCGTCCCGCCAAGCACCAGAACAATCTGTTGATGCTGGAGCGAATGATGGCCGATCGCCTTCCGGACCGTCTCGCGCAGGCCAACTCGATGCAGGACGGTTTCGAGAAGCTGCGTTCCTATCCGACGATCGGAGACTTCCTGGCCTACCAGTTCATCATCGACATCAACTACAGCGAGATCACGGACTTTAGCGAGATGGATTTCGTCGTTCCGGGACCGGGCGCGCGGGACGGCTTGCGCAAATGTTTCCGCGACCCTGGGGGACTGAACGAGCCCGAATTGATCCGCCTGATGGCTGATATCCAGGAGCGCGAGTTCGACCGCTACGGTCTGGAGTTCGAAAGCCTTTGGGGGCGCCGTCTCCAGCTGATCGATTGCCAGAACCTGTTCTGCGAGGTCGACAAGTACGCCCGCGTGGTCCATCCGCACGTATCGGGCAAGACCGGACGGACCCGCATCAAGCAGAAATTCCAGGCGAATTTGACACCCATCAAACCGTTCTACCCGCCGAAATGGAAACTGAACCTGAAGATCGAATCGGGCGCGCCGCCGTTCGCGCGACCGGCCGCGACAGGAGCATAGGATGGACTTCAAGACTTACCAGCGGGAAGCTTTGGGCACTGATCGCGTGCCGGCGAAGGAGCCTGACGACATGACATCGCTGATCGTGCCGATGCTGGGTCTCGCCGGAGAAACCGGCCAGTTGCTGAGCGAATACAAGAAGCACCTGAGGGACGGCGAGGCGCATCGGCTTTTCAAGGAGCGCGTGTCCGAGGAGCTCGGCGATCTCATGTGGTACGTCGCGAACGTCGCCAGCAAGTTCGGTCTCGATCTCGACGAGGTCGCCGCCGCCAATCTCCATAAAACGCGCGGCCGCTTCCTTTCCGCCGACGCGACGTCGGACAGCTTCGACGCCGATCTTCCGGAGAATGAACGCCTGCCGCGCCGGTTCGAGGTCGAACTGGTCGACTGCGACGGTCGTGTCGGCCGGCGGGTGCGTGTCCTCATCGACGGCGAGCCGTTCGGCAGCGAGCTCACCGACAATGCCTACGATCCCGACGGCTATCGTTTCCATGACGTCTTCCATTTCGCGTACGCCGCGGTTCTCAGCTGGTCGCCGGTCACGCGGTCGCTGATCCGGCGGAAGCGGAAGAGCAGGCCGCTGCTCGACGAGGTGGAGGATGGCGGCCGCGCCGCTGTGATCGAGGAGGGCGTCGCCGCCCTCGCGTTCGACTACGCCCGCCGGCACCGGATGCTCGACGGCGTGGGCCGCCTGGACTTCCAGCTTCTGCGCACGATCAAGGACATGACGTCGCATCTGGAGGTGAAGCTGCGCACGACGGGCGAGTGGGAGCAGGCCATCCTTCAGGGCTTCGCGGTTTGGCGCGCGGTGCTTGCCGAGGGCGGCGGCCGCATCTCCGTCGACCTCGACGACCATCGACTGGACTATCTGGGTCCCTCCTCCGGCCGCGCAGAGTGAGCCGGAACGCCGAGTGCGATCGCGCTGGAGATGGCCATGCCGCCGGCGTGACTGATGCTCAATTTCCAGTCGATGACGCCCATCGCGGCAGCGGCCAGCGCCGCACCCCCCTTCAGTACGACCTCTGGGGGACGTCCCGCGTCCCGCCGCACCACGACGTCCTTGAAGGAGATGCCAGCGCCGTATCCGGTTCCGAGCGCCTTGAGGACGGCCTCCTTGGCGGCGAACCTGCCGGCGGTACGCTCGATCCGGTCTGCCCCTTCGCCGATCTCCGCGATCTCCTCGGGGTTGAAGCAGCGTGAGACGAGAGGATCCCGCGGATCTTCGATCCAGCGACGGATCGATTCGACGTCCACGAGATCGACCCCATGTCCCAGCACCACCATGCGCACGATCCTATCGCGGTCAGACATCTCGGACAATCCCGAGTTGTATGCTAGTCGTCGTCTTCAACCGGCAGGAGGAGGGCGACTATGGACGGAGCGGGATATTTCTGGAGCGGCGAGACGTTGGGCGAACGCTTGCCGGATCTGATCGAGCCGTTCTCCGCCGACAGGATCGACTGCGCCGCGTACACCCTGGCCGTCGGGCCGGAGGTCTACGTGTCACCCAGCGATCAGTCGGTCGATCCCGCGCAAGTGACGGTCCGCAGGCTTTCCGCGGAGGAGGCGTTCACCATCCCGCCGGGACAATTCGCCTTTCTTCTCTCCGAGGAGGAGGTTTCGGTCCCGGCTGACTCGATCGCGTTCATCTCAATTCGTGCCAGGATCAAGTTCAGGGGACTTGTCAACGTGTCGGGCTTCCACGTCGATCCTGGCTATCGCGGCCAGTTGACCTTCGCCGTGTTCAACGCCGGACCGGTGCCGATCCATTTAAGGCGGGGTCAGGCCATCTTTCTGATCTGGTTCGCGCGCCTCGACCGCGAGACGAAGTTCAAGAAGGACGGACCGGTCCACAGGGGCATCGACATCGACGTCGTCACCTCGGTCGCAGGCGAGCTCCAATCGTTTGCGGGACTTTCCAAGAAGATCAAAGATCAGGAGAAGTCGCTGAGCGACCGGATCCACGCGATCGAGCGCGAGCAGAACTACTACCGCGGCATCGCCGCGCTTGTGCTCGCCATCGTCATCGCGTTGAGCGTCAATTGGCTCAAGGATTCGTTGGCGGCGAAACCGCAGCAGCCGGCTGTTCAGTCCCAGGAGCCGCCGAAGTGACGACCGTCCTTGCGGAGGTCTGGGGACTCGAGGCCCGTAGGAGGGCCCTATCTCGACTGCCTCCTTGCCAGCCTGGCGCGAGTGATCAACAGCTGGCGCAATGAGCGCAAGCGAGTAGCCCGGTCGCCTACAAAGCCGAGGCGGCCTGTGCTAAGGAGATATCCATGAAAACCGAGACAATCAGCTGCCGCTTTATCGGCGACTTCAAGGTCGGCGACAACATGGTCTACAACGCCGGCCTGCTCTGCAAGCTCGCGGAGTCCGGTAGCACGTTCAACAAGCTGATGCTCTTGCAAGCCGGTGCAATTACCGAAGCGGCGCTCTGGGAGATCATCTACCGTGCGCAGAATTTTCATCGCGAGGGTCTGCCGAACATTCCCGAGGAGGACCGAGCGGAAATCGAGGGTAAGAAGGTCGAACGCTTCAAGGCGATCATCGACGTCATGAAGAAATACAAGATTCTGGATAAGGCTGGTGCCAACATTTACGACGAGTTAGATAAATTGCGTGAGTACCGCAACAAAGTGCATATCCAGCTCGATGTGAAGCTGGAGGGTGTGCCGCGCGACGAGGACAAGGCCTTTACCGATCCCGTGCGTGACTGGGCGCTGAAGCTCAATGTGAGGGTACTCAATTTCCTGACCGAAAACTTTGCACGCCCCGCAGATCTGGCGCAGTTCGCGCACAATATAAACGTGCCCAGCCCTTGACTTGCGAAGCCTTCACATATTGGGGCGGGATCAGCTTCACTTCATGACCAAACGACTGCAGCAGGCGCGCCCAGTGATGCGAGCTGCCGCAGGACTCGATGGCGACGAGGACCGGCGAAGGCGCTCGAACTAGCGGATCATCTCGGCTCGCCGAAACTGCCGCCGGACAACTACCGCCTCGTTCTCGTCAACACCGTGAAGCTGGAAGACCGACTTGAAAGTATCCATACCGATACGAATGGGAAGATTCATCAGACTTTCCTCTCATCTAGCTATGACGCCGGAGCGCCATAGGACCGTGGGGATGAGAGGCCGTCCACACCAGCACATCATTCGGTTCGAGGATAGCGCGGCTGCCAGGCCAGTTGTAGCAGAGTCGCGGAAGGACGCCGGGCCGCCTTGGCGCATTTGAGGCAGCGGAGCCGCCTGGCGAGATCATGCACGAAGGTGGTAGGCGGATGCTTCATCGCCGCGAGGTCCACGTCGCTCGGCGTCTTGCAGCGCGCACACCTGATCTCCAGCCAGGGAAAGCCTCCGTTCACGGCCTGATCGATGGTCGGCGACGGATCGATGGGTTCGCCGTCACTCCACATCCGCTCGTTCCAGCTTTCGCAAAGCAGCCTATCGGCTTGCTGGATCATCGCCTCGCCTTTGGCCCGCATCTCCGCCGACTGGGTAGCCAGGATGTTGGCCATCGCGCGCGCCTTGCCGAGCTCTTTTGTAAGAGCCTTGCGATCGCCGCCCGACAGGGGCGTAGGGTGATACTTCGGGGCCATCCGGACATCCAGGCGCAAAGAGATCAGATCGGCAAATGCCTGTGCGGCTACGGCGACTCGAACGCTGGCCAGCACCCGTCTTCTTCATGCCTGCCGGTGCGCTGCTGGCAGGTGTTGTCGAGCCGCCGCTGCGCGACGTCCTTCCAGAGCGCGTAGGCGCCATACAATCGGACAGCATCGGCAGTCTGGATTTCCACGGTCCGCTGGCAACGGCGGCAGGAGATGCGGAGCACGTGGCGCTGAATTTCGGAGAGACATCGCTGCCGCATCTGAGTTTCGGTCGTGCCGGCACGAGGGTCGTTGAGGACCGATTCCCAATATCCGGCCGGAAGCCGAGCATCCGGAGCCGCGGTGGACGGGCTCGGCCTGCGGGCGGCTTCAGCGGCCAGTTTCTCCATCTGCTTCGGGGTGGGCATGCGCCAGCTCGCCGGTCGATCGGTCATTTCTCCATTAGAACATAACATGAACGGAAGTCGAGTCCGTCCAAATGCGTAGGTGGAGAAAAAACGGCCTGTCGTACGGGTCGCGAAGTCGAAACCAAGGCGGGCCATTCGTCTTGAATCCGGCATCAGTAATGGAGTTCCCCGCGATGGCCCCCCGCGCCAACTGGAAAGGCTTCCTTCGTCTTTCTCTCGTCACCTGTCCGGTCGCGCTCTATCCGGCCACGTCGGAATCCGAAAAGGTCTCATTCAACCAGCTGAACCGAAAAACCGGCCATCGGATCAAATACGCCAAGGTCGATGCCGACACCGGCGAGGAGGTCGACAACGAGGACGTCGTCAAGGGCTACAAAGTTGATACTGAAACCTTCATCGAGGTGACCAAGGAGGAGCTTGAGAACGTCGCGCTGGAATCGACGCGAACCATCGAGATCGACGAGTTCGTCGACCGCAGCGAGATCGATCCGCGATATCTCATTCGCCCCTACTACCTGCGTCCCGACGGCAAAGTCGGGCACGATGCCTTCGCCGTCATTCGGGAAACCATTCGCGAGATGAACAAGGTCGCAATCGGTCGTGTGGTGCTGACCAATCGCGAGCACATCATTGCGCTCGAGCCGCTCGACAAGGGGCTGATGGGGACGCTGCTGCGCTACCCTTACGAAGTCCGTTCCGCGGATGAGTATTTCGACGACATCCAGGATGTCAAAGTTACCAAGGACATGCTTGATCTCGCCAAGCACATCGTCAATCAGAAGGCGGGCCACTTCGAGCCGGACAAGTTCGAAGACCAGTACGAGACCGCCCTCATCGATCTCATCAACCAGAAGCGCGCCGGCAAACCCATCACCGCGAAAGCGCGTCCCCGCGGCGAGAATGTGGTGGACCTGATGGACGCGCTACGCAAGAGCATTGGAGCAGACGCGGCGGCAGCGACAGAATCGCAGAAGAAGCCAGCCAAGAAAGCGCGCAAGGCGGCGGCCGGGCAGAAGGAAATGCTGATGCCGATTGCCGGCAAGAAACCGGCCAAGGAGGCCGCGGCGAAGAAGCCGGCGGCCAAACCGCAGCGGAAGTCGGCCTAGCTGTCGTGAAGCGTCCAATGACGCCAGACGGCCGTTACTTCGTCGTCCGCGGCAGGGAGCGATATGGCTGCGTTGAAAAAGACCCCCAGGAGATCGATATTGAGTGCGGGCATTCTCGCCTACCGCAATGGCGTTCGCGGGCTCGAGGTTCTGCTCGTTCATCCCGGCGGTCCGTTCTGGCGCAAGAAGGATAATGGCGCTTGGTCCATTCCGAAGGGCGAAATCGATGCCGCGGATGCTCCGGAGCAGGTCGCGCGGCGTGAGTTTGCGGAAGAACTCGGCCCGAGTGCTTCGATTGGTCCACTCCGGGCGCTGGGGGAGGTCCGACAGCGAGGAGGGAAGCGCGTTATCGCATTCGCTGGAGAAGGCCATTTTGACCCGGCGGCGCTGACCAGCAATACCTTCGATATCGAATGGCCGCCCCGAAGCGGTCGACGGCAGAGCTTTCCCGAAGTCGACCGCGCGGAATGGTTCGATATCGAGTTCGCGCGGACCAAGATGCTGTCCGCTCAGGTAGAGCTTCTCGATCGTCTTTTGGCGATCGCGGCTGAGAGCGACGGAAAATGATGTTCAGGATTGGAATCATTTCGGACACGCACGGCCTGTTAAGGCCTGAGGCGGAACGAGGCCTGGCGGGCGTCGATCACATCATTCATGCCGGCGACATCGGGCGCCCCCAGATCGTCGACGCGCTTCGCCGGATCGCGCCTGTCACCGCCATCCGTGGAAACGTGGACAATGGCGAGTGGGCCCGCGAATACCCCGACACGAACCTTTGCGCCTGGCGG
Source organism: Bradyrhizobium genomosp. I (2014) (assembly GCF_000261685.1). Classification (GTDB taxonomy): domain Bacteria; phylum Pseudomonadota; class Alphaproteobacteria; order Rhizobiales; family Xanthobacteraceae; genus Bradyrhizobium. Next base: position 4,232 of record NZ_AJQE01000424.1, on the reverse strand, counting down.
GAAAGTCTATCTACGTTCTGCACGACCTGAAGACGCTGCAGGCCGATGCCCGCGCCGGCATCGACGTCATTGTCTTCGGGCATTCCCACGTGCCGAAGATCGACACGGTCGATGGCGTTCTCTACCTGAATCCCGGCAGCGCAGGACGGCGGCGCTTCCAGCTGCCAATCACCCTTGCGACGCTCAAAATCACGCCTGGGGGCATGCGACCGGAGATCCACGACCTCGGAGACGACTGAACACACGACCGCGGAGGGAATTCACAGGGGAGGAGGCGAACGCGTTCACTCGTTCCGTTGGCTGGTTGCGCCCGAAGGGAAGCGCTATTTGCGCGATCGTTCTCGCTCGCGCACGACATCCTTGGCCCGCTTGTCGGACCTGAGCCCGAGATAGACCGGCTGGCGCAGTTCGCCCTTGCTCGTCCACTCCGCGAATTTGACCTCGGCAACCAGCGAGGGCCTGACCCAGGTCGTGGCGGCCTCGTCCTTCACTTTGGCAGGGAAGGGTGACTTAGGGGCCCTCAGCTTCAAGAGCTTGGCATGGAGGTCTTCCAGGGCCTTGTGGCTGAAGCCAGTGCCGACATGCCCAATGTAGCGCCATGCATCGTCTTGCCGCACGGCGAGGACAAGGGCGCCGAAGAACGGCCTGGTGCGCCTGGGCGCCGTGAAGCCGACGATCACCACTTCCTGTCGCTTTGCCGTCTTGATCTTTAGCCAATCCGGGGTGCGACTCCCGGATGTATACGAACTGTCTGCGCGCTTTGCCATGATGCCTTCGAGACCTTTCCGCTCGGCCTCGATGAAGAATTTCGTACCGTCCCCTTTGCGGTGAGGGCTGAAGGCGATCAGCTTGTCGCGCGGCAGAATTGCCTTCAGCCGCTTCTTGCGCTCGAGAAGAGGCCGGTTGCGCAAGTCTGCTGCGTTCTCAAACATGAGATCGAAGGCACAATACAGGAGCTTCGCTTCATGGCGCAGCGCGTTTTGAAGCAACTGGAAATGCGAGACGCCGTCCTTTCCAATCGCGACGAGCTCCCCGTCGATCACGGCATCGACCTTCACGCCCTCCAGCGCTTTGGCGACCTCGATATAGCTGCGGCTGATAATCTTGCCATTGCGGCTGTAGAGCGCAACCTTGCCCCGCCGGATTTCCGCGATCATCCGGAAGCCGTCATACTTGTCCTCGAAAACCCAGCCGGCATCGTCGAACGGCGCGTCGGTGAGCGTAGCGAGCATCGGCTGCAGGCGCTTGGGCAGGGTCGACGTCCGGCTCATTCGAGGCCGATCCTTAAGAGCACGTTGCGAAATGCATGGACGTCCTTCAAGGATTAGGGAACGCTCCGGGGCCGCGTCGTGTTCCGCGGGCTCCGTGGCGTGCGTGACGTTGACGCTCGATTGAGGAGGGCGGACCGGACCGATGGCGAGAAAACTGAAAACCTTTCAGACTTCGCTGGGCTTCTTCGATCTGGCGATCGCCGCTCCTTCCATGAAAGCGGCCCTCGAAGCCTGGGGCGCCAACAGCAATCTCTTCCACCAGGGCGCGGCGAAGGAGAGCGACGATCCAGAGGTCATCGCTGCAGCCATGAAGAAGCCTGGCGTCGTTCTCAGGCGCCCGGTCGGATCCGACGAATCCTTCAGCGAGCAAGCCGAACTGCCCTCCGATCTCGGCGGGGACAGAAGATCGACGAAAGCCGCGCGCAAATCGAAGAGCGCAATGAAGCCTTCCTCGCGTCCGGTCGACAAGGCGGCGGAGCGGAAGGCCGCGCTTGCCTACGAACGAGAGGAGAGGCGCCGGGAGAGTGAACGGGCGAGGGAAGAGGCCGCCAGGCAGAAAGAGCGTGAGCGCCGTCAGCAGGCGGTCGACAAGGCGCAGGCCGCGCTGGACAAGGCGGAGCAGGAGCACGCCAAGCGGGCCGCCGCCATCCAGGCCGAGGTTGAGGCTCTCGCGAAGAGATCGCAAACCGAAGAAGCCCGCTGGGACAAGGAGAGGGAGCGATTGGAAGCTGCGCTGCGGCGTGCGCGAAGTTAGTTTCTTGACAGTTCTTGCTCGGCGACACCGAGGGAAGCAAAGGTTGCCGTCAAGCGATCATCGCTCGGGATTTGGTACGCGTGCTGCGGCTCGGTTCACCGCGGTGCGGTCCCGTCGGTCCTCAGGAGCGAGCTCCATGACCGCCCGATGCAGCTCGGCCGGAATCGTCAGCGGACTTTCCGGGGGCTTGTTCGCCCATTGCCAGAACCGATCGAACGCATCCATCACAGGTCCTCCCGCAGGCCCCGGAAAAACGGGTGACGGACCTTTCCCTCGGCCGACTTCGCGCGATACTCTATCTCGGCCAGAAGCTTGGGTTCGACCCAGATGCCCTTGTGGCCGATGCGCTTGGCATAGGGCTGGGTTCTTCGGATGAGGGGCTTTAGCCGCTTCTGCAGGTCGGCGGCCGAGACCTTGTCGAAGCCGTGGTCGACTTTGCCGGCGTAGACGAGATCGTCGCCCTTGTGCCGGCCGACGTAGAGCCCGTCCCACTTCGTCCCATCGAGAGCGAAACCGGCAATGGTCAGCGTCTCACGCTGTACGCAGGTCTTCTTGACCCAGTCGTTCGTGCGTCCCATCGGATAGGGGCTGCCCCGGACCTTCGAGACTACGCCTTCGAGGCCGAGCTTGCAGGCGTGCGCGAACATCTCGCGGCCATCTATCTCGAAACTTTCGCTGAACTGGATGTCGGTGCCGCTCAGGATCTTCTTGAGTTCGGCCTTGCGCCGAAAGAGCGGTAGCTTGCGGATATCGCGGCCGTTCAGATAGAGCAGATCGAACGCTACGAGCACGATGCTCTTCGACTTGCCCTTGAGCTCGTTCTGCAGGACCGAGAAGTCGGTCGTGCCGTCGGCGGCCGGTACCACGATCTCGCCGTCCACTACCGCTGAGTTCGCCTTGATCCGCCAGGCGTCATGAGCGACCTTCTTGAAGCGATGCGTCCAATCGTGGCCGCGCCGGGTGAAGATCTTCGCCGTCTCGTTGGCCAGATGGACCTGAACACGGTAGCCGTCGAACTTGACTTCGTGAATCCAGCGCTCTCCGGACGGCACCTTCTCGATCGAGGTGGCCAAGGCCGGCTCGATGAAGCCGGGGAAGGGCGCCTGGACGCCGATGACCGCCGGTTTTTGACGCTGAAACGCCACTGAAGAACTCCACGCTACAGCCGATTCAAATTGGCACAGTTCGAATCGTTCCGGAACCGCCGACTCCTTGTTGCGTTGCCTCGACGCCACGAACAGGAGGTATCCATGGCGGCAGCGAAGAAGTCGAAGACGGCGCGCGGGCGAAAGCAGGACCGGGCACGGGTGGCCGGCGGGCAGGACTACGAGGTGCAGTACGAGGCGAAGAAGACCGGAAAGTCGGCGCCGGCGGTGAAAAAAGCTGTCAAAAAGGTCGGCAACGCGCGCAAGCGGGTGGAGAAACGACTAGGCCGCTGAACTGGAGGGCTGGGTTGGCGTCGATGCTCAGCGCCGATTCTTCTAGTCAGGGGGGACATTCTGGGCAGGTGTCGCCGATCCAGTTCAGCACCTCGCCAACCTCGGCCGCCGCTGCATCTGGGGAGACGCCTGCTGGCGGGTCTTGACGAGCGATATCGAAGGCCCGCTCCCGCGCATGCGGATCAGAGCGTTCCTGCATCCAACCGTGCTCCTCGCACTCGCGGATGGCGCCCGCTTCCTGCAGCACGTGGATTGCCCCCGTGTTGTCGGCCCTCGTTCACGCGCTATCAGCATTGAACCAGCTCCTGATAACGATGAATCTTTGTGTCCGTCATTCGGACCGGCTGCTAGCACAAGGCAGGGATTCGCAACAGCGGGAGCTCAAGCTTGAGCCGACTGAAGGCCGAATTTGCGATCCGGGTCGGGTCCCGCCGTCATTTCCTCTGCGGGTGCCTTCTTATCCGACATGCCGCAAGAGACTTGGTAGCAGCGTCGCCGCACCCATGGGCGGCGGGCGTGCGGCGTTCAAGTGCGGCAATGCAAGGGAATAATCCACGTTACGCCGACAGGAGGCGAGAATGCGCAATAGCTTCCACAATCCCCACGACGGTTCAGTGGAGCGCACTTAATCTTCCGCCCTCCGTTGCACGCGCACCGGTACTCGCTTTGCGGACGCGTGCTTACTCGCAGATTCAGCGCGGAAGCTATCATTACACTGGCTTGTGCGAAAGCCATGGCACACGCCAGTGCCAACCGCCGCAGCGTTCG
>NZ_AJQE01000423.1 GCF_000261685.1 Bradyrhizobium genomosp. I (2014) | reverse complement strand
GAATCTTCGCTGCGCTCGCAATGACGAGGTGGGTCAGGCCGACAAGAATTCGCGCAACGCCCTCGCTGTTACCTCCGGGTTCTCCTCGGTGAGGAAGTGCCCCGAATCCACCGGCATGCCATCCACATTCGTCGCCCACTGCTTCCACGTGTCGAGCGGGGTGGCGGCGGCCTGGGCGATGCCGGCATTGCCCCAGAGCGCCAGCATCGGGATCGTGATCTTCTTGCCGGCCTCGAAATCGGCCTTGTCGAGGTCGTAGTCGAAATAGGCGCCGGCGCGGTAGTCCTCGCACATCGCATGGATGCGGGCAGGATCGCGGAACGGGGCGATGTAATGGTCCAGCGCGCGCTTGTCGATCGCGTCGAGCGTCTTCGACTTGGTCTGGCTCGCCATCTTGAAGCGCAGGAAGAACTCGCCATTGCTCGAGATCAGCGTCTCCGGCAGCGGATAGGGTTGCGCCAGGAAGGTCCAGTGATAGATCTTCAGGGCATAGGCGCGGTTGATCCGCTCCCAGTAATTATAGGTCGGCAGGATATCGAGCACGGCGAGCTTCGACAGCCGGCCGGGATGGTCGAGTGCGAGACGGTAGGAGACGCGGCCGCCGCGGTCGTGGCCGGCGAGCGCGAAGTGCACGTGGCCGAGCTGCTCCATCGCCTCGACCATGGCCTTCGCCATCGCGCGCTTGCTGTAGGGCATGTGCAGCGCATCGCTCGCGGGCATATCGGACCAGCCGTAGCCCGGCAGATCGGCGATGATCAGCGTGAAATGGTCGGCAAGCTCGGGTGCCACGCGGTGCCACATCACATGGGTCTCGGAGAAGCCGTGCAGGAGCAGCAGCGGCGGGCCCTTGCCGCCGACCCGGGCGAAGATGCGGCCGAACGAGGTGTTGATCCACTCGGAGGCGAAGCCGGGATAGAGGTCGGCGAGATCGGACATCTTTCTGCATCCTTAGCTGGTCAGGCCCGGAGCCGGCCCGACACACAAAATATCGAAAACAACCCCATGCACAGTAGCGGTATTATCTGCGGGGCTACTAACCCCAACAGCTGATTGCATATTCTGGAACGTCGATGTGGCCGGGTGGTGACACAAAATCTCGAGATTCCGGATCGGCGCGTTTGCGCGCCGTCCGGAATGACGAGCTCGAGTCTTGTCAGCTCTTGGCCTTCTCCGCTTCCACCGCCT
>NZ_AJQE01000422.1 GCF_000261685.1 Bradyrhizobium genomosp. I (2014) | reverse complement strand
CCGCCTCCCAGCCGATGTCGCGGCGGCAGAAGCCTTCGGGCCAATCGATGCGGTCGACGGCCTGATAGGCGCGCTTCTGCGCCTCCGTCACGGTCTTGCCGAGCGCGCAGACATTGAGCACGCGGCCGCCATTGGCGAGGATCGCGCCGTCCTTTGCCACCGTGCCGGCGTGGAAGATCTCGACGGCCTCCACCTTGGCGGCTTCATCGAGTCCCTCGATGCGCGTGCCCTTCTGGTAGTCGCCGGGATAGCCCTTCGCCGCCATCACCACGGTGAGCGCGGAATCCGGATGCCAGCGCAGATCGAAATGCTTCAGCTGCCCGTCGCAGGCGGCAAGGAAAGCCGGCACGATGTCGCTCATCATGCGCAGCATCAGCACCTGGCATTCGGGATCGCCGAAGCGGACGTTGAACTCGAACAGTTTTGGCCCCTGCGTCGTCAGCATGATCCCGGCATAGAGCACGCCGCGGAACGGCGTGCCGCGCTGCTTCATGCCCGCGACCGTCGGCAGGACGATCTTGGCCATGATCGCGTCGTGGATGGCGGGCGTCACCAGCGGCGTCGGCGAATAGGCGCCCATGCCGCCGGTGTTCGGGCCGACATCGTGGTCGAACACGCGCTTGTGGTCCTGCGCCGAGGCCAGCGGAATCGCGGTCTCGCCGTCGCACAGCGCAAAGAAGCTGATCTCGCGGCCGGGCAGAAACTCCTCGATCACGACCTCCGCGCCGGCCTCGCCGAAGGCGCCCTCGAACATCATGGCGATGGCGTCCTCGGCCTCGCGCACAGTCTTGGCGACGACGACGCCCTTGCCGGCGGCAAGGCCGTCGGCCTTCACGACGATCGGCGCGCCCTGGCTCTGGACATAGGCGAGCGCGTCATTGGCGCTGGTGAACCGCTTGTAGGCCCCGGTCGGGATGCCGAATTCGGTGCAGAGCGCCTTGGTGAAGCCCTTGGAGCTTTCGAGCTGCGCCGCCGCCTTGCTCGGCCCGAACGCCTTGATGCCGGCGGCGGTGAGATCATCGACGATGCCGGCCGCCAGTGGCGTCTCCGGCCCGACCACCACGAGCTCGACCGCGTTCTTTTTGCAGAAGTCGATCACCGCAGCATGGTCGGCGACATCAAGCGCCACGCACTCCGCCTCCCTAGCAATGCCGGCATTGCCGGGCGCGCACCAGAATTTGGTCACTAGGGGGGAGGCTGCGATCTTCCACGCCAGGGCATGTTCGCGGCCGCCGGAACCGAGCAGGAGAATGTGCATCGAGGGCTCAGAATGAGGAGTTTGCTGGGGCGGAGGTCGCACGAATCGGAGTGGGGCTCAAGGGGGGCTGGGCTCCGGACCGCACGTCATTCCGGGCGCGGCGAAGCTCCTCTTCCCTTCCCCCTTTGTGGGAGAGCCGACAAAGGAAATAGCCCAGCAACATCAGTCGGTCCACGTCGGAGCCTATGGCAGTTTAGAAAATAGTAGATTCCCTGATCCTCGCGGGAAATAGCGCGTCGGTTCGCTAACGGCAGATCGCTAGGCGGAGCACAGCCTGAGCCGAACGCGCCTATGGTGGCCGGCGCGAGTCAGCGAGCCTTGAAGAGGTAAAGCGCGGCTATAACGGCGACGCCCAAGAGCGCGACGCCTAGCCAACCCCAAACGTCTTTGGTCTGGTCGTCATCGCTCGGATTGAACAGGGCGCGGATCAGCACGATGCCGATCGCAGCGAAACAAACGGTCCCAGCAATATCCGATAGCGTGAGGGTCGCCAGCGGCGTGTTCGAAATATCCTTCGGTGCCCAGATATACAGCAGAAGAAACAGCGCGGCGTAAGTAAGTAACCTCGTGACGAAGCCAATCGGTCGGAGCCATCGTCGATTCTCCGCAACCTCGGCAGCTTCGATCCTGCTGGCTTCACAGAAGCGCTCGAATTCTACGAGCGAGTCCGCGATCTCTTCCGGAGTGGGCGGATTCGGTTCTAGTTTGAGGGGACTTTTGCGGGTGGACGGGCTTCGACGCGCGATAAGTAGACCCATTACCATCACAACTAACAAAAACAGTCCCAATCCTAGCATGGCCACGCCGACTGAATCTGTCATTGCTCAAGTCCCGGAACCGTCGAGCAGCGCCATCAATTCGTCGCCGTCGATGCGGACCGTATCCGTCCCGTCTTCCCATCGTCGGACCATCAGTTCGGCAGCGAGTCGTTGCACCTTGGCCGCGTGCTCTCTTAGGATCTCCTCGGCAAGCCGGTAGCCTTCCGCGCGCGCGGCGCGTCTCTTGGCTTCAGGCAGCTCCAATAGCAGTCTCCGCATCTTCCTGAAGTCACTGATCTTTGTCCCTCGGGACGATCTCGCGTCGAAAGCATGCTCGGCTCTGCAGCCGGCAACACAAACCGCAAGGTTGTTGACCTGCTCGACGAAGTTTTGCGAGTGCAACCTGCCATTGCCGGTCGTCAAATCGATCTCCACGAATACGACATGTGCGCCGAGAACACTCGCAACGACGGCGTGGCCTGCCTCGTGGACCGTCAGCGCGCGATCCCTCGCGTCAAAGTGAGCCACGAACAATTCAATCCCGGCTTCGTCATCTTCGTCTTCCTGAGGTGCGCTCATTCGGAGGTGTCCAGCTTGTCCATCTCAGACGGGCCCTCTAAGACCACACCGTCGGTCGTTTCTATCTGCTCGTCGTCGTTGATCAGCACGCCTTCAAGCAACTCGCGATGCCGCTCCTGCAAAAACGCGAGCGCTTGGCCATCATCGACCCTATGTTCGAGCTTCTCTTTGACGAACTGAAGTCGAGCGTTGTTCTCTTCGAGGATTTCGCCCCAAGTCTTCACGCCGACCTTCACCCTGTCAGTCCGCTGGATCAGACGGCGCTGAGGATCGGGCCCGCCCCGTATGCGGGCCTCGACTTGCTTGTTGTAGGCATCAGAAATGATCCAGAAATGCCAACGCAAGCCTTCAACCCGGTTGAACCGAGGGTCTTCCTCCACGGCTAGGGCGTAACCCTCGATTTGATTCAGGTGTTCCGCATTGATAGTGACTTTTGGGGCCTTAAGCTCGATCACCAGATGTTCAAGGTCGTCCGCACGATGTCGGCGTTGTGCGCGCGAGAGCATGAGATCGACTATGCCCCGCGCTTTGTTGATCACTTTGACCGGGTCGTCGATGACGAGATCGGAATCGAGCTTATCCCGATGCACTTTCAGCACCGTAGTAAGGTCCTTGTCGCTGGCCCAAAGATTATACTCCTCTCCGAAAATCCACGTATTTTGCTCTAAGATCTTATGAAGCTGCGAACGCTCGCGCAGCTTCTGGCGAGCCTCATAGTCGAACAGGATAAACCGCAGGGCTTCGAGGAACTTCAATCGATCAGCGACAAGGGTAGCCGCACTAATGATTCCGGCGAGCGTGGTCTCGTTAAGCAGTTCAGCCAGCTCTTTCTGCTTTCGCTTGGGTAATTTCAGAACCTGATCGAGGATAAGCTGTAGCTCGGCCGGACTGCGCTCGATGGCGTGGCGCAATAGCCTCAGGTGTAGAGCGGTTTGCTTTGAGGCGGTGTCGCTGAACTCTGGCGAGGCATCTTGAACCGTAACGGCGACGATGTCGAAAATCTGGCGCTCGGCCTTCTCAACGGGAGTCACCGGGTCGCCTTCGTAGGGATAGACCTTCTTCTCCTTCCATTCGTCAACGACGATTCGAGCCCGCTCAGCCGCGCGGTTTCGGAAGACCTCTTTGACCTTTGCTCGCGCTTCCTCGATTGAGGCAACCAGAGCCGGGACCATTTCCGCGAGATCAAGCCGTCCGTCTTGATGCAGTTCGCTGACAAAGCTGGATTTCAGGTAGGCAGAAAAATGGAAGTCGCCTACGTGGAAGCGCGTCTCTACTTGCGATAACGGGAAGCCCTGCTCGTTGCACAGATAAAGGGTTCGGCGGGTTTGTCCGCGCCATTCGATTATTTCGAGATCGACCGAGTGCTGTTCTCCATCTTCGTCTGCGATGGGCGCCAATTCGAAGTTCCATGTACCTGCGATTGCCCGATCCGGGTCGATTCGCTCGCCTGCGATCGTGATTGTGACGTTACGATAATCCTTGAGATAGATGGCGAAGATCTCAGAAAGCTCTTGAACGGCGTTTTCCGGCTGCAACGAACTGAACTGCCTCTTCAGTTCGGAAATCACCACTGTTACTCCGGTGGCAGCGCCGGGAGCCGGTGCTTCCTCCCCTACACGGGCCCGCTCAATCTGTTGCTCCAGCACGGCGACGTCATAACGGAACGGAGTGCTATCCTTCGCGTAAATGATCTTCCAATCGACCACCCCTCCGAGGGCAAACGCTTTGAACCGCCCGCGTCCCTCGCGTCCGTGGAGCATGCGATTCAGGCGGGGCGTGGTCAGCCGTAGTTGCTTCCAAGATCCTCCAAGGTTTTTGAAGACCTGAGGAGCCTCTTCGCGCGGAATGCCGTCACCATTGTCGGCAACGACGATTTTAGAGATACCGCCGATGCCGTCTGGCTCGAACTCAACGCTGACAGATGTCGCGTCAGCGTCGAGAGAATTCCAAATCAGCTCCGCCAACGCCTGAATAGGCTGGGCTTTCGCCTGCCGCGCGAGAAAATCAGGCCTTACTTCGACCTTTACTTCTTCCTGCATGGTATCCCCCCGTATCTCTTACTACCTTGGGGAGCACTGAAAAGCGAGGGATTGCACGTTCGCCCGACATTCTCGCAAGGGGAGAAGGCACTATGATCGGCATCTCGGAGAGTTACACCTCCTCCCCGAGCCGGCCACTCCAGGCGAAAAGTGATACAGAATAACCTGGACACCGACGACGGGATGGCGCTGGCCTGCGAAAATCCTTAACGTCGGGCCTGACCCCAAAACTCCGAATCGTTTGCCGATGCCGCCTGCGGAACAACTGAACAACGCCTTCGAATTCACCGTCTCCGAGCTTTCGCAGTCCCTGAAACGGACGGTCGAGGACACCTACGGCCATGTCCGGGTCCGCGGCGAGATTTCGGGCTTTCGCGGGCCGCACTCCTCCGGCCATTGCTATTTCGCGCTCAAGGACGAGAGCGCCAAGATCGAGGCGGTGATCTGGAAGGGCGTGCACGGAAGGATGCGCTTCAAGCCCCAGGAGGGGCTGGAGGTGATCGCCACCGGCAAGCTCACGACCTATCCGGGCTCCTCCAAGTACCAGATCGTGATCGAGGCGCTGGAGCCCGCTGGCATCGGCGCGCTGATGGCGCTGATGGAGGAGCGCAAGAAGAAGCTCGCCGCCGAAGGCCTGTTCGACGAGGCGCGCAAGCAGCTGCTGCCGTGGCTGCCGGAGGTGATCGGCGTCGTGACCTCGCCGACCGGCGCGGTCATCCGCGACATCCTGCATCGGCTCGAGGACCGCTTCCCCCGCCGCGTGCTGGTGTGGCCGGTCAAGGTGCAGGGCGACGGCTCGGCCGAGCAGGTCGTGGCCGCGATCCGCGGCTTCAACGCGCTGCCCGAGGGCGGCAGGATTCCGCGCCCCGACGTCCTGATCGTCGCGCGCGGCGGCGGCTCGCTGGAGGACCTGTGGTCGTTCAACGAGGAGATCGTGGTGCGGGCCGCAAGCGAGAGCATGATCCCGCTGATCTCGGCGGTGGGGCATGAGACCGACATCACGCTGATCGACTTCGTCGCCGACAAGCGCGCTCCGACCCCGACGGCGGCGGCGGAGATGGCGGTGCCGGTGCGCAGCGAATTGTTCGTCGAGGTCGCCGATCTCGGTCGCCGCACCCGCGCCTATTGGCAGCGTGCCCAGGAGAGCCGCCGCAGCGAATTGCGCGCCGCCGCGCGCGCGCTGCCGGCGGCCGGCGATCTGCTCGCGATCCCGCGGCAGCGGCTGGATTCGGCAGGCAGCGCCCTGCCCCGCTGCCTCAAGGCCAACACGCATGCGCATTTCCGCAGGTTCACCGCCGCCAGTTCAAAGCTGACGCTGCGGGTGCTGCACGGCCAGATCGCGCAGGCCGATCACCGGCTCACCGTGTGTGGCGAGCGGCTTGGCCTCTCGGCGCGCTCGCTGCTGCGGCAGCGGCGCGACCGCTTTGCCGGGCTCGAGGTTCGCCTGCGCGCCTCAAGACTTTCGAATGCGCAGGCGCAGCGCAACGCGATCGCGCGCCAGCGCGAGCGCACCCATCGTCTGGCCGAACGCGCGGGGCGCGCGCTTCTGACGCTGCTGCACCGGCTAGATGCCCGAGTCGAGAACAGCGGCAAGCTGCTTTCCGCGCTGTCCTATCGCAGCGTGCTCGCGCGCGGCTTCGCGCTGGTGCGCGACGAGGCCGGCCATCCCCTGCATGCGGCTGATACGATCGGTCCCGGCGCGCGCGTCGAGATCGAGTTCGCGGATGGTCGCGTCGGCGCGACGGCGGATGCGGATCGCGCCGCCCCCGCGGCAAAGCGCGCGCCGTCGCAGCCGAAGCCGGCCGCGCAGGAAGCAAAGCCCGCGCCGAAGCGCGTGGCCAAGAAGGTGGATCAGGGCAGCTTGTTCTGAGTGCGACTAGCGAGCGCTCTATCCCCGTCATTGCGAGGAGCTCTTGCGACGAAGCAATCAGAATCCCTCTGCGGAAAAAGTCTGGATTGCTTCGCTGCGCTCGCAATGACGACGTGGATGCAGCTCGCCTACCGGCAGGACAATCCCGCGTCGATCGTGGTCCAGAAGCCGCAATGTTCGGGCACCAGCATTGGCGCGCCGGCGCGGGCTTCGAACAGGAAGATCGCGACGGTGAAAACCATCAGTGCGGAGGCGAAGAGGACGATGCGGTTGCGCATATCAAACGCGTTTAATCGACATCATGGTCGAATGATGGCGCCGTCACAGGCTGAAACCGCAGCAAGGCGCGATCCGTAGATTCACGGTCGGCCATGCTCCGTGCAGGGCGGTGGTCGATGCGGGGCTGTCCGCCTCACCTTGTTCCTCGGGCGGCCCCGCTTCCGCCTTCGCTTCTACCGAGCTTCGGCGGGACACGTCCGTAGCACCGCGCTCACCGTGCCAGCCATTCCGCGACGTCCTTCTGCGATTCCGCACGCGCCTCGGCGTCCATGCCGAAATGGCCGCGCTCCGGCGCGGCGGCATCGCTGCTGCCGGCAGCAGCATGGAGCGGCTTATTGGCGCGGTCGAAATCGTGATCGGCGCCGGGATAGACCACGACGCGCGCGAGCGCGCTGCGGCCGCGCGCGCCGTCCACCATCTGACGGCAGGCCGGGGGTGAGGACACGTCGTCATCGGCGCCGATCAGCACCAGCGTCGGCACCCGTGTGCTCCACCCCAAACCCGCCGAGATCCGACAGTCCGGATAGAACGCGATCGCGGCGCGGAAATCATGGCCCTGATCGCGGGCCACGCTTTGGGGGCGCACGGCCCAGAGCAGCGCGCTCGCGCCGTTGGCCCAGCCGATCAGGCTGACGCGGTCCCGCGCCACCCAGGGCTGCTTCATCAGCCAGGCGCGTGAGGCCGCGATGTCGGCGACGCGTTCGCGCCGCGCTTTGAGGTGCATCTCCCTGACGCGGCATTGCGGCTCGAGCGCGCGCGAGCCGTAGCTGTCGGGCAGCAGCACGGCATTGCCGGCCCTGAGCAGGCGCTCGGCCCAATCCCGATAGCGCGGCAGCACGGGATCGGAATGACCACCGAGGCCGCCGCAGCCATGCAGCGCAATCACGGTCGGAAACGGGCCTGCGCCCTCGGGCTTGTAGAGCTGCGCATGGAGGACCCCGGACGCGAGCGGAATGTCGACCGGCTGCGGCGCCGGCAGGGCGTGCGCGGCCGACATCAGCAGCGTCAGGAGCAGGGCGGTCAGTCGAGGGCGCATCGGACTCTGCCGTCGGAGGTGCCGGAACCAGCGATCCTTCCCTCGAAGCACTATCACGCGGAAACGGCGCCAAAACATCACAAACCGGTGGGTTTAACGGGCGGACAAGCCACCCTATCTATGCTACATCCCGTCCAACACATCATGCCCTCCCGGGTTTTCCAGGGAGAGGCCTTCCGTGGAGACTTTCGACCGTGCTGAACAAGTTCGGCCCCTCGGGCCATGGCGAAGCGCAGGTGCAATATCTCGACGGTGATTTCCGCGTGATCTCGCCGGGGACCTTCGTACGCTGCGCGATCACCGACACGCGAATCCCGCTCGACGAGCTGAAGTACTGGAGCGTGGATTTGCAGGAGGCCTACGCGACGCCCGCTGCGGTGCTGCAGCGGCACTTTCCCGGAGCACTGAAGCAGTCGTGATACCGTAGGGTGGGCAAAGGCGCAAAGCGCCGTGCCCACCACATCTCCATGATCGCGACGGACAAGGTGGGCACGCTTCGCTTTGCCCACCCTACGGCATCGCACTTGTTCACTGCTCCGTGGCATCTCCGCCCACGCAGGTCTTGATGAAGGCTTTCCTGGGCTCGCCGACGACCTTCTGATCAATCGCCTGCTTCAGGCAATCCACCCGCGCCTGCGCCATGCAGAGCTGCATCTGGTCGCGCTTGACCTGCCCGTTCAGGCTTTGGGTGGTGGCGAGACACGTCACGCGCTTGGTCGCGGGAACCGGCACCGCGCTGGGAGCAGCAGAGGGCGTCATTTGTGCCAACGCGGGCGCAATGATCAGACCCACAAGGCTGGCCGCGGCTGCGGTCGGCAGTTTCATCGAATTCTCCTGATCGTCTGAAGTCGATAGGAGTCTCGTGATGAATGTCGTCTGAATGACGGGCATCTGCGGGACCAGGAAGACTCAGGCCACAGCAGCAAGAGCGGTGCAGCTCATGGCGAAGCGTGGAGATGAGTGAGTCGCGTCCCAACGAAATTCGCGCCTGATCTGCCAGCCTCGCAGCGGAAATGATCTGCGTCGTGCCGCTTCGCGTTGCATCGAACAGTGCGTGCACTCCGTGGTTATTCATTTCGCGCTGTGGTTGGATTCTTCGTTGCGGTTCGACGCCCTTAAGTTGTTTGACGAAGTCTTGCTGAAACAAAGGGCTGCTATAGTGCATGTTAGGTCATTGGCCTTGTTCTTTTTATCGCACAGACGATCAAGTCAACCAAACAGCCATCGAGCGTTGGAATTGGCGCGGTCTGTGAACGGGCTCATATCGAAGAGCCATCTGACGGGCTACCGTCACCTTGAAAATTCGCGATGGAATATCTGTAGATCGACAATCAAGCGATGGGGGTGATCATGCCCGCCATTTTAGACCTGCTCTATCGTGAATATTGCCGCGCCCGTCTCGCTGAAATGCGCAAACAGCTTCTGATCGCAGCTGAGCGCTTTGAAACTCTCGAAGCGGATCACGATGCTGCGAAGCTGGGTGACGATGAGACAACGGACGCACACCGCAAGACCGGTCTCGGCATGCCGAATTGAATCGGCCCAGGACCGAACGATTTCTCCCGCGTAGCAGTGACCAAGCAATTGGCAACAGTTTGGGAGGCAGCAATGAATACACCCGAATACTATACTGTCGTCGTGGCCTGCGTCTCGTGCCTGACCATCATCGGATTGATGGCCGCCGGGGCGTGGTGAGCATGGCCCCTCGCCTCGTTTCGGACGTGGCTCTGATTTCGACGTGAGCGCAGCCGCCGCGTCGTCCTACTGCGGCGGCTGCGATTTGGATCAGGATGTCAGCTTCCAGGCGGGGTATACGAGGAACGCAGCTTCGCGGCGTTCTGGCGGACCTGCTTGATCTCGTCCTGCGTGAACAACCGAACCAGTTTCACGTTCTCCAGGGTGCCCGCCGCGACGGTCAGGCCGGAAATGGCGGGAGCCGCACTGGGATCAGGCACATCGAAAATCACCAGGACGCCAGGGCCGTCGGCCGCAACGCTGTACATCGAGACCAGCTTTCCGCCGGCCGCCTCGATGAGTTTTCGAGCTGCCTCCTGGCGATTGGTCGTGGGATTCTCCAAAATGGCATTGAGAGAGCGTGGCGTATATTGTCCGGTGAGGCAAAAATGCATGGCATGTTCTCCTCTGAACTTTTTGGAAATAACTCTCCGTGCCGTCCCGAACTGGTCGTGACGGCCGCTGCACCTGACATGATGAAGATACGTTGCCCGCCGTGGGCATTTAACGCCGTCGATGATTGCCGGGAGTTCGGCACGTCCCGGTGACGGCTCTCATGAAAGGTTACATCAACTCCCGAACGCGCGGAAGAGGATTCGCCAGCCGCGACGCTTCGCGTTTCGGGCCGCGGCGGAGACGTTGTCCAACGCACGCGATCAACGCACGCTGAACCGCCGCTCGCGCGCCCTGTACAGATGATAGCTGATCAGTTGCCGCAGCTTTGCCGGTTCATCGAACTCGAGCTCGACGGCGAACGGCACGATGCCATCAGGCACGCCCGCGCTGCCGCGCAGGCGTGCAAGGTCCTTCTCCGTCGTCACCAGCGTGAGCTGCTCGCGCTCGGATTCCGCTGCGAGAGCTGCGAGCTCGTCCTGCGAAAACATGTGGTGGTCGGCGAAGGCGCGCGTGCGCGCGACTTCGATGCCGCTGGCGCGCAAGCTGCGGAAGAAGCGCTCGGGATCGCCGATGCCGGCGAAGGCGAAGACCCGCTTGCCGAACAGCTGCGCGAGCGATGCAGCAACCGGTTTCAGGCGCGCGCGCAGCTCCGGCTTGTCGCGCTTGGCAAGCTCGGCTGCGACGTCGTTGGCGGCCCGGCCATCGCCGATCAGCACCAGCGCGTCGGTGCGGGCGAGCTGGGCCTGCAGCGGCGCGCGCAGGGGGCCCGCGGGAAACACCTGGCCGTTGCCGAGGCCGCGCTCGCTGTCGATCACGATCAGCGAGACGTCCTTGAGCAGGCGCGGGTTCTGGAAACCGTCATCCATCAGGATCACGGTGGCTCCTTGCGACTTCGCCAGCGCGACGCCGTCGAGGCGGTCGCGCGCGACTGCGACCGGGACGTCGCGCGCCATCATCAGGGGCTCGTCGCCGATGTCGGCCGCGGTGTGACGCGCGCGGTCGACCACCACGGGGCCCTTCAGGCGCCCGCCATAGCCGCGGCTGAGCACGACCGGCGTCTCGCCGAGCTCGCGAAGCAGCTTCGTCAGCGCCAGCACGGTCGGCGTCTTGCCGGCGCCGCCGACATGGTAGTTGCCGACACAGATCACGGGAATGCCGGCGTCCACGCCGTTGCGCAGCATGCGCCACGCGGTGATGGCGCCGTAGAGCGCACCCAGGGGACGGAGGACATGCGATAGCGGGGAACGTGGCCGGTACCAGAAGGCCGGCTCACGCATTGGCGGCCCCCATCTCGATCCGCAACTGCAGCAGATACGGCTCGAGCGCGGTCATGGTGCGATCGAGCGCACCGCCGAGTTGCTCGACCACGCCGGCCCCTGCGCGTTGCATCCTGTCGCGCACCGTCGGCTCGGCCAGGAGCAGGCCGAGTTGCTTGACCAACGCCTCCTGCGTATCGGCCAGCCGCGCCCCGCCGCTCGCATCGAGCGCCTCATAGACGTCGACGAAGTTGAAGACGTGCGGACCGTGGACGATCGCGGCGCCAAGCTTGATCGCCTCGATCGGGTTCTGGCCGCCATGGTGAATCAGCGATCCGCCCATGAACACGATTCCCGAGAGCCGATAGAACAGGCCGAGCTCGCCCATGGTATCGGCAACATAGACATCGGTCGTGGCCGTCGGCAGTTCCTCGCGCGAGCGTAAGCTTGGCTTCAGGCCGGACGCCGTGATCAGGCCTGCGATCGCGGAGCCGCGATCCGGATGCCGCGGCACGATCACGGTGAGAAGCTGCGGGAAGAACCCGGAGAGGCTGCGATGCGCCGCGATCAGCATCTCGTCCTCGCCCGGATGGGTCGAGGCCGCGACGATGATCGGACGCCCGCGCGTCATCGCCATCAGCCGTTCCAGCTTTACGGGATCGGCCGGCGGCGCCGGCACGTCCAGCTTCAGATTGCCCGTGGTGACGACGTCACGGCCGCCGAGCGCGGAAAAGCGCTCGGCATCGGTCTTCGACTGCGCAAGACAAATGTCGAACCGCGACAGCAGCGCCGAGATGGTGCCGTGCATGCGCCGCCAGCGCGGGAAGGAACGCGGTGACATCCGCCCGTTGATCAGCACCATCGGTATCCGCCGCGCCGCGCCGGCGAGGATCAGGTTCGGCCACAGGTCGGATTCGATGAACAGCGCCAGCGACGGCTTCCAGTGATCGAGGAAGCGCGCGACATAGCGCGGAGAATCATACGGCACGTACTGATGGATGACGTCGGGCGGAAAGCGCTTTGCCACCACCGCCGCCGAGGTAACGGTGCCCGAAGTGAGCAGGATGCGCAGATTGAGATCGCGCAGGCGCCCGATCAGCGCCGCCGCGGCCAGTACCTCGCCGACGCTGGCGCCGTGGATCCAGACCAGCGGGCCATGGGGCCGCACGTCCCGGGACAGCCCTCGCCGCTCGTCGACGCGCGCGGGATCCTCCTTGCCCTGCTTCAGCCGCCGCTTGATCAGCGCAGGCGCGAGCGGCACCAGGCCGGAGGCCAGGCGCTGATACATCCGCAGCGTCATCGGCAGCGAACTAGGCATCCTCAGGTCCCGGGCGGCCGAGTTGCGCATAGGCACGGCGGGTCGCTTCGTTCAACGTGTCTTCCAACTCCTGCCGCAGCGCTTCCATCGTCGCGGCGTCGGCATCCGGAGGAACGTGAATTTCCTTGATCCCGACCAAGGCGCCCCGTCCGAATGGCAAATTGATCGTGGTGCGGTCCCAGTTCTTGAGCCGGACGAAGCGACTGGTCGCCATTGCGAAAGGCATGATCGGCCGCCCCGATTCCCGTGCCAGCATGATAATGCCGAGCCCTGCCACACGCGAGCGCTTGGGGACATCGGCGGTCAGCGCGACATTACAACCGGCCTCCAGCGTCCGCACCATTTCCTTGAAGGCGCCGACCCCGCCCTTGCGGTGGAAGGCGCCGCCATGGTCGCCGGAACCTCTGATAGTGCCGATGCCGAGCCGCTCGGCGGCGATCGCATTGAACTCGCCGTCGCGATGCCGCGAGATCAGGACCCTGGCCTTGTACCAGTCCTTGTTCTTGATGAAGGGCGTGAGGAAATGCTGGCCGTGCCAGAAGGCGAAGATGGCGGGGATCTGCGGCTCGACGCGTTCATAGACGTCAGCCGGATCGAACGTGAACTTGTTGGTCCGCCAGACCAGACGCAGATATTCGGCCGCCAGGACCCCGACGGCACGCTGAAACCAGCTGCTTCGCAGCGTATTGCGAAGCAGTCTTTTCAACGCGCCGGTTCTTGATTCGGGTCGAGCAGCCGGTGGAGATGGACGATGAAATAGCGCATCTGCGCGTTGTCGACCGTGCTCTGCGCCTTCGCCCGCCAGGCAGCATGGGCGGCCGCATAGTTCGGGTAGAGGCCTACGATCTCGACGTCGTCGAGGTTCTTGAAGGTATTGCCCTTGAGATCGACGAGCTCGCCGCCGATGACGAGGTGAAGCAGTTGTTGCGGGGCACTATCTGGCATGAGTCCTGTTCCTAACGGGCTGCCCGGCAAAGCAGTGTCCGACAAGCACGACGAAAGCGCTCAGGCCAAGGGACGGTTGCGAAAATGCGCGACAATGCCCGCATGACGATCGCGTCCCGCTGCCACCAGCACCCCGTGCGCCACTTCCCGGCGGTTATAGAGGATGGGTTCTCCGGAGAGGTCGCTCATCCTACCATCCGCTTCCTGCACGATCAAATCGGCCGCCGCAAGGTCCCAATCATGGCTGTTGCCCCCCGCAAAAGCCGCATCCAGCGCGCCATGAGCGACCCGGCACAGCCGCAGCGCGAGCGACCCGATTCGCCGATGCAGCTTGATCTCGCCGGGCGACGGCTTCAGCCGCTCGACCAGCGGCTTCGGGCCGGCGACGCGGGCGAAGTCGAGCTCGGATCCGGACGTTGCCCGCACCGGCTGGTCGTTGAGCGTCGTGCCCCGGCCGCGCACCGCGAAGAAGAACTCGTCGCTGGCCGGCGCGAACACCGCGGCAAGCACCGGCGAGGCGTCCTCCACCAGCGCCACGCTGACGCACCATTCGTCATGGCCGCCTAGATAGTTGCGCGTGCCGTCGATGGGATCGACGATCCATGTCAGCCGCCGCGACAGTCGCGCCGCATCGTCGGCGCTCTCCTCGGACAGCCAGCCATAGTCGGGAGTCGCAGCGCGCAGGCGCGCTTCCAAGAGATCGTTGACCGCGATATCGGCTTCCGACACCGGCGAGGACGCGCCCTTGGTCCATTTCCTGAGCTCGGTGCGGAACATCGATTGCGCGAGCGCGCCCGCTTCCCGCACCGTATCCTTCAGCAGCGCCGCGTCGCGGGTCAGGATGGTGCTGTCCAGGGAGTTCGCGTCAGCGTCCGCCAAGCGTCAAACCCTCGATGCGCACCGTCGGCGCATTGACGCCATAGCGGAATTCGAGATTGTTGGCGGGCTGCATCGACTTGAAAATCTCGAACAGATGCCCCGCGATCGTCACTTCGCTGACGGGATAGGTGATCTCGCCGTTCTCGATCCAGAAGCCGGAGGCGCCGCGGCTGTAATCGCCGGTGACACCGTTGACGCCGGAGCCGATCAGATCGGTGACATAGAAGCCCTGGCTGATATCGGAGATCAATTCGGCCGGGGTCGGCGCGCCGGCCTCGAGATGCAGATTGTACGGTCCAGGCGAGGGCGAGGAGGAAACGCCGCGATGGGCATGGCCGGTCGTGGTGAGGCCGAGCTCGCGCGCGGTGGCGCAATCGAGCAGCCAGGTGGTCAGCACGCCCTCGTCGACCAGCGCGATCCTCTTCACCGCGACGCCTTCGGCGTCGAAGGTCTGCGAACGCAGTCCGCGCCGGCGCAGGGGATCGTCGACGATGCGGATGTTCTTCGCGAACAGCTGCTGGCCGAGCTTGTCCTTCAGGAAGCTGGTCTTGCGCGCGATCGACGCGCCGTTGATGGCGCCGACGAGATGTCCGACCAGGGAGCCGGCGACGCGCGGATCGAACACCACGGGCACCTTGCAGGTCTCGACCTTGAGCGGATTGTAGCGCGCCACGGTGCGCTCGCCGGCGGAACGGCCGACAGCTTCCGGCGGCAGCAGATCAGCGCCGTGCGGCGCCGAGGTGAAGTCGTAGTCGCGCTCCATGCTGGTGCCTTCGCCCGATATGGCGGTCGCGGAAATGCCCTGGCTGGAGCGGAGGTAGGAGCCGTGGAAGCCGGTCGAGGTGACGAGCACCATGCCGCCGATGCCCGCGGACGCCGAGGCGCCGCCGGATTTGGTCACGCCCTTCACGCCGAGCGCCGCAGCTTCGGCCGCAAGCGCGCGGCGCTCGAGCTCGGCGGTCGCCGGCACGTCGGGATCGAGCAGGTCGAGATCGGGGAAGTCGCGCGCAAGCAGCGCGGGATCGGCGAGGCCGACATATTTGTCGTCGGGCGCGACGCGCGCCATCGCCACCGCGCGTTCGGCGAGCTTGGTCACGGCATCGCCGCTGACGTCGTTGGTCGAGACCACCGCCTGGCGCTGGCCGACCAACACACGCAGACCGACATCGTCGCCCTCGGACCGCTCGGATTCCTCGACACGGCCGTCGCGGACCTCGACGCCCTGCGAGACGCCGCGCACCGCGACCGCATCGGCCGCATCCGCGCCGGCGCGTCTGGCCGCTTCGACCAGCCGCTGCGCGAGATCTGAGAGCGCGGACTGATCGAACAGGTCGCGATTGGCCTGCGACGATTTTTGGGTCGAAGGCGTCGATCTTGGTGAAGAGTTCACGAACGAAATCCTGTTGGGGCGGGGGTCGGGACCGGAACCCACAGATGTGCCCTGATAGCGCGGACTTCAAGCATTTTCAGCCCGCCAAAAGCTCAGATTCGCGACTTCGGCGCAACGCCTCGTCAATCATGCGCGCCAAGGTCTTGTCAATCATGAGCAGCAGTGACGGTGGGTTAACCAGCCTTTTTAAGCGGTTTCGGAAAGGGGCGCGCTAAGGTCCTCGCATCGACCGGGAACATAATCCCGGCGGGGAGAACTGAAGCCGTGAGGCGTCAAACAGCAACATGCGG
>NZ_AJQE01000421.1 GCF_000261685.1 Bradyrhizobium genomosp. I (2014) | reverse complement strand
TCTTTCCCTTCCGGTCCGCTTCGATGCGCATGATCCGCGCGCCGACGGACATGTCAGGCAGATCGAGCTTCATCGCGAGCGTGTCGTGCTGCGCCGTGCCGTCCGCGGCATGCAGATGGCGATCAACGTGCGGGTCAGCGACTTCACCGGTGTCGCGCTGCGCGGCAATGACGAAGCGCAGACGCTCGTCCTCGTGCATCGCGATCCCTCGTTGTCCATTCCGCTGCTGGTCGGCGCCGGTGCCGACGAGATCGCGCAAGCCTGGGCGATCTGGAGCGAGCTCTTCGCGCTGCCGCAGCTCGACGAAGCCGCCCGCAAGCCTGCGCCGCGCCGGCGCCGCGCCAACGCGATCCGCGCCCGCCGACCGAAATTCCTGATGCGCCGGCGCGCGGGCTTTGCGCGCGAGCTGCCCGTTCATCGGGGCGAACGCGAGATCATCGCGAGGAATTGAGCGGCAGTCACAGTGCCGTAGGGTGGGTTAGTCTTACTG
>NZ_AJQE01000420.1 GCF_000261685.1 Bradyrhizobium genomosp. I (2014) | reverse complement strand
GCTACACCACTCCTTGGGACACGATCGAATCTCCAAAGTCTTTCGGGAGTAGACGCCTCCCTGTTTTGTATTGGAGAGACAATGCTCAACGAAGCACTAAGATTGATCCGTGTTTATCACGACGCGAAGCAGGGCGACGTCGCGGAGCGGCTTGGTATCTCCAAGTCTTATCTCTCCGAGATTGAAAAGGGGCGCAAGAAGCCGACACTTGAGATTATCGAAAAATACTCGTCAGAATTCGGAATTCCAGTATCATCTATAATGTTCTTTTCTGAGCATATTGAAGACGGTCGTTCGCTAAAGAACGTTCGCTTGGCGGTCGCAGGGAAGATCGTAAAGCTCCTGAAATTCATTGAAGTTCGCTCGGACCACCTTCATGCCGAGCAATGAAAAGCGCTATCCGCTCGATCAGTCGCCACTGTTCAGACTAAAACGGCGCGCAAAGCTTGCACAGCTTTTGGGTATCAGTGATCGCGAGCTTCGCTGGCTCACGCGAAACGCTGACACCTTGTATCGAGAGAAAGATAGGCCGAAGAAAAACGGAAGTGGCCTTCGTCATATAGAAGATCCTCAACGCCCGCTGAAGAAAGTTCAGTCAAGCCTTGCTCAGCTTTTGAGTCGTATCGACCCCCCTGATTTTCTGTTTTGTCCTGTGAAAGGACGTGATTACATCCAGAACGCCGCTCAGCATCGTGGCAACCGCGTTGTTCGGTGTCTGGACATTCATAAATATTTCCCCAGCACGAAATCTCGGAGAGTCTTTTGGTTCTTCGACAAAGTGCTTCGCTGCGAACGTGACTTGGCAGGGACGTTGACTCGGCTTTCGTGCTATCGCGAACACCTGCCCACCGGTAGTCCCCTCAGTCCCATTCTATCCTATTTTGCGCACTTGGACGTTTGGTCCTCAGTTGCGCAAACCTGTAAGGCTCACGATTGCGTACTGACGGTGTACATCGACGATGTCACTGTGTCGGGAGAGAACGTTAGCGAATCGATGATGTGGGAGATCAGGCAGACGATCCATCGCGCCGGTCTCCGCTATCATAAGGAAAAGCTCTACGTGGAGCGGCCGGCTGAAATAACTGGCGTTATCGTCGATGGGAAAACATTGATGCCACCTCACCGCCAGCACAAGAAAATTCGCGTTGGCGAGGCTAGCCTGAAGGTCGAAAAGAAGCCGTTCTTGGCTCAAAAGATTTCAGGTCAGCTGTTGGGGTTGAGGGGGCAAATTGAGCAGATACGCCTTAAGAGTAAAATGCCGCAGCCGATAGGTTAGCCGGTACTCCTACCCCTGTAGTTTCTACGTCTTGAGCTGCTGCCGGTTTGATGGACACCGAGATTAGGTGTTTCATGAAGCCGGAGGTGGGCAATGAAGAGACGGAAGTTCAGTCGCGAGTTCAAGATCGAGGCGGTCAAGCTGGTCAGGGAACGCGGGGTGTCGGTGGCACAAGCCGGCCGCGACCTAGACGTTCATGAGAACGTGCTGCGCAAGTGGGTCAAGGAGTTCGGCTCCGACCCGGTGCAGGCCTTCCCCGGTCATGGGCAGATGAAGCCCGAGCAGCAGGAGATCGAGCGGCTGCGCCGTGAGGTCGCCAAGCTGAAGGCCGAGCGGGACATCCTAAAAAAGGCCGCAGCCTTCTTCGCGAAGGAAGCGACATGAAGTTCGTCTTCATCGCGAAGCACCGGGCGATCTGGCCGGTGGCATGGCTATGCGATGCGCTGGGGGTGTCGCGGTCGGGCTTCCATGCCTGGCTGAACCGCTCTCCCAGCGCCAGATCCCGCAGCGACGAGGAGCTCGGCGGCAAGGTCAAGGCCAGCTTCATGGCAAGCGACCGCACCTATGGCGCGCGCCGGGTGTGGCGTGATCTGCTCGCGGAGGGGGCTGACTGTGGCCTCCACCAGATCGAACGACTGATGCGCCTCCAGGGCTTACGGGCACGGCCACGCCGGCGGCGCTTGCCGAAGGACAGCGGCGACCGGCAGCTCGAGGCCGTGCCGGCAAACCTCCTTGACCGGCAGTTCATTGCCGAGCGGCCGAACCAGAAGTGGATCGCCGACTTTACGTATCTCTGGACGGCCGAGGGCTGGCTTTACGTCGCGGCGGTGATCGACTTGTTCTCGCGCCGGGTGGTGGGCTGGTCGATGAGTGCCGCCATGACGGCACAGCTCGTGACGGACGCATTGCTGATGGCTGTCTGGCGCCGCGGCAAGCCGGATGCGCTGCTGCACCATTCCGATCAGGGCAGTCAGTATACGAGCGATCAGTTCCAGCGCCTGATGGCCGACCACGGCATCGTCTGCAGCATGAGCCGTTCCGGCAATGTCTGGGACAATGCGGCGATGGAAAGCTTCTTCTCCTCGCTCAAGACCGAACGGACGGAAGCCAAAACCTACAGGACCAGAGACGAGGCACGCGCCGATGTGTTCGACTACATCGAAAGATTCTACAACACGATCCGCAGGCACTCGACCATCGGCTATCTCAGCCCCGTTGAGTTCGAGCGCAAGGTGGGATTAGCTTAACCTGGTGTCCATCAAACCGGCAGCAGCTCATCTGTTCGTGTGTTTTCGTTAGGTCGATTTCAAATAAATCAATGATTTAGCCATACGTCGCATAGTTCGGGACGCAGGGGTCGCAGGTTCGAATCCTGCCACTCCAACCATTAGTTTCAATGACTTACGCTCTCTATGTTTTCACGTCCCGCGCTACGCGCCCGTACAACGGAGGGGCGCGGGTGTCAAAACTTGCGCGTTGGTCGTTGTCCGCTCACCCAACATCGTCGATTACGTGGATTACGCAGCAATTTGCCGCCGTCAAAGGCGATCTTGCTCGATGTTCGTCCGCGCTGCCACGGCCGGCTGCGGACATCGTGGCCGGCAGGATCAGGGGGCGCGGCGCGATTGATGTGACGGCGCAGGATCGCCTCTCACGGCGGGATAGGCCGCCGCCCTGTTGGAATAGCCGAGGGCGGCGCCGATGGTTCGGGCTGCCTCCATCACGTGAACCGAATATTCCTTGATCTGCTTGCGCTTGATGCGCGTGTCGGGCCCGGACATGCCGATCGCTCCGACGAGCTCGCCGGAGCGACCGAGGATCGCGCAAGCGCAGGCCGCGATGCCCTCGCGCCACTCGCCGTGCAGCACGGAGGAGTAGCCTTGCGCGCGTGCCAGCTCGATGTCCTCGCGCAGCTCCTTGATCGTCGTGCGCGTCGTCTCGGTGTAGCGCCTGAGATGCGGGCGGAATCGCTCCAGGTAGTCGTCAGGCATGTATGCGAGCATCGCCTTCCCGGTCGCCATGGTGAACGCGGGAGCGCGCATGCCCACGCTCGTATGGGCGCGGATATGGTGAGCGCTTTCGATCTTGTCGACGTAGACGACGTCGGTATCCTCGAGCACGGACAGGTGAATGGTTTCGCCGGTTATCTCGGCGAGCTTCGTCATCGCCGGACGCGCGACGTTGATGAGGTCCATCCGGTGGATGACGTGGCTGCCGAGCGCCCAGATCTTGGTGGTGAGCTCATACATGCTGTGCGGGGGTATCTGGCGCACATAGCCCTGGGACTGCAAGGTCATCAGCAGCCGGTGCACGTTGCTCTTGGTGAGCTTCAGCTCGCTCGCGAGGTCCGTGACCCCACGAGGCTGCTCGCTCAGAGCAAGTGCTTCCAGGAGACGCAGTCCCTTGATAAAAGCCTTATCCATCCGCCAGCCGAAACAGAATGATCTTTCGTCCGATCTAGCATGGCCTGACCACCGGCCATAGCCCGCGATGGGGTAACCCCGATTCGTCCGGATCGGGGTTACGCCGCGGGTCGGCCTGCCTATTGGGCCAGCAGGGCGTTGAGCTTCTCCTGCCCGTACTCTTCGTTGGTGGAATTTCCGGCCGGGGACCGTGCGCCCCAATAATCCGGGCTCCACTCGATCGCCTTCGAGATGTTGTCCGGGTTGTTGGCCCAGTAGCGGGCGAGCTTCTTGTCGGTCGCCGCCTCGAACACGACCTTGGAGGGAAGGGCGACCGGGAAGGTCGAGGTGAGCTGCGCCGCGCGCTTGGGCTCGAGCCGCCAGGAAAGCAGCTTCAGCGCGTTGTCGTAGTTCGGCGCTCCCTTGGGGATCGAGAAGAAGTCGTAGTAGACGAAGCCCTGATTGAAGGTCAGCTCGATCGGGGCGCCCTCCAGGGCGAGCTTGCTCATCGAGCCGGTGTAGGCCATGCACATGTCGGCCTCGCCGTCGAGCAGGAGCTGCGGCGGCTGTGCGGCCGTCGTCCACCATTTGGCGATATGGGGCTTGATCTCCTTGATCTTCTTCAGCGCCCGCTCCATGTCGATCGGGTAGAGCTTGCTCTTCTCCACGCCGTCGGCCATCAGCGCCGCCTCGAATACGAAACGCGGCCAGGCGGGCATGCAGCGCCGGCCGGGAAATTTCTTCACGTCCCAGAAGTCGGCCCAGCTCGTCGGTACGTTTTCTCCCTTGTACTTGTCCTTGTTGTAGACGAGGCCGACGCCGATCACCTGCAATGCCACGCCCTTCTTGCGCTTCAGGTTGTCCGGCATCGCCGCCAGCGTCTGTTTCGCCGCCTCGGAAAGCTTGGAATAGTCGATATCGGCCAGGCAGCAGTCGCCGAGCAGCTTCGTTTCCTGGTCGAAGATGAACGTCAGGTCCCATTGCGCCTTGCCGGCTTCGGCTTGCGCCTTGATGCGCGGGCCGCTACGGGCCTCCTGGACGGTGACGACCTTGATGCCGGTCTCCTTCTCGAACGGGTCGTACATGACCTTGCGCAATGCATCGCCATATCCGCCGCCCGGATCCTGCATGATCACGACGTTGCTCTGCGCCTGAGCCAGACCCGTTCCCATCGCGACGAACAGGGCCGAGGCCAATACGGAAGCCGATAGTCGCAAGCGTTTCATTCCCAGCATTTTCTCTTTCCTCCAGTTGAAATGGATCTGTGTCACGCCGCCTTCCGCGACGTGGCGAGAACGGGTCGTGCAAGGACGAGCCCTGCCACCACCAGCAGCACCTCCAGCGTCGAGACCACGGCCAGCACCGGATTGAGGCGATAGTTGATGTCGCCCCACAGCATGAGCGGAAGCGTCTTCAGCTCCGCGCTCGACAGGAACAGCGTCAGCACCAGCTCGTCGAACGAATGCAGGAAGGCGAAGAACGTCGCCGCGGCGAGGCCCGGCATGATGGCCGGCAGCGTCACCAGGCGGAACACCGTCAAGGACGATGCGCCGTGGACGGCGGCCGCCTGTTCGAGCCTCGTATCGACGCCTTGAAGCGAAGCGGACAGGATCACCACGACGATCGGAAGGCCGCCGATCGCATGCGCGGCGGCGAGGCCGAAGACGGAGCCGACGAGATCGAAACGCAGGAACAGGCTGTAGAGCGACAGGCCGAGCACGACCGGCGGCACGATGATCGGGCTCACCAGCAGCAGCATGATGGCGGACTTGCCTCGGATTGAGCTCCTGACGATGCCGAGCGCCGCCGACGCGCCCAGCGCGATCGCAATGCCGGCCGACATCGCCGCGACGATCAGGGATGTCCAGAACGCCCGCATCCAGTTCGAATCGGAGAAGAACTGCTCGTACCAGCGCAGTGAAAAGCCCGGCGGCGGGAAGGTCAGATAGCTTGCACTGCTGAAGGAAATGATCATCACCACGATGATCGGCAGGATGAGAATGGCGATGACCAGGCCGCCCATCAGGCGAACGGTCCAGGTCCCGCAGCTCGCCGGCAGGCGCCC
>NZ_AJQE01000419.1 GCF_000261685.1 Bradyrhizobium genomosp. I (2014) | reverse complement strand
CGGCCGAGGCGCCGAGACTGCGGCCGCTGGCACCTGCCGCCCGCCGGTTCGTGGCTTTCGGCGTTGCCTCCGTCAGCTTGCGGCCGCCCCAGATGAACTCGAAGCCGAGGAAGCGTCCGGCCACCGCGACCACGGCCAATGTGATCGTCAGCAGCACCACGCCCAAGGCCTGCAGGAATCCCTCCGATGTCACCGAGTCTGCCTGCTGGGTGATATGCATGGCAAACATCTGGTCACCGGGGCCCCCGAGCAGGGTCGGCGTAATGAAGAAGCCGATCGCGGCGACGAAGACCAGCAGGAAGCCGGCGCCCATGCCGGGCAAGGTCAGCGGCAGCAGCACGCGCCAGAAAGCCGCAATGGGCCCGGCGCCGCTCGCGAGCGCCGCGCGGGTCAGGCTTTGGTCGAGGCGCGCCACGCTGGAATAGATCGTCAGCACCATCAACGGCAGAAGCACCGCGGTCATGCCGAGAAGCACCGTGCCGCGATTGAACAGAAGCTGCACGGGCTCGCTCAATATGCCGACCGAAACCAGCAGCTTGTTCACCGGCCCGTTGCGGCCGAGCAGGACCATCCAGGCGTAGGTCCGGATCAGGATGGCAATGAAATAGGGCAGCACGATCGCGGTCGCGATCAGGACCTGGGCGATGCCGCGACTGCGGTGAATGAGCAGCGCGGTCGGATATCCGAACAGCAGGCACAGGCCTGCGACCGTGACCGAGATCTGCATCGTGCGGACGAGCGAATCCCAATAGAGCGGTATCGCGAAGACCCGCGCGAAATACGACGACCACGACGGCCCGCTCACGCTGATACGGACGAGATCGATCAGCGGGAGGAGATAGATGAAGGCCAGGAAGGCAAGCGCGGGCAGGAGCAGCAGCGCCGGATCCTTCAACCTCCTGAAGAGATCGAGATCCGCAGGGCGGTCCGCCTGGGCGCCGATCGATGCCGAGGTCATGCAAGCACCCAGCAGTCCGCGGCGCCCCAGCTCGCGTGGAGGCGATCCCCGACGGCCGGCAGGGGCCGGTCGGCCACGTCGGTGCACCGGATCAGGAGCGGTTCTCCGCCCTCCATCTGCGCCTCGATCCGCAGGATCTCGCCGAGGAAGATCGCGGACGTGACGCTGACGGGCGTGGAATTCGCAGTCGGCTCGTTCGACACGGCGATGCGTTCCGGACGCACGAGCACGGTTGCGCGCCCGACGTCGATCGTGTCCCGGCTTTCGGCGCTGAACACGTATCCTGCACGGTTCTTCATCGTCAGCGTCGATCCGCGTTTCTGCAGAATCTCCGCCTCGACCAGATTGCTCTCGCCGACGAACGAGGCGACGAAGCGATCGGTCGGATGTCGATAGATGTCCAGCGGGCGGCCGATCTGAACGATCCTGCCGGCGTTGAGCACCGCGATGCGGTCGCTCATGGTCAGGGCTTCGCCCTGATCATGCGTGACGAACAGGATCGTGCTGCCGATGGTCTGGTGAAGGTCGCGGATCTCGATCTGGATCTGCTCGCGCAACCGCCTGTCGAGGGCGCTGAGCGGCTCGTCCATCAACACGACCTTGGGCCGCCTGACGATGGCGCGGGCGATCGCGACGCGCTGCTGCTGTCCGCCCGACATCTGGGAAGGAGACTTCGTCGCATGCTCCGTCAGGCGCATGATCTCCAGCGTTTCGGCGACGCGTCGATCCGCCGTGGCTCGGTCGACGCCCGCCATGCGAAGCGGAAACGCGACGTTCTGGCTGACCGTCATGTTCGGAAACAGGGCGTAGCTCTGGAACACCATGCCGAAGCCGCGCTTGTGCGTGGGCACGTTGTGGACCGGCTTGCCGTCGACGAGGATCTCGCCGCTGTCGAGGCTCTGGAAGCCGGCCACGAGATTGAGCAGCGTCGTCTTTCCGCTGCCGGAGGGGCCAAGAAGCGTGATGAATTCGCCGGGCTCGATGTCGATGCTGATCCGGTCGACGGCATGAAAGCTGCCGTAGGTCTTCACCGCGTCGCGGACGGCGATGCTCGATCCGATCGCGTCGCGTTCCCGGAGGCGGCCGGTCGGCAATGTCCGACCGTTCGCATCGCCGGAGCGCATCGTGCGCTGAGCCGCGGGCTCACCCATTCTTTCCTCCCAACGTGTTCTATATTGTAGAACGATATTCCAATTATTGTTGGCGTAGCGCGCCGTCTTGTCAAGTCGAGCTGACCGTTCGCGGCGCAATGGCGCGCCGCCCGCGACCGGCCGCGCAATCGGGAGCCCTGCAAATACAGGCTTCGCAGCGAAGCCAGATTGACAGCGTCGTCGAAATCCGCCTAACATAAATTTGGAATTACGTTCTACAATATAGAACACGGTAGGGGGGATGATGGTGTTGAGCGAGCCTCGTGTGATGGCGAAGCACATCGAGCCGGGCATGCGCGTGGCGCTGCCGGTCGACTATGCCGGCGTCTCCATGGCCATGACGCAGCCGATCATCGAGCGTGGCGCGGGCGATCTCGATCTGGTCTGCGTGCCAACCGGCGGATTGCAGGTCGACCAGCTTGTCGGCGCGGGTCTGGTCCGCTCGGTGGAGACCAGCGCCGTCTCGCTGGGTGAGGCGGGTGGAGCGCCCCGGTTCAACGCTGCGGTCAAGGAAGGCGCCGTTCGATTGAAGGACGCGACCTGTCCAGCCATCCATGCCGGATTGATGGCGGCGCAGAAGGGCAGTCCCTTCATGCCGCTCCGGGGGCTGATCGGAACGGACCTGCTCCGCCATCGCGACGATTGGCGCGTCGTCGACAATCCGCTGGCGGACGGAGGCGATCCGATCGTGCTGATTCCGGCCATCAAGCCCGACGTCACGATCTTCCACGTGCCCATGGCAGATCGCTTCGGCAATGTCTGGATCGGACGGC
Source organism: Bradyrhizobium genomosp. I (2014) (assembly GCF_000261685.1). Classification (GTDB taxonomy): domain Bacteria; phylum Pseudomonadota; class Alphaproteobacteria; order Rhizobiales; family Xanthobacteraceae; genus Bradyrhizobium. The sequence continues at coordinate 9,702 of NZ_AJQE01000419.1, read as the reverse complement.
GACGCGAGCTTGCCGCGATGGCTTACGCCTCGCACATCGTTCTGGTCACGGTGGAACGGGTCGTCGAGGAAAATCTGCTCGCCGACGAGATGAGCGCCGCCGGCGTGCTGCCGGCGCTCTACGTCACGGCGGTCGCGCGCGCTCCGAAGGGGGCGTGGCCCTACGGTCTGTGGGGTGAATACCCGGCCGACAGCGCGGAGATCGCGCGCTACGCGAAGGCCGCGCGAACGGCCGACGGCTTCTCGGCCTATATGGCCCGAGCGCAGATGGAGCCCGCGTGATGGCCGAGGTCCTCCCTCGCGAAGTGCTGATCTGCACGATCGCGCGGCTGCTCGACGGCGTCAGGCATGTCGCGGTCGGAGCCTCGTCTCCCATTCCCGCCGCCGGCGCGATGCTGCTGCGTGCAATGAAGCAAGCGGGCGGCGCGGTCGGCCCACGCATCTCCATCCTCGGTTCTGTCGAGCACAATTTCTTCACCAACGGTTCGGCGGAATTGTTCGATTGCGCGGGCCAGGGCCGGATCGATGCGTTCTTCCTCGGCGGCGGCCAGATCGACGGCGCGGGCAACGTGAACCTCGTCGGGGCCGGGGAGTATCCGCGCTCGAGCGTGCGCTGGCCCGGCTCGTTCGGGTCGGCTTATCTCTACTTCGTCGTGCCGCGAGTCATCCTCTTCCGCGAGGAGCATACCCCGCGCGTCTTCGTCGAGAAGGTGGATTTTATCAGCGCTCCGGGCGTCAGTCCTGAGGGAGTCTTCCGGAGCGGCGGTCCCATTGCTCTCTTGACCGGCAAGGGCCTCTTCCGCTTCGACAAGACGCGGCCGGGGTTCGAGCTGGAGAGCGTCCATCCCGGGCACGATCTTGCGGAGATCAAGGAGGCGACCGGCTTTCGGTTCGCCCATGATGCCGAGCCGCGGCACACTGCGCTGCCCGATCGATCGACGCTCGACTTGCTCCGCGGCCGCGTCTTCGACGAGCTCGCCGAGACCTATCCGGAATTCGCCGCGCAGATGCGGCGCGATCTCGTGGCGGTCGACGCATGAGCAGGATCAAGCGGGTCCCGCATTGCAGTCATTGGGGTGCGTACACGATCCTGGTCGAGGATGACCGCATCGTCGGCGTGGAGCCTTTCGAGCACGATCCCGCGCCGTCCCCGATCATCCATTCCATTGCCGAATGGGCCAACCCGCAGCGCCGCGTGCTGCGGCCGATGGTTCGTTCCGGCTGGCTGGACAAGCGCGAGAAAAGCGATCGCCGTGGACGCGGCCGGGAGAAATTCGTGCCGGTGAGCTGGGACGAGGCGACGACGCTGGTCGCCGACGAAGTGCGCCGCGTCGCCGGCACGTTCGGCAACGCCTCGATCTTTGCGGGGTCTTATGGCTGGACCAATTCCGGCCGCCTGCATCATGCGTCTTCGCTTCTGAAGCGCATGCTCAATCTCGTTGGCGGCTTCACCAGGCACGTCGACACCTATTCCATCGCGGCGGGTCCCGTGATCCTGCGCCACTCGCTCGGCAGCGACGACGCATGCGGCGGCCGCGCCAATACGCTCGACACGATCGCGCAGCACACCGGGACGCTGGTGGTGTTCGGTGCCCTCTCGCCGCGAACCGCGCAAAACGAGGCCGGAGGAATTGGCAGCCACCGGCTTGAAACCTATCTCAGGAAAATCGTCGAGCGCGGCGTCAAGGTCATTCACGTCTCGCCCCTGAAGGACGATCTGCCCGACTGGGTCGATGCCGAATGGTGGCCGATCCGGCCGAACACGGACGCTGCGCTGATGCTCGGCCTTGCCGGCGAGATCGTGAAGGCGGGCCGGCACGATACCGATTTCCTCGCGCGCTGCACCAGCGGCGCGGATCGCCTGCTTGGCTATCTGGAAGGCAAGACGGATAGCGTGCGCAAGGAGGCTGTGTGGGCCGCGGGCATCTGCGGCCTCGATGCGGACAGGATCGCGGAGCTGGCAAGGCGCCTGGTCGACACGCGCAGCATGCTGACCGTGAGCTGGAGCCTGCAGCGCGCCCATCACGGCGAACAGCCGTTCTGGGCGGCGCTCGGGCTTGCATCGGTCGTCGGCCAGATCGGATTGCCGGGCGGCGGCGTCGGCTACGGCTACGCTTCCCTGGGGGGCGTAGGAGCCCCGCTCAACCTGGGCAGGTCTCCAGCTATCTCACAACTGACCAGGCCGATCGACAGCTTTATCCCGGTGGCGCGGATCAGCGACATGCTGCTCAATCCCGGCAGGCCATTCAGCTATGAAGGCGAGATTCGCACCTATCCGGATACGAGGCTGGTCTATTGGGCGGGCGGCAATCCCTATCACCATCATCAGGATCTCAATCGCCTGTCGGAAGCCTGGACGAGGCCCGAGACGATCATCGTGCAGGACCCGATGTTCACGGCGACAGCCCAGCGGGCCGACATCGTGCTGCCCGCAACCACGTCGATCGAGCGCAACGATATTGCCGGCAACAGGCGTTCCGACTTCATCCTGGCGATGAAGAAGGCGATCGAGCCGCTGGGCGAATCCCGTTCCGACTTCGCGATCTTCGACGCGATTGCAGGCAAGCTCGGAGTGGCCGATCGCTTCAACGAAGGCCGCGACGAGATAGGCTGGATCCGGCATCTCTACGAAGCCTGCCGCGGCGACGCCTCGGAGCGCTTCGGCTTCGCGATGCCGGATTTCGATGCGTTCTGGGAAGCCGGCTATGCCCGCTGCCCGGTCAAGGCAGAGCACACCTTCCTGGCCGACTTTCGCAACGAGCCGGAGGCGCATGCGCTCAGGACCGAAAGCGGAAAGATCGTGCTCGGCAGCGAGAGGCTGGCCAGGCTGGACTATGCCGATTGCCGCTCGCATCCCGCGTGGATCGAGCCGGCTGAATGGCTCGGCAACGCCGCCGACGCCGGCCAGATGCACCTCATCTCGCACCAGCCGGCTGGCCGCCTTCACAGCCAGCTCGAAACCGGGGCATCGAGCCGGGCCATGAAGCGCAATGGCCGTGAGCAGGCTCGCCTTCATCCCGACGACGCGGCAGCTCTCGGCATCGCCGACGGCCAGACGATCCGCATCTGGAACGGCCGCGGGGAATGCCTTGCGACCGCGGAGGTCACCGGCAAGGTCCGCCAAGGCGTGCTGGTGCTCCCGACCGGCGCCTGGTTCACGCCGACAGGCAATAGCGGCCTCGAGGTCGCCGGCAATCCGAACGTGCTCACGCTCGATATCGGCACGTCTCAATTCGGCCAGGGCTGTTCGGCTCACACCTGCCTGGTGCGGGTCGAGCCGCACGCCGCCGATCGGCGCGATGCGTTCGAGGCCTATCAGGAAACGCTTGTCGCGCTCGCGGCAGTCTAACAGGAGCTTGGAACATGTCTGCGCCCGCCATCAGCCGCTTTCCCGTCCCCGACATCGCAAAGCTCCCTACGGATATCCGCTCGCGCATCGAGGCGGTTCAGGAGAAGTCCGGCTTCGTCCCCAACGTCTTCCTGACCCTCGCGCATCGTCCTGACGAATTCCGGGCGTTCTTCGCCTATCACGACGCGCTGATGGACAAGCCCGGCCCGATCACCAAGGCCGAGCGTGAGATGATCGTGGTGGCGACCAGCAGCGCCAATCAATGCCAGTATTGCGTCGTCGCGCACGGCGCCATCCTGCGCGTGCGGGCGAAGAATCCGCTGATCGCGGACCAGGTCGCGGTCAATTACCGCAAGGCCGACATCACCGTCCGGCAGAGGGCGATGCTCGATTTCGCGATGAAGGTCTCGGCGCGCGCCTATGAGGTGGACGATTCCGACATCCAGGATCTCAAGGGACACGGATTCACGGAGGAGGACGTCTGGGACATCGCGGCCATCGCTGCATTCTTCGGCATGTCGAACCGCCTCGCCAACGTCACCAGCATGCGTCCGAACCACGAGTTCTACGCGATGGGACGCTGAACGCCTCGGACGAAGACTGCAATGGTATCGCTTGTCATCGACAGTCGCTTCCGCGGACCGCCGCACTCCGGCAACGGGGGCTATGTATGCGGACGTCTCGCAAGGCACGTCGCCGGAGGTGCCGAGGTGACGTTGCGCGCACCGCCACCGCTGGAGCGGGCGCTCGACATCCTGACGGGGGCCGACGGCGGGATCGAGTTGCGCGAGAACGACAGGCTGCTCGCGACGGCGCGTGTAACGGGCATCGATGTGCCGGACGTTCCCAAAGTGAGCTACGAAGCCGCGGAAGAGGCGGTCGGCAGAACACCTTACGACGAGCAGACCCACAACCTTCCGACTTGCTTCGTCTGCGGCCCCGCCCGCGCCCATGGCGACGGTCTCCGGATCTTCGCAGGTCCGCTGCAGGCGGGGTCGTTCCCGGGCAGGCCTGTCGTGTTCGCGGCGTCCTGGGTACCTCATGGCAGCCTGTCCGGCGAGGACGGCCATGTCGCGCCCGAATTCGTCTGGGCCGCTCTCGATTGCCCGACCGGTTATTGCAGCGTCGGCGCCCGTCACCTGGGATTGAACGGTGACGAAACCGCCCTGCTCGGACGCATGGCGGCGCGGATCGATCGCCGGCCCCGCCCCGGCGATCGTTGTGTGGTGGCGGCCTGGCCGACCGGCCGGGAGGGTCGCAAGCTCTTTGCCGAGAGCGCCTTGCTGAGTTCGGAGCAGGAGGTCCTGGCGGTCGCGCGAACGACGTGGCTGCTGGTCGACCGGCAGGTTCAGCTCGGAGCAATCGCATGAACGAGAATGGGAGCAGCGCATGACCAGCCGCGAAGCGGAGCTCGAGCTTCGTCAGTCCATCATCGACGCGTGTCGCGAGATGGCGGCGCAAGGCATCAACCAGGGAACGTCCGGAAACATCAGCGTCCGAACCGACGGCGGCATCCTGCTCACGCCGTCCGGTCTTCCATACGACCGCATGAAGCCCGAGGACATCGTGGCGATGAAGTGGGACGGCTCATGGACCGCGTCGGCCGGCAACGTTCCGTCGACGGAATGGCGCTTTCACCTCGACATCCTGAAATCGAAGCCGGAGGTCGGCGCCGTCGTTCACGCGCATCCGATCTTCTGCACCATCATCGCGATCATGAATCGCTCGATCCCGGCGATCCACTACATGATCGCCGCGGCCGGCGGCAACGACATCCCTTGCGCGCCGTACGCGCAATACGGCACGGCCGAACTGTCGCAGGCGGCCTTGGACGCGCTTCGCTATCGCCGCGCCTGCCTGCTCGCACATCATGGGCTGATCGCCATCGGTCCCAACCTGCGCAAGGCCATGTGGCTCGCGGTGGAGGTCGAGGTGCTCGCCAAGCAGTATCACGGCTGTCTTCAACTTGGCTCTCCTCCGCTGCTGCCGGACGAGGAAATCGACAGCATCCTGAAGCGATGGGGGCAGTACGGCCTGCGCGATAGTGACGGCGTGCCGAAGATTCCCCAGCGTTCGAGCTAGATCACGATCGAAACCACTGTCTGCGAGAAATCATGGCTAACTCTCACGACGTCAGCGTCTGCGGCACTTATATTCTGGACATTCTGGGGGTCCCGGTGACCGAGATCCCGCCCGGTGGCGGCCGCCTGCTGATCGAGGAAATTCGGCTCGCGGTGGCGGGCACCGCCGGCGGAACGGTTGTTCCTTGCGCGCGTCTCGGTCTGAAGGCGCTCGCGGTCGGCGCCGTCGGCTCCGACGAGAAGGCGGACTGGATGCTGAACGCGCTGGAGCGCGAAGGCATCGACATCTCTCTCATGGAACGGATGGCCGGCAGTCCGACCTCGGCCACGATCCTGCCGATCCGGCCCGACGGCTCGCGTCCGGTCATGCACGCACGGGGCGCGTCCGCCCGCTGGCGGATCGCGCCCGAAACGCAAACCGCCGCCTGCCGGAGCAAGATTCTGCATCTCGGCGGGGTTGGCTCCCTGCTTGCGATGGACGGAGCGCCTTCCGTTGCATTGCTGCAGGACGCGAAGGCCGCTGGTTGCACGACGACGCTCGATCTCATCCAGGCGCGGCGTGAAACGCTGGCGCTGGTCGAGCCGTTGCTGCCCTATGTCGACTTCTTCATGCCGAGCATCGACGAGACCAGCGCCATGGTCGGAACCGACGATCCCGCCGCGTGCGCGCGGTTCTTCATCGACAAGGGAGCGGGGGCCTGCGCCATTTCTCTCGGTGCCGACGGATCGTTTGTGATGACGCGCGACGGACGTCAGTTCACGGTGCCGGCATTCGAGGTCGCGGTCCGCGATACCTCGGGATGCGGCGATTCCTACACGGGCGGCTTCATCGCCGGTCTCGCCCGCGACTGGGACCTGCTCGACTGCGCGAAGCTTGCGACCGCGACGGCCGCGATCGTCGCGACGGGTCTGGGTTCAGGCGCCAATCTCGTATCGTTCGAGGAGACCGTGAAGGCCATGAACACGCTCCCGGTCCGCAAGTCTGCTCGCGCCTGACCTTTTCATGCCATCACAAGAATTCATCCGAACAACAGGGGAGAACGCAACATGGCCCGACATGCGATCGTGACGGGAGCAAGCCGCGGAATCGGCCGTGCGATAGCCGTTGGCCTTGCAAGGCGCGGATACGATCTCGTGCTGACCGACATCGCAGCCCAGGAGAAGGCCCTCCTCGAGACCGTTGCAGAGGTCAGCAAGCTCGGCCGCCGCTGCATTCCGGTGCTGGGCGACGTCAGCGACATCGGTGATTGCAGGCGGGCGGTGGCCGAGGCCGTGCAGGGTCTCGGCCACATCGATGTCCTCGTCAACAATGCGGGGATACTCAGGCTGGCGACCATCGACGAACTGACGACCGATACGTGGGATCAGACTTTCGCCGTCAACACCCGCGGCGTCTTCCAGATGACCCAGGCCGTGGTGGCGCATATGAAGGAGCGCAAGTACGGACGGATCGTCAACATCGCCTCGCTCGCCGCCCGAACGGGCGGTCCGGGACAGTCCCACTACGCGGCATCGAAGTCAGCCGTGGTCGGATTCACCCGCGTCTCGTCCATGGAGTTCGGAGGCCACGGCATCACCGTCAATGCCGTATGTCCGGGGATCATCGTGACGGAGATGGGCATGAACAATCTCCGCGATCCGGAGCGGGTTGCCTATTTCGAGAAGGTCACGGACCTGCATCGTCTCGGCCAACCGGAGGATGTCGTCGGTCCGGTCGCGTTCTTTGCGTCGGACGATTCCGCGTTCGTAACCGGCCAGGCCCTCAATGTGGACGGGGGGATATTCTACAGTTAGGCCGATGCCGGTCCGTCTGCCGCCGCGCCAGTTCGGCGAGTCCAACGACAGGCTTGCCGAAATGGTCGCGGAGGCTCCGCAAAGACATGCGTCGCCTACGCATTTGTGGCAGATCCTACCTTCGCGCCACCAGCACCCCGACCAGGAAAGCCACCATCAGCGACGGCAGCGGTGCCTCGCGCACCATGCCGCGAACGATGTCCGGCCAATGTTGCTCCGACGCCGGTCTCGGCGACCGCACGTTCGGCGCCGGCTCGATGCCCCAGCTCGATGCGAGCTCGGCGATCTCGCTTTGCGCCAGGCGCACATCATCACGGACGCGGAACACGGCCGCCTCCCATCGCTCGCGCGGCGCGAGCCGCATCAGCGTCTCGACGGCGGTGCGCAGCGTCATCTCGCCGTAGCCTTGCAGCCGCACCGACTCCTCGGGGTCGGACGTCATGCCAAATCCCTCACAGCGCCAGCTTCTTCACAACGCAAAATGGCGCGAGATGGGCTCGCGTCAGGTGCCTGCTCATGATCTTGCTCCATGCTCTGCATGGAAATTGCGGCGGCGGAACTTGGTTCCTCGCGCCGGGTGCGAATCGGCGGGCGCCGGCTATTTCCGCAGCAATTCGCTCAACGTCGCCGTCGCCTCGGCGCAGCGGAGGTCGTCGATCTCGCGCGACAGGTTGAGCGCGCACGCTCTCAGCTCTTCCAGCTTCCAGCTGTCCGGATGCTGATGTTCGAGCTGACCGAGACGCTTGTTCAGATCGTCCAACCTCGATTGGAGCTGCCCGATGCTGGCCGCCCCATTCACTTTCCAAACGCGTTGTGCACGCATCGTCGTTCCCCTGAGAGTCTCACGGCGTTGTGAGAGCGGTTCGTGGCCGGAATGGGAGTTTGTTTTGTCCGGCTTCAGATCGCGGGGAACCGTTGCAGATTGGCAACGAAGTTCCCGGAGTTTCCGGCGCGCGCGCCTGGCGCCGCACGATGATACCCGTAGGCACGGATCTTGATTGTGGCATCAGGACGAAGGGTCGGGGTGGCCTGTGCGTGCGGTGCATCGCTGGATAGGCTCAGGCCCGACGCACTCGGAAAAGCGAAGGAATGACGCGTGGCGAGATTTGTGACGATTGCAGCCGGCCAGCTCGGCCCGATCGCGAGGAGCGAGACCAGGACCGCGGTGATGGCGCGGCTGATGAAATTGATGCGCCAGGCCCGGGCTTGCGGCTGCGACCTGATCGTCTACCCGGAGCTGGCGCTGACCACGTTCTTTCCACGCTGGTATTTCGAGCAGCAGGCCGAGATCGACAGCTTCTTCGAGCGCGAGATGCCGGGCCCTGAAACGCAGGCCCTGTTCGAGCTCGCGCGCGAGCTCGGGATCGGCTTTTGCCTCGGCTATGCCGAGCTGACCGCCGAGGCCGGAATTGTCAGGCGCTACAACACCTCCATCCTCGTCGACAAGAGCGGCACGATCGTCCTGAAGTATCGCAAGGTCCATCTGCCCGGGCATGCCGAGCACGAGCCGTGGCGCGAGTTTCAGCACCTGGAGAAGCGCTACTTCGAGCCGGGCAGCGGCTTCGGCGTCGTCGATGCCTTCGGCGGCGTGATGGGCATGGCGATCTGCAACGATCGCCGCTGGAGCGAGACCTATCGCGTGATGGGCCTCCAGGGCGTCGAGATGGTGATGATCGGCTACAACACGCCAGTGCACAATCCGCCCGCGCCCGAGCACGACGATCTCTCGCTGTTTCACAATCATCTGGTGATGCAGGCCGGCGCCTACCAGAACGGCACCTTCGTGGTCGGCGTCGCCAAAGCCGGAGTCGAGGAAGGCGTCGACCATATCGGCGGCAGCTGCATCATCGCGCCCTCCGGCGAGATCGTCGCGGCCTGCACGACCAAGGGCGACGAGATCGCGCTGGCACGCTGCGATCTCGACCTCTGCAACTCCTACAAGCGCACCACCTTCAATTTCGACGTTCATCGCCAGCCACATGCGTATGGAATGATCGTGGAGCGGAAGGGCGCTACGACGATGGCGGATGGGACGCCGGTGTCCTCGAAGGGGTGACACTCTCCCTCCCGTCATTCCGGGGCGATGCGCAGCATCGAGCCCGGAATCCCTCGGGCTGCAAGACATGCTGTGAGATGGATTCTCAGATGCGCAATTGCGCGTCATGGCTCGTGATATCGTCGCGCTCCGGGATGACGCGGCTGTTTCGCTCGTCGTCAACCCCTTCCTGCGAAAATATTCCGCTTTACCGAAATTCGGAAATGACATATGTGTCGCCCATCCCGGCTCATCCTCGAGGGGCGATCATGTGGTCGTCATTTTCGCGAGCCGGGCTTGCGGTGGACGCGGCAGCGTCGTGCACGAGATGTCAGGGGCAGGGCGGATTGCTCTCCGTGAGCCCGTGGCATCGTGCGGACGAGCGGCGCTGTCAGGTTCGTCTCGCCTGTAAGTTTCCGGCTCCGTCGACGGGGCCGGGAAAAC
>NZ_AJQE01000418.1 GCF_000261685.1 Bradyrhizobium genomosp. I (2014) | reverse complement strand
CACTTCCATCCTGTTCGCCGCGCGGCATCTTCACGCACCAGAGCATAGCTCAACGGCTTTGGGACCAATATAGATGGGCCTCCCGCACGCGCCGTCGCCCCTACACTCTCAAACAACACTAAGAACCTTCTAGGCCGAACGAATCCGTTGGTCGGGCGGGCGGGCGGGCGAGTCTATTTGGTCGAAGAGACGTGGGAGCCGGGAGTGTCTGAAATCGTGACGCCAATCGGCCGTAAGCGGGCAATAGATTGGCTGAGCGCCAATCCGACCCGCCGTCGTGATGCGGCTGCCACTGATCGTAAGCGGGCCGAACGCCTTTTTAATGCGGCCTGATCGATCTGCAAAAGACCGAGGCTGAAATACTGGCAGGCTGAGCGGCGTTAAGTCGCTCAGTCTGGCCTATCAATTTAGGTAGGCCACGCACGGCGGCTTTCTCGCTAAACCGCACTTCAGCTCCCAGCGGATTAAGGTTCATGGGAAAGCAGGGTGTGGGTTAGCCTTTATGATCCGAGGGGCTAACTTCACGGGGCAGTGCGGATGCCGCAGGGATAGCGCCTCTATCTAAGCCCCCCAGCCGATAAAGGCGCCGAGTCGCATCCGCGCGGCTCTTGAGCCGACGAGGAAATCATGGCACCAAAGGCTAAGCCTTTAAGGCATTTGCGCGCGCGGGACATTGCTGAAGCGGTCCATTTCGCGACGCGAGTATCCTATAAAAGGTGGCCGACGGGCGTGTGGTTTGAGCTAAGAGATCGGATGGTCAGAACAGCCGACGGGCAATTCTATCTTATCGAAGATCACCCCATTAAGCTTGACGGCCATGAAGTCGCACGGCCTTACAGTCTAGCGAGCGTCTTTGCGTGGCTGCATGATTGCCCACAACAGATTGAGCTTTGAACGGCCCAAGCGGGCCGCTTTTCGTTTGTAAATTTTCCGCGCGGATCTTTGTCAGCTTTTGGAAAGCTAGCCCGAATACTCAGCCATTGAGCTTAGCGGCGCGTGGCAGGGACAGTGCGTGCCCCGGTGTACGCGAGGGGGCTAGAGCGCCGAGTCACGTCACCGCTAATCTCAATTGCAGCGCGGGCGCGGTAGGGACAACGCCCGATTCTTATCCTGACCTGGCGCCGAGCCGTGCCCGCGTTGCTTCCGGTCGCTGAGACTGATCGCCCAAGCGTCTGGCGGCAACCAGTCCTGGTAGTTGCGCCACGGGCTTTCCCAGACGATACTTTCCGCCGTCAGCTTCAGTCGCTTGACGCTGGCCATGTTGAAGTTGGCGGGGCGTGGTAGGGACAGCGCCTCTAATTCCAGCTCGGGCGCGGAGTCACGTTGCCGCTAACTTCTACCATAGGTCCAAATGGACGGTGATCATCAGCGTGACAGACCTTCGCCCGCAGAGCTGAGACGTTCGGAGCGGATACTACGCGCCGATCAGATCGCACCTCGGGGCCTCACTAAGGCCAACGCAGCCGCCTATTGCGGGTGCTCCAAGGACGCGTTCAACACGTGGATTAAGAAGGGCTTGGTACCGGAGGCTATCCCCGGCACTCAGCGTTGGGATCGCAAGGCGATTGATTGGTATCTGGACCGGGCGTCCGGTCTGCCTACCGGGGAGACCGCATCGAGCGATCCGCTCCCAGCCTGGCTGACCTCAGAACGGAAGGCTGGCAGATAGGAGCGTACACGTCCAACCTTTTCAAGTGACTCTCGGGAGGCGCTCTATCAAAATTATACTACTGATCAGCCGGATCGCCAATGAACTTTATCCTTGCGACAATTAGGGGCACTCAGGGAGTGAAAGCAAATTGTCCGGTTGAATGCCGTCGGCCTTCGTCTTGATGTACTTGTGCCCGTTGTGGACGGCCACAATCACATCGGCCGTGCGCTTTTCCTCGACATAGAACTCCCATACACCGTTTTCGATTTCTTTGATCGTGTGATCGACGGATTGCTTCCACCTAGACCCGTCCGGGTTTACTCCGCCAACGTTTTTGATTCGCTCGTGAGGGTTCTGCCTGTCAGTCTTGTTGATGCATTGAATTCGTATGCGGCTGGTCACTCGGGTCTCTCCCATCTGCAAGAAAAAAGAGCCTCAGTGTGGACCTCGGCCGTGGGTTAGTGTGCCGACCAATCCCAGTAGGTTGCCTTGCATCCTTCTCGGCGCCGAGTCGCGCCCCCATTGCCAGGCGACCGTGACTGTGATGCGGCAACCAGTTCTGGTAGTTGTGCCACGGCTTTTTGCGGTGGATGTATCCTACCGACAGCCTTCTTCCCTCCCGAAGCTGGCGGTGGAGTTAGCGGCGCGCGTGGTAGGGACAGCGCTTCTTCTTCTCTCAGATTGAGCGCCGAGCCACGTGGCCGCTAACTCCCAACCATGGGGCCAAAGGATGCATATATTCGAGCGGCACATCACGGCCCTACGGTCGCAAGCGCTTGAGGTGCTTACAGCCAATCAGGCCCGGGCGGCCGATCAGTCTTTGAGCCTGGCAGATCGCCAAGTCGCGACATTTGATGCCGAGGAGGCTCGGGCAGTGTTAGGCATCCTCGACAGCGTGAAGCCCAATCTTAGGCCGAACGACGCGCGGCGGATCGCTGCACGCATACGCGCGCTTCTAGAGTGGGAGGGTTGAGTGCCGCACGACTCTCTCGGGGACAAAGGCGGTCAGCCCCGGTCTTCGGCGACGGTCTGGTCAACAAGGCCTACTTAAACTCGTGAACATCAGCGGCGAAGGAGTTCGACTAGGCAGCTCTCCGGCAATTCATGTCCTGTAGGGTAGCCAAAGTCATTTCGATGAAACGTCAGCTTTCTTGACCAGCACTTTAACGTACGTATCCATCAAGTACACCGAGCGCCTGGCTGAGGCTGGCGTCGAGCCGTCTGTCAGCAGCGTCGGAGATTCCTATGACAACGCTCTTGCCGAAACCATCAACGGTCTCTACAAGGCCGAGGTGATCCATCGGCGCGGGCCATGGCGCAGCTTCGAGGCCGTCGAGTTCGCCACTCTCGAATGGGTCGACTGGTTCAACAACCGGCGGCTCCTGGAGCCCATCGGAAACATCCCGCCGGCCGAAGCCGAGCAACGCTACTACGCCATGCTGGAACAACCAGCCAAGGCGGCATAACTTAAACCAAATGGCCTCCGGCAAACCCGGGGCCGTTGACTATGATTGCCGGAAAGAGCTTCAGCGAGCCTGCGAACAAACCCCTTCGCCTTTTCCTTGGGTATCGTCGTGACGACGGACATGCGCCCGTGCGACTCTTGCTTGCGGGTGCTCAACTTGGGCGCCGCTCGAGCAGGATAGCGCCGATGAGACGCAACCTTCGCTTGCAGCATCGAGTGCAGGCCGCTTAAACTCTAGCCCCTGAGGAGCCCGACGCTCCTTTCGCCAGCCGCCTAATCAGCCTCAAATCATTTGACAACGGACAACGGTTGCCCCGCTTGTGCGGTGCCATCAACCGGTCGGCCCTCTGCTGAGATGTTTCGTTGTCGTGCAGAACTTCGAGACTACAGACGCGAGCGATCGCCACGACGCGGCGCGAGATTCGCTGATGGTTCATGGATTTTGCTTTTAGCTCTGATGCCGGTAGCGGACTGGCTGCCGGGGTTCAGAAACCGTAATCGTGACCGGCCAATGTGCTTTTGGGGTGCCCTTGGACACGGGCGCACCGTCCCCGCCGAACGGGGCTGTTAGCACGCTGGCCCATTGATGGCCACTGATGCTGTCTTCGGTTTCTGAGACCCAAGCCTATGGTCGCACACAACCTAGACGGTTGCAATGTTAATATTCTACTCTAGGCGCGACGAAACCGCGCGCTTCCGTTGCAAGGCTCGACGCTGAAAGAACTTGGCCTTCCATTTGTAGATGCTGGCGTCGCTGACGCCGCCGATCTTGTTGACCTGCGACGAACGCCTTGTTCCCCACGCAGACCAAGGGCACGCCCGCTGCAGAACCTGGCACGGCAGCGCTCGACAGGGCCGGCCTCAGAAGCGCGGTCGGAAAGTGGATAAGTGTTCGGTGTGAGATTCCGCCCTGCTGATGCCACGCGCTTTGGTGTTGCGGGGCGGGCGTGGCGGGAAAGGTCGGCGCCGATCTCATGTGGTCAGCGATTAGCTGGCTGGTGGGGGTATGGGTCGTGGCCATATGTCCACTCGATTCTAAATTGGTGGTTTCCCTTTGAACGAGAACCTGAGCGACGTGCCCTGCCGCGGCGTCGACGGCGACGCGGTCGCCTCTTCCTCAGTGGCGTAGGGGCCGGAGTACTCAAAATTGAGCGCAACCTTCCACCGGCCTTTATGGCGCGACACGAAGTATTGAACGCCAGCCATAAAGCTTGCTCCGGCCTCGCCCCTGTGATCGACAGATGGCCTTACTCTGCAAATCTGCCGCGGTCGCCTCAACTACCGAATTTGGTGGGCTCGGAAGGAGCAGCGCCTTGTAGTGATAGGGCTGGACTGTTGCTGTGACCGGGGAGACCAACTGCCGGGCCTTGGTCGCTTCCCTTATTCACGAGCGATCGCGGCTGCAATCGGCGAGATCGAGTGTCGAGAGCGAGATGTCGCCTAGCTGCTAGCCAGTCTTTTCTCTCTCGTTAGAGTCAAAGGCTGGATTGATGACGGATTGGGAGACGATCCACTTTTCCATTATGACCGTGATCCCAAGCTCTTGTTCCGTCTCAGCCCTCGGGAAAACATGCGTTCGATCGTCAAACTCGTCAGGGTCCCTCACGGTAGCAGCACGATTTGAGCCGAACCGCGTTGCCGCGCCCTTTCTATTGCCCCCCTGCACGCCCTGGGGAACGTCATTGGGATCTCCGTTCTTAATTAATAGTCTTTGACTGCAATACTGGGCGATATGATCCGGAAGCGCCGATAGCGGCGCCCGCTTGGCTTCTTCCCGTACTCGCGCTCCCACGTCGAAGTGTCAATCCGCACATCCGTCATGTTCGCTGATCGCCTCAAAGATTACAACCTTGCCCTAGCGACCGTGCTTCAGAGCGTCAATTCCTTCGAGCTGGTCGGGGTTGGGCTCGTCCTTGATGTTCCAACGGATATCGCAAGCCGCCGAATCTTCTCCAATCGAACAAGCGCCTCTTGGAGTAACGAGGCTCGGAATTTGCAAGTCGTCGGCGCGGGGTGGCGCTGCTCAGCCGTCCTTCGGAAATCCCTCCGTTCAATGCAGAAACACCATAGCGGCGGCACGCCTGACAGCTCTTTATTTCCGTCAGCTACAAATTCTTGTAGTTGACCCGCGCGGTGTCCTCCGGGCTGAATCGCGATCAACCCCACAGGAGAGCAAAGCTATGTCTCCACTAGAAGCAATCACCCGTTGGCTGGACTCACAAGATTTGGGCATGCAACTTGAGATCGCCGGTTTCGCGACATTCTTGGTTTTCGGGGATGATGACACTTTCACGCTCGGCGACTCGGAGCAGCTCGAGTCTCTTTACCGATGGTTGAACGAGCCAAGCTTGGCATCGGGCATCGCCGCCGAACGTGCCCTGACCTTTCGAGTGTACTTCGCTTCCTTGGCCGAGGATAGATCGACGGGCGCCGGATGGAAGCGAACCGAAGTGTTGGTGCGGAGAATTCTGAAAGACGCTACGCGAGACGGGAGGTTTGCCGCTGCCCGCAAGGCGCAAAGGATGCTTGAGCTCTTGCCCGCCCGAAAAGAGAGCTGGAATCAGGTCGTGAGATCCTGGAATGAATTGGCCGCGACGTATCTAACACACGAGGCTCTCAGTAGTTGGAGCGCCGCCGAGAAGCTCCGAGGCCTGAGGGCGATTTCAAGCACCAGCGTTCCTGTTGCTGGGCTTGGGTCGCCTCATCGAGGCGCTGCTTAATTCTGGTAAAGCCGCAATTCCCCTGTGCTGCGGGGCGAGCGTCTGCATGCACCTGTCGGATCCATGGCGGCCACGCTAGCCGCTTAAAAGCATGACAGCGCATTGAAACTGACCGTCAGGGCCACCGGAGGATATCTCCACCCGACCGGCGGCCCACTTGCGATGCTGTAGCACAAGAGCCGAAACCGGCATCTCAATGGCAGGCACGGCTTCGCGCTTTTCTTCGAACATATGCCAATGCCAGCGGGCCTAACACATCGAGATGAACGAAAGTCTCCGGATAGGCTATATCGTTTCGGTAGCTTCATTGCTCGAGAGCCGCTCAGGCCGATGTTCAGGGCCGTAAAAGGTGGTACGTCCGCCTGCCTTCGGCGCAGACGTGGCTGCTGCTCGACATGATGTCGCGGCGGCGTCAGTGCCGCTGCGAACGAAAACCGACAAATATCGGACAAAATCCGCAATTGGTGACGAAAAGTCCGGATTGGCTATATAATATGAGATCGTTGGATGGGGGAGCCCGATGTCGATCTATAACCCTTTGAGAGACAAGCTGGTCGCAAACAGCTCTGCCTCGCTCAAGATGACCTTTGCCGACATCGAGATGCTTATCGGTCGCTCCCTCCCGAAATCAGCGTATGAATATGATGCGTGGTGGGCCAACGAAGACCCCGTCAAAACAAATCACAGTCACAGCCTTGCGTGGACAGTTCCGGGGTATCAAGCCGAACCAAATCGATTGCAGCGGACAGTAACATTTCGGCGCAGGGGGTAGCATTTTCCGCAAAAGCGAATGCCTTGAACCTGGTTCGCTAATTCGACAATCGAGGATGCGTCGTGAATGAAAATGATCACGCGACACGACTAAGCCCGTATCGACAAGACATGATATTTCTTATCGCAGTAGCCTCTCCCTCCGTTGGCAGCAAGCAAGGGGCGGCCGGGCGCCGATACGCGTGCCGAGCTCGATCTTGGCGTCCCTCATCTCCGCCAGCAGAGCCACGGGATCGAGCGTGCGATAGCTCTCGAAGGCGCCGTTCGTTTGACGCCTTTGCTCAGCTTCGGATGCGCGAGAGCGCACTCAGGGATCATCGCCGCTTCGAGTTTGGGACGGAGCGGATCGGCGACCTTGCCGAACTGCGCCGTTGCAGCTTCTGCATCGAACTCGGTGACGATGAAGGCGAAGACGACACGGCGCCCGGTCTTCCAGCAACCGGCTCACGTGGCTGTTGGAGATGGGTGCCGTAGTCGGCCGCTCCGAGCGCAGTCGTTCAATACCGAACTCGGCCGGGAGTTCTGTGAGAGCTCCTGGAATAGCCAGTTCTCGGGATGTCGCTCGGCCTGTTTCGCGGCTCAAATTTCATGTATCGAAGAGGGTACTGGCCGTGATCGAGAAGGCCAGCCGCAGCAAGAAATTCTGGACTCTTAACTCGATGCGGCGCCGAGCCTTATCGCCGGCCCCTACACACGCCTCCGTCTTACTGCGGATGCATCGTCCGCCCGGAACGAAATGGATTGAATGCGGCTCGTCCGTCGAAGCTTCGCCGTAAGCGGGAACACTTGCATCCAATGGCCGACGAACGGTCGATACGGGCGGAACGAGGACACGCGGAGCAGCTGCAATCAGGAAACTGACTCGCTGTCGATGCGCTGACTCTTGTCATGCTGATGTGCTCGAAGCCGCGCAGGACGGGTAACCGCGATTAGACATTTTCGGGTCAAGCCACTTAATCAACAGTCGGCGGACAGCATCCGCGACCGACCCGACATGCACTTTGCCCATCGACCGGCCGCTCAGGCGGCGCTTGCGACCCCGTCAACTACCAACCCTTGCAGTTGATGGAGGTGGCGGAAACGTGGCAATCGTCGTCAATATCCCGTCGGGGGCGTCGAATTCGAAACTGGGATTCAGAAGAATAAAAAAATTGCTAGCGGGCACGGTAGCCCTCAACACGCTGGCTGCTCCTGCCTCTGCCGTTGATCCGGCCGCGCGGCCTTACTTCAAAGCGCCTCCGGCGGTCATTCCGATCTATGATTGGAGCGGCTTCTACGTCGGCAGTGCTGGGACGTGGTCAACGCCGGCGGCGTGGTCGTCGCTCCGCCCGTTGGCATGGGGCGCCATCATGCGACGGGAGGCACGGTGGGCGGTCACATCGGCTACCGCTGGCAAATAGCGAACTCGGTGTTCGGTCTGGAGACGCAGGGCAATTGGGCCGATTTCAAGGGCTCCAACGCGAACCTTGCTTTCGCAGGCGTCCGGGATGACTCCACGCTTGATGCATTCGGCCTGTTCACGGGCCAAGTCGGCTATGCTTGGAATAACGTGCTGCTCTATGTAAGAGGTGGGGCTGCAGTCGTCCGTGACAAATACCGGGTCTCCGATTTTGCGACCGGGCTCACTATCGACAACGGCAGCGAAACTCGTTGGGGCGGCACGGTAGGGGCGGGCCTTGAATTTGGCTTTGCTCCGAACTGGTCCATCGGCGTTGAATACGACCACCTGTTCATGGGTCGTCGGGATGTGGATTTCTTTTTTTCACCCGGACTCGTGGGTGTTCCGGTGGGCACTTTTGCAGGGACTGCCCGTATCGGTCAGGACGTCGATATCGGCTTGGTCCGTGTGAACTACCGGTGGGGTGGCGTGATCGCCACGACCTATTGATCGATCTTCGCCAAAATGGCGCGGGTTCGCACCAATATCCTGAGCCGCATCGCGGCATAGAAACCTTGGCAACAGGGACTCGCATCAATAGCGCTATCGGCTTCTTGTCGGTACATCGGCTCGAGCTGGTTAGGCGTGGTTCAAAGGAATCTGGCTGATCTGGTTATGACGCAGCGCCACGGCGAGATCGCGGCGAACTCAAGCGTGCTGCCGTGGTCGAACGCCAGCCGCTTAGTGGCTGGCTGCGCCGATTTCCCGGCCCCGTGCCTCCACCTGCATCACCGTCGGCTTTCCGGCCGTCGGAGAATGATGAGGCAAAAAATAGTTTTGTCGACCGTCGTAGTTAACCCGGCCCTCGCTTAGGGAGACACAGGTCATCGATTACAATCGTTCCGGTCGGCCGCAGCACGCTCATCGCACAGGCAGCGCACTGAAATGCGAGCCGAGGTGCGAGCCGGGCGCACCTTCGTGCTACGACTTGGTCGACCAGGTCGAGGCCGCACTGGCCACCTCGGACGAAAGGCCGACGAGCGGTCGAAGCGGCGCTCGTGCGAGGGTGGGACATAACGTCGACGACGTGATGGCTTGCGTCATCGTCGCTGCCGATCTCTGCGCCCGATCAGCCTGCCGAACCCCCGCTGGCGCGGATCAATTGGGAGCGCCTCGGAGAGCGGATGCAAAATCTCGAGAGGTGGATCGGCAGCGCTGAAGCGGAACTCTTGTGTTAGGACAGAAACGCGGCTGTCATCCGAGCCGCATTGCCAGCGTCTGCTCGTAGTAGATCACCTCCGCGAAGCCACGGCCGAGGAAGACCGCCAGTGGGTCGGCGACGAAATCAAACGCGAAGGGGGATGAAGAACAAATCGGTTTGCCTGATCCGACCGGGCTGCAATGAAGATGACCCCCTTTGACAGGGTTGCCCCTCTTTACAACTTCCGATTGCGTGATAGTAATCCCCTCTAGCCCTAAGAGGGGGGCGGCCGTGGCGATCATCGAGAACATTCGTCTGCTCAAGGGCGTAGCCGTGTTGCGCTGATTGACTTCATGAAGGTGGTTGACGAGACCCACCTCACCGACCTGCGGAAATACTGTAAACCCTAGCCGCCATCAGCAATGGAGCGCATGTACCGGCTTAACCCAACAAACCATCTGTGTGTCCGGCTTTGTCGCGCTGCAATCAAGACGCCACGATGAGGAGGTCCGGTTCTATGCCTTTGTCATGCTGGCGGGTGACGGCGACGACTATCGGCGCCTGCCGCTGTCAATGCCGCTAGCATGAATAAAATGGGCTAGATACGGCCGAAAGTCGCCCACACCCCGTCTTCGCCGTCCCAGCTGCCGCGGCTCGCCGCCTTGGAGTACTCCGTGGCGCGCTGCTCGAAGAAATTGGCGTGCTCGACGCCATTGAGAATCTCGACGAGCCACGGCAGCGGATGCGCCTTGAGCTGGGTGAACCCGCCCTCCTTCGCCTCGAAGAAGCCGAAGACCGGGGCAATCCGGAGTTGGGCCAGTCGCCAGTCGGCGACGTAGCGGACGTAGGCGTGGATATGCTCAGGCAGCATCCCCTCGATCTTGCCAAGGCCGAAGGCGAGCTCGACGAAGTTCTCCTCCAGCTTCACCATGGTCTTGGCTACGTCGACAATGTCGTCGCGGACGGGGCGCGTCACCGCGCCGGTTTCGCGGTGCCATTCGTGAAATAGCTTGATGATGCCCTCGCAGTGGAGACTCTCGTCGCGCACTGACCAGCTTACGATCTGTCCCATGCCGTTCATTTTGTTGTGGCGTGGGAAGTTGAGCAGCATGGCGAAGCTGGCGAACAAGGCCATGCCTTCGGTGAAGGCGCCGAACATCGCCAGGGTACGGGCGACATCCGCCACGCTGTCGACGCCGAACTCGTGCATGTAGTCCGCCTTGGCGCGCATCTGCGCATAGCCGCGGAATGCCTCGAACTCGGTCTTAGGCATACCGAGCGTCTTGAGTAGCAGGGCATAGGCGTCGATATGAACCGTCTCCATGTTAGTGAAAGCGGCCATCATCATCTGGACGGTGAGTGGCTGGAAGATCGGAATGTACCGCTTGAAATAGTTGTCGCCGACCTCGATGTCCGACTGAGTGAAGAAACGGAAGATCTGGGTGAGCAGCGCGCGCTCGCTGTCGGTGACGCGGCCCGAAGCCCAGTCGTTGAGGTCGGCGCCGAGCGGCACCTCCTCGCCCATCCAGTGGGTCTGCTGCTGGCGCTTCCAGAACTCGTAAGCCCAGGCATAGCGATCGACGTCGTAGCTGCCGGTCGAGTCAAGGAGGCCGACGCGTCCCTTGCCGATCAACGTGCGCGGATCGGCGCGCGATAGATCGATCACTGACATGCGAGGCACTCCTCATAGTCGGTGCGCTGCCGCGCCGGCTGCTGCGTCGGCGTTGCATCCCCGGCAATCTTGCCGGCGAACGCCGCGCGCGAGATCGACTTTGATCGACAGTAGTAGAGGCTCTTCACCCCACGCTTCCACGCCGTCCAGTGCAGCATGTGGAGGTCCCACTTATCGACGTCGGCCGGCAGATAGAGGTTGATCGACTGGCTCTGGCAAATCAACGCGGCGCGGTCGGCGGCAAGCTCGACGATCCAGCGCTGGTCGATCTCGAAGGCGGTGCGAAAGATCGCTTTCTCGTGCTCCGACAGGACGTCGAGATGGGCGACCGATCCGTCGTGCGCGATGATCGACTCCCAGGTCGCCGAGGTGTCGGCGCCTTTCGCGGCCAGCACCTTAGCGAGGTGCGGATTGCGCACCGAGATGGCGCCGGATAGCGTCTTGTGGGTGTAGATGTTGGCCGGGATCGGCTCAGTGCAGGCGCTGGTGCCCCCGCAGATGATGCTGATCGAGGCGGTCGGCGCGATTGCGATCTTGTGGCTGAAGCGCGCCATCACGCCGCGTTCCAGGGCATCCGGGCACGGGCCACGCTCGCGAGCGAGCGCCACGGATGCGGCGTCGGCTTCGCGACGGAGTTTTCGGAACATGTTCAGATTGAATGACTTGGCCAAGGTACCCTCCATTGGAATGCCCTTGGCCTGGAGAAACGAGTGGAAGCCCATGACGCCGAGGCCAACGGAGCGCTCGCGCAGGGCGGCGTAGCGGGCACGCTTCATTCCGTCCGGCGCCACCGTGATGAAGTGCGTGAGCACGTTGTCTAGGAAGCGCATGACGTCCTCTATGAAGCCGGGCTCCTCATTCCACTGGTCCCAGGTCTCGAGGTTGAGCGACGACAGGCAGCAAACCGCGGTGCGCTCCTCGCCGCGATGATCGATGCCGGTCGACAGGGTAATCTCGCTGCACAGGTTGGAGGTCGAGACCTCGAGGCCGAGCTCGCGCTGGTGCTTGGGGAGCGCACGGTTCACGGTGTCGATGAACAAGAGATAAGGCTCGCCGGTCTGCAGCCGGTTCTCAAGGATGCGTTGCCACAGCTGGCGGGCGTCGATCTCGCGGACGACCTCGTTAGTCTTCGGGCTGCGCAGAGCGAATGCGGTGCCGGCGCCCACGGCACACATGAACTCGTCGGTGACGTTGATGCCGTGATGTAGGTTGAGGCTCTTGCGGTTGAAGTCACCAGACGCCTTGCGGATCTCGAGGAACTCCTCGATCTCGGGATGGTGGATATCGAGATAGACCGCCGCCGAGCCGCGCCGCAACGAGCCCTGGCTGATCGCCAGCGTGAGGCCGTCCGTGACGTGGATGAACGGGATGATGCCCGAGGTGACGCCGCCCCTCGCCTTCTCGCCGATTGAGCGAACATTACCCCAGTAGGTGCCGATGCCGCCGCCATTGGAAGCAAGCCAGACGTTCTCGTTCCAGGTGCCGACGATGCCTTCGAGCGAGTCCGACACTGAGTTAAGGAAGCACGAGATCGGAAGGCCGCGCGTCGTGCCGCCGTTGGAGAGCACCGGTGTGGCCGGCATGAACCACAGCCGAGACATCGCATCATATAGACGTTGGGCATGCGCAACATTGTCCGCGAAGGCGCAAGACACTCGGGCGAACATGTCCTGGAGGCCTTCGCCGGCGAGCAGATAGCGGTCGGTCAGCGTCAGCCTACCAAACGAGGTCAGCAGGTCGTCGCGCGACCGATCGAGCGAAAGGTCAGACGGAGTTGGCGATCGCGCGGGGGGCCTCGGCAGGGGAGCCGGCAATGCTGGGGGCTGCACAAGACACAGTTCAGGTGTGGTAGGCTTTGCCTGCGCTGAGGGCTGCCGCACACTCGGCAGCTCAATGAGATGACCATACTGATCGAAATCGTAAGACGCCGACATCGGCAACCCCGTGATATTTGGGGGCTGGGACCGTGCGGACGACTTGCGAGGGGACCGGGCAAATGTCCCCGGCTGCAAGCGACCCACCGGGCACCCCGCCCGAGGACATGGGTTCTGTCGCGGTAGGTTTCCTGGCTCGCGGGTCGCTGCGGCTGTCGGCCTTCCCAGCGCTGTCGCGCTAATGCCTCGGAATAGCCGCTGCCGACACAATGGGTTCCCCCCTAACACCGTGCCACCATATATGCGAATTTAAAACCACTACGACACCACATATAGAAGCCTTTGCCCAGACTCGTCAAGACGGCACAGTCAAGTTAACCAGTTGGAGCAGCCCCGAGGTCGAGGTTCGAAATTCGCCGAGCGCCTGTCCTGAGAGCCTCACTCAAAAAACATAGATGTCTCAAGGCCTGGCCAATCGGCGAGTTAGGAGCCTCAGATGGGCGACGAGCGGCCAGGCGAGCTCGGTAGCGGCGGAACCTTCGAAGTCTTTGCAGAGATGCCCACATCTGCCGAGCCACGCAAAGGTGCGCTCGACGACCCAGCGCCTGCGATCGGCCAAGATGTGCTCAAACCTTTGGAAGTGGCGTCGCAAATTCTCCAACAGGGGAACAGCAACCCTGGACATCCTGAATGTTGGCATCGATCGGTTCGCGGTCCGCGAATTGAGTTGGGCCGGATCGGGTTTCGGTAGCCATACGCGTCTCGCCATTCATCGCTTTCTGTGGCCTTAGATCAAAAATTGTCTGGAGCCCGACCGCAAATCGATGCAGCCGCCCGTGGCAATATCCCAGCTTAGTGGATTTGACCCCGCCAGCTCTCACATCAGACGTGCCAACTTTGCCGAAGAGACGATTGGTATGCTTTTCGCAGGCCCGGCGAGCCGCCTCACGTGCTCAGTTGTCTGGCCGCGAACATAAGCCGTCCTGACCGAACGCGGTCATGTCAGGTTATTGGCAATCAATCCTAACGGGATGAGGCGGAGCTATGCTTGAGTCTGGGTGACGAGCCGATCCGGCGGCGCGGCCTTGCTGGGTCGGAATGAAGCCGTTCGCAACATTGGCGTGAGCGGCGGCGAAGAACCGTGTTGTATCTCACCAACGACCTTGAAGCCGTGACGTTGGTAAAAGGGAATGTTTTCAGGGTTCGAACTTTCGAGGTAGGCAACAATGCCGTCCTCATCGCATCGTTGAAGGGCGTAGTTCATCAGCAACGTGCCAAGCCCTTTTCCGACCCAGTTCGGATCGACGGCAATGAGTGGCAGATACCAATGTGGCTCGTGGGGACGATGTTCGGCCATTCTCCGCCGCAAGTGTGCCATATCCTCGGTAATCTCCGGGCGCAGGGATAGCGCCATGATTGCATCCAATGCCTCCTCATCTTGCTGCACGTTGGGAGGCAGCCACAGGGCCGCGCCACGAATCTCTCCCGCGACGTAGGCTGTGCCATGTGCAAATGCTCGGCCCCCACAGGCGTCAATGAACTGAGGCATGCTTCTAAGGTATTGCCTTGGGTCAGGCCAGCTCCAACGCATCAACGGATCCGCGGCAAAGCCGAGCACAATTGTCCAGACAGTGCTTGCACGAATGTTTGCGTTCGCAGATCTGATATCTGATTCTTCTGTCATGAAGTCGTTTCGGGGCTCTGTTTTGGCATTGGCCTTCCAAGGAGGAGCATGGCATCGACACATCTGACGGTGAGCGGAATGGATGCACCGACGGGGACTCGCCGGGTGCATTTGGTTTCCCTTCCGAGATCTCCGCCTGTCTCAGACGGCTGACTTTGACGGCCACTTCGGACGAAGGCTCCTTGGTAGGCAATGCTTGGATCTACATATTCCTGGCGGGCTTCTGCGCTTCCACGCCCTATCTGGAACCCGCCCCGCCCTTCCCAAGGAAGCTCCGACGTTCTCAAGGTCGACACGGTTCGGCAGCCTGCAACCGTCCGCGAAGGGAATGACATGAGGACGCCTTTGATATTGCAAGTGCGAAGAAGTCAGGGCATGGCGAACATCGGGCGATGGCTGCCTGAACCGGGCTCCGGCACGAGCAAACAGCCAGCCAAGTGTCGCGCGTCGAGGTCCAGACTAGGCAAGGAATCATCACCTCGTCTCGTATTGAGCGGTTCTCGTAAGTTTCTTGGTCAAAACACATGCTAAGTGCGAAACCTCCATTGCCAACGTCGTGTCCGCGGTCACCGGCAGAGAGAGCTTTCGTCTGCGAGACTCATATGCGTAGTACAGCGGCTTTCCAATTATCGCATGTTGTCCGCGCTCCTTGATGTTCTT
This sequence comes from Bradyrhizobium genomosp. I (2014), assembly GCF_000261685.1. Classification (GTDB taxonomy): domain Bacteria; phylum Pseudomonadota; class Alphaproteobacteria; order Rhizobiales; family Xanthobacteraceae; genus Bradyrhizobium. Next base: position 4,413 of record NZ_AJQE01000418.1, on the reverse strand, counting down.
GTCTCGGCGCATCATCGCCGCGATTCGCGATTGTCGGATCAAGGCAACGGGACTGGATACCACGACGCTGCCGCCGTCGACCTACTGAACAACGCAACTTGGGATCGCGCGAGAGCTTTCGTGCATTGATTGATCGTCAGGCGTGTCGATCGCTCGCACAACGGCGTTAGCTCTATCGAGCGAAAACGTTGCTGTCGTGCCCTCGTCGTACTTGACGCCCAGGTCAGTTGTATCCGCCGCGATCCTTGCCATAGTGGGAAAGACAGCAGGCTGACGTAGTTGCGTGAGTAACTCTCGTAAAAGAGGTTTTTGGCCACAAGCGTTGATGGCTTCGTAGGACTTGTTCCAACTCACTCCCTGATCGGAACGGTTTGGAAGATTTCTTGGCGCTGGTATGCTTGCCACACCAGGTCCGAGATCCACGTGGTGAGTCATGTTGTTTCGTTCTGTCTTGGAAAACTGTAGTCGTCGGGGCAGCATATCAGAAGGCAATGTAGCGAAGACCTCCCCAGAATAGGTAGGGATCTATCCGCCCTTGATGCTGAGTTGGCCCGGGTTCAACCTTGAGCATAGTCTGTCGAACGCCATCCGGAACTGCCCCCTTTTCGTCATGAAGAACTGCCCCCACCATCGGACGTTTGATGGTCGCTTCCGCCGGTGACGGGACGGAGGGAGGCGGAGCCGACCGGACGGCCGTCACCGGCGGTCGGCGGTTTGATGAAGCCACTCTTGGCGCGGAGTCGGTAGCTGTCGCCGCGGATCGTCAGCACGTGGCGGGGGTGCAGGAGCCGGTCGAGGATCGCGGCAAGAAGACGCGCCTCCAGTAGACGATCCACCGGAAGCGGCGGATCTGCTTTGAGGCCGTCGTCTACGTTCGCCAGTCGACGGCAGACCAGGTCATCAACAACCGCGAGAGCGAGCGCCGCTAGTACGGCTTGGCCGACCTTGCCCGGCAGCTGGGCTGGAGCGAGGTGGCCGCAATCGACGACGAACTCGGTCGCTCTGGTGGCGGCACCGCGCGTCCCGGTTTCGAGAAGCTGCTCGCCGCCATTTGCGAAGGGCAAGTTGGCGCTGTGGTCTCGAGTGAGGCCTCTCGGCTGGCGCGCAACGGCAGGATTGGCATACGCTCCTGGAGTTCTACGGGCTCGTTGGAACACTGATCGTCGATGAGGATGGCGTCGACGATCCTCGCCATCCCAACGATCGCCTTCTGCTGGCATGAAAGGCACGATGAGCGAGATGGAGCTGTCTATCGTTCGGCAACGCTCGCTTGAAGCCTTGGAGCAGAAGGCACGCAGGGGTGAGCTCTTCCTCAACGTCGCCATCGGCTATCTCAAGGTCTCCAACGATCGGATCGACAAGGACCCTGATCGGCGCATTCAGGAGGCGCTCGCACTCGTGTTCACCAAGTTTGCCGAGATGCAGACACCGCGCCAGGTCCACCTCTGCTTACGGCAGGAGCGAATCACTTTGCCCGGGGGGCGGCCATGGCCCCGAGGGCCGCCACGTCGAATGGAAGTTACCAGTGTACAATACGATCTACCACATCCTGACCAATCCCGCCTATGCTGGCGCCTATGTCTTCGGGCGCTCGGGCAGTCGGGTGACGATCGAGGCCGGCCGCAAGAGGATCGTGCGGGGCTTCCGGCGCGAGCGCAACGACTGGGAGGTTTTGATCAAGGACCACCATGAGGGCTACATTACGTGGGCGGAGTTCGAGAAGAATCAGGGCCTGATCACCGACAACGCCAACGGAAAACGCTTCATGAGTCGAGGCTCGGTTCGCAGCGGCGAAGGCCGGCTCGCGGGTTCTTCGTTGCGGCCACTGCGGCCGCAAACTTCACGTTACCTACAGCGGTACGCACAGTACTGTCGGGCGGTATCATTGCCGCGGTAGCCAGATCAACCATGGTGGAGACCCGTGCATCTCATTAGGCGGTCTGCGCGCGGATCGCGCGATCAGCGCGGAGGTCATCGCGCGGCTGCAGCCGCTGGGTATACAGGCAGCGCTGGCGGCCATGGAAGCGCGCGGCTGTGAACACGCCGACAAGCTGCGTCAGCTCGAGTTGACTCTGGAGCAGGCACGCTACGAGGCAACTCGCGCTCCTCGGCGATACGAGGCTGTCGATTCGGACAATCGCCTTGTTGCCGGCGAGCTGGAGCGGCGCTGGAACGAACGCCTGGTCGCTGTCCGCGAGCTTGAGGGCAAGCGCGACACGTTGTTGGCTACGCCGGAGATGACGTTGAGCGACATCGATCGCGATCGGTTACTTGCGCTTGATTCCGAACTCAAGAGAGCTTGGGAAAGTCCGGGTGCAACAGCTGCGACGCGCAACAGGATCATCCGAAGCTTCATCAATGAGATCGTTGTGCGCATGCGCGACGAGGTGCTGGACTTGATTGTCCACTGGCATGGCGGCGATCACACGGCATTGCAGGTGAGGAGGAACCGCACCGGCGAGCACCGCGGCGGATGTGGTCGATCTCGTTCGTGTCCTCGCGCGTCAGATGCCCGACAGCATCATCGCCGCGGTTCTCAACCGCGCCAGTAGGTCGACAGGGCGTGGCAACAGTTGGGCCCGCGTCCGCGTCCGCGTTCGCAGTCTGCGCAACCAACACGCCATCGCGGCCTACCGAGAGGACGAGCGCGCCCAGCTGCGTTGAAAGTCAGTCCTTCGACGGCTCGCCGTCTGATCGAAGAACAGAGCTTGCCTGCGCAGCAGCTGTGCAAAGGCGCACCGTGGATGGTCAAAGCGGTTGATCTGGAACATCCCCAAGTCAAGGGCGCGGCGGTTCCGGCGGCCATCGTCTGGCGATCCGGGTCAAAAAGAAACTCAACTCCAAGGGGGTAGCGAGGTGGGCAGCATGAACCTGACTCGAGCGCGCGAGCAGCAGCACGTTCTCGCCGTTGGCGATCCAACGTGACGGCGGCCAGGTCGCGGATCTGCTTCGGTCGATCGACGGCTGCGTCTATGATCCTTGCGCACGACCTCGCGCTCGCACAGTAGGATCAGCGTCTCACGCGCCGACAGGTTCACGCGCGCCGTCTCGTCGGGCAGGTTGTCGAGCTGGTCGCGGATGCCGGAGAGCTGCGAGCGCGCCAGCATGGCCCCCAGCCAATCGATTGGTGCTTCGGTGACCTTCTTTGTACGCACCATCAGAAGCTCCCTCCGATCGTAGCTTCGTATTCGGCAAGAGGACGTAACAACGAGGGCAGTGGTGAAGGCGCCGGCACTGTCGGTGTCGCGGTTGCTGGTTGGCAGACCGCGCCATCGCGACAGGCAACCCCGTCGAGGTGGGCGAACTCGACGATCCGCAGCCGGCGATCCTCCGATTGCCTGTGACCGCAACCTCGCGCATGCCATGGTGGATGCGCACCTCGCCAGCCGCGACCGTCACCGCCACGCGCTCGCTGATCAGCCGCCAGGGTACCGTAGTTGTTCGTATCGATCTCGACAGCACAATCGTTGCCGACGACGCGGGCCAGTTCGCGCGGCGATCCGAGCGACGCCGAGCGGCTTCGACCGGTGTACCTCGTCACACGCAAAGCGAGTGATCGGCGCCACGCCCGTCGTGCCGTGGATACGTACGTTCGCCACCCCGCCCTCCCACTCGGCGAGATGCGTCTCGAATGCCTCCCAGCTCGCGAAGGAATGCCCCGCGATCACGCTCTTCTTCACGTAGCGGACGCCATTCTCCGTCTTGCCCTTTGTGCGCGCCCGATACGGTGCGCAGGCGCGAGGACGGAAGCCCCAATGCTTCGCGAACGTGATGAGCTTGTCGTCAAACTGAACCGACCGGCTCACCTGTCGTGGCGCACCACGAGCGCGCGTGGATTGTCCTTCAGCACTTCCTCCGGCAAGGTCGTGAATGCGCTCTCGAGCCCAGCGAACCAGTGCTCTTGCTTTTCGGCGCGGGTCGCCACGAACACAAATGCTTTGACCTTCGCCCCGCCGATATCGACCAGACGCTCGCCGAAGTCGATCTGTAGCTGCCGCCCCGGGGGCGTCTCGAACCGGGTCGTCGCCAGAGCTTCGGCCTTCAGTGCCTGGCGGTAGGGCTGCACGGCGCGTCGCAGCGTTCGCCGGCTGACCGCCAAGCCGTTTTCGGCCAACAGGTCGTGACGGACCGCATCCGCATTGCCGCGATGTCGAATGAACCTCTCGCGCAGCCAGCCTTCAAGGCCATGACCCGCTTCGCCCGCTCAGGCGACTTGAAGGCTTCACCCACCCGCGCCACGTAGTCCTTCACCGTCTGCAGCCCAGCTGGCGCGCAATCCGCTTCAGACCTCACCCACACACCCTCAGGTGCAACATCTCCGTCACGTCATCCGGCGTATTCATCACCTGCCCCTGTGAATTACTCCACGACAAGCCTTTGATTCGTTAGAGCTGGCCCCGCAAATTCGGACAG
>NZ_AJQE01000417.1 GCF_000261685.1 Bradyrhizobium genomosp. I (2014) | reverse complement strand
CCACTTCGCTCGAAAACGCTCTAGCGCCGCACCGCATTGCCGCCGACCACCACCTGCGCGAAGCGTTGCGCCCCGTCGGCCGACAGATCCGACGTCACCGCGCGGGCGTGGTCGAGGCCGACCACGGCGCCGCGCGGGGTCTCGGAGATCATGTTGTTGTTGACGAGCGCGGTGCCGGCGCCCGGCACCACGGAGACGCCAACCCCGGCCAGCGCTTTTCGGATCACGTTCCCCGTGATCGCGACGTCGCGCAGATATCTGCCCCAGCCGGCGACGATGCCGTAGGACGGCGCATTCTCGATCACATTGCCGGTGACCGATGTGTCCGCCTCGATGTAGATGCCGACGCCGGCATCGTCGTCCGGTGCGGTGCCGATCGGCCGCTTCGGAATCAGGTTGCGGATGATGTTGCCCTGGACCACCGCGATGCGGCCGCCCTCGTTGAAGTTGCAGACGGAGACGCCGACGGCGGCGCCGTCGACCGTGTTGTTGGCGATCACCGCGGCCTCGAACGAAAATTCCGAATAGAGCGCGACCTCGCGCACGTCGCTGACGCTGTTGCCGCTGATATGGATGTTGGAGGCCGAGTTGCCGCGTACCGCCGAGTAGTCGCAATTCCTGATGCGGTTGCCCCGCACGATCACGTTGCCGGCGCGAAAGGCGTTGATGGCATTGCCGTACTGGCCTGAGCCGCCGGGACCCGCCTTGATGTCCTCGATGCGGTTGTCGGCGACCAGCGTGCCGTCATCTCCGATCGCGGTGCGCAGGATCTCGATTCCGTTGTCGTTGGTGCCGAGAATCGTGTTGCGGCAGACGCTGAGGCCCCTGGCGTCGAACGACACCACCGCCGTCAGCGCGATGTTGGTGAAGATGTTGCCGGAGATGTCGCCCGCGACCTGCTCGAGCCAGACGCCGCTGCCGCCGGAGCCGGCGAACGCGCAATCGGCGATGCGCGCGTCGCGCCCGCCGAGAACATGGATCAGCCCCCGCCGGGTCGGCAGCGGAATGTTGCCGCCGTCGAAGGTAATGCCGGTGAGGCCGATCGCATCGGAGCCGTCGCTCTGGATCATCGAGGCCCCGCCCGTGAAGATCAGCCTGGTCGCACCGCGCACGCCGATCAGTTGCGCGCCGTTCGGGAGCCGCAACAGACCCGTCCGGTAGGTGCCTGGCGGCAGCGCCAGCGGCATCTGCGCCCGCGCAGCCTCGTCGATCGCGCGTTGCAGCGCGCGCGTCTGATCCTCGCTGCTGTCGGGGCGCACGCCATATTGCGTGGCGTCGCGGCCGAGCAGGGACGTCAGCGGCGCTGCGCGCGCGGCGTCGGCCGGCATGGCGAGCGCGCCGGCGATGCCCGCGGTCGAAGCTCCGATGAGATGGCGGCGATTGAGGTCCATGACGCGTCCTCCGGCGGACGCGGGGGTCCGCGTGCGTTAGGTAGCGCAGGGCGGCGAGGGTGGTCAGGATTGTTCGCGGTAGGGTTAAATGTTTACGCAATCGGGCTGCGTGTCTTCCTTGCCAGCCGCACCATCTCCATCAGCATGGCTTCCCCTGCGTCCACCAGCTCCTCCAACGTGATGCGAGGTGCCCCTTTTCGCCGTACCGCGCCGCTGCGCGCAAGCAGGGGAACATGGATGAAGGCCGCAAGCCGCGGCCCGCCGGCCCTGACGTTCTCGATTGCGCGCCAGCTCAGGTAGTTGCAGAGATAGGCGCCGGCGTCGCGCGAGGGGCGCGCGTCGATGCCGGTGAGGCGCGCGGCGCGCAGCAGCCTTGCGGTGTGCGGGCCGAACCTCATCGCATCCGCATGGCCGGCGATGCCGCGCTTGCTCGAGCGGGTGTTGGCGGCGTCAGGCCACAGCATGGTCACGGCGTTGCGCGCGCGGGTCTCGACGCGCAGATAGGGCGTGCGCGCGGCGAGGCCGAACATCAGGAGCGCGTCGGGTTTTTGCGCGGCGAGCACGTCGGGCAATTGCCGGTCGACCGCGGCATAGGTGACCGGGAAAATGTGGCTCGACAGCTCGACATCGTCGAGCGCCGGGCGGCGCAGTTGCGTCAGCCGCGCCACCAGCGGCTGCGTCGGATTATAGGGCGCGCCGGGAAACGCTCCGAAGCCGGTGAGGAGAATGCGGAGCTTGTCGCTCATTGCAGCAATTCCAGGATCTGCTCGGCGGCGAGCGCCGGCGTGAGACGGCCTTCGGCGACTTCGGCCTCGATCTTCCGGACCTTCGTCCGCACCGATGCCTCGCTGCGCAACCTTGACAGCATGCGCTGCTCCAGCATCGACCACATCCACTTCACCTGCTGCTCGCGCCGCCGCGCGGCGAAATCGCCGGATGCGTTCATCGCCTTGCGATGATCGAGGATCTTCCGCCAGAGCGCGTCGATGCCGGTGCCGGCCAGCGCCGAATAGGTGATAACGGGCGGATGCCAGTGTTCGGACCGGGGGCTGAGAATATGCAGTGCCCCGCGATAGTCGGCGGCAGTCACGTTGGCGCGCCTGAGATTGTCGCCATCCGCCTTGTTGATGGCGATCATGTCGGCGAGCTCGACCAGGCCCTTCTTGATGCCTTGCAGCTCGTCGCCGCCGCCCGGCAGCATCAGCGCCAGGAAGAAATCCGTCATGTCGCAGACTGCGGTCTCGGACTGGCCGATGCCGACGGTCTCGACCAGCACGACGTCGAATCCGGCCGCCTCGCACAGCAGCATCGCCTCGCGCGTCTTCGCCGCGACGCCGCCGAGCGTGCCCGAGGACGGCGAAGGGCGGATGAAGGCATCGCTCGAGGCCGACAGCCGCGCCATCCGCGTCTTGTCGCCGAGGATCGAGCCGCCGCTGCGTGCCGAGGACGGATCGACCGCGAGCACCGCGACCTTGTGGCCCTGCTCGATCAGATAGGTCCCGAGCGCATCGATGGTGGTGGATTTGCCGACGCCGGGCGAACCGGTGATGCCGACACGAAACGCCTTGCCGGTGTCGGGCAGCAGCATCTGCACCAGCTCGCGCGCCAGCGCCTGATGGTCGGCGCGACGGCTCTCCACCAGCGTGATGGCCCGCGCCAGCGCCGCGCGGCTGCCGGCGCGGAGCTCCTTGGCGAGGGTTTTGATGTCGAGATTGGCCTTCTGAATCATGCCTTGATGTACAACGGCCAGTCGACGCAGGCGAGAGGTTCGCGCCCGCCACCGTCCGTCCGTTTGCCGCCCATCACGGCGCCGGAGCTACCTCACTCAGAGTTGCGGGCCTACCCTTGATCCCGCGCCACAGCATGGTGCCCCAGATCAGCAGCGTCACGACCCCCAGCGTTGCGGCGATCGGCCGCTCGAAGAACATGACGAACGCCCCGTCTGCCTTGATCATCGAGGTCATGAAGTTTTGTTCCAGCATCTCGCCCAGGACGAGTCCCAGGATCGCTGGCGCGATCGGGAAGCCGTGCTCTTCCATCAGCCAGCCGATCAGGCCCATGACCACCATCATGATGACGCCATAGACCGAGTTGGTCATGGCGTAGGATCCCACCAGGCAGAACATCAGGATCACCGGCAGAAGTACGTTTCGCGGCACCCGCAACAGCTGTTTGCCGCCCTTGATCGCGATCCATCCCAGCGGCAGCATCAGAATGTTGGCGAGAACGAATATGATGAACACGGCGTAGATGAACTGCGGGTTTTGCAGGAATACTGTCGGCCCGGGATTCATCCCTTTCATGTAGAGAACGCCGATCACGATCGCGGTGATGGAATCGCCGGGAATGCCGAAAACCAGCGCCGGGATCCAGGCGCCGCCGAGCGCGGAATTGTTGGCCGAGGTCGCATCGACGATACCTTCGATATGGCCGGTGCCGAACTTTTCCGGCTCTTTCGAAAAGCGCTTCGAGATCGCGAACGAGATCCAGGCCGCGATGTCAGCGCCGGCTCCGGGGAGTGCACCGATCAGAACGCCGATGGCCGACCCGCGCAGGAAGTTGAACCAATAGCGCTTGAAGACGCCGAAGACGCCGCTGAAGATATTGCCGATCCTTTGCGCGATGACGGCTCCCGTCGCATCGGCGTGGACCATGCCGCGGAGCAGTTCGGACAGCGCGAACATGCCGATCATCGCGGGAATGAAGCTGATGCCTTGCAGCAGTTCGACGCTGCCGAAGGTGAAGCGCGGATAGCCTGCTGCGGGATCGATGCCGATGCAATTGACGGCGAGGCCGAACAGCAGGGAGGTGATTCCCTTCAGCGGCACGTCACTGGTCATGAAGACGGCACAGGTCAGGCCGAGCAGGGCCAGCCAGAAATATTCGAACGAGGAGAAATTGATCGCGACCTCGGCCAGCGCCGGCGCGCATATGATCAGGATGGCAACGCCGACGAAGCCGCCCAGCACGGAGAATACCAGATTGACGCCGAGATTGAGGTCGAGCTGTCCGTTCTTGGACATCGCATAGCTCTCGTCCGTGTAGGCGGCCGACGCCGGCGTTCCTGGAATGCGGAGCAGCGCCGCCGGAATGTCGCCGGCGAAGATGGCCATGGCGGTTGCCGTGACGATCGCGCCGAGCGCCGGCACCGGGTCCATGAAGAACGTCACCGGTACGAGCAGCGCCGTCGCCATCGTGGCGGTGAGCCCCGGCATTGCGCCGACGAACATGCCAAACGCCGCCGATGCGGCGATGACCCAGAGCACGTAGGGATCGAAGATCAGGCGGCTCGCTTCGAGCAGGGCGTTCATGTCAGCCTCAGAGAATCGAGTTCAGCCAGCCGCGCGGCAGCGGCACGCGAAGCAGCGTGGCGAAGAACCAGTAGATCGTGAAGGTGCCGACGACCGCCGTGGCCGCGGCGATCCACGGCCGCACGCCGAGCCAGAGGAACAGTGTCACCAGAAACAGCAGGGCGAGCGGAATGAAGCCGACGGTTTCGGCGGCGAAGATGTAGAGCAGCAACAGGGCGAGAACCAGGAAGAACGTCACCAGGCGGCGTGGTTCCCTGACCCATGGCGCGAGCTCGACCCACGGTGCGCCCATGCGCCGCGCGGTCAATCCATTCCATATCAGGATCCCGCCGCAGACGATCAGTCCGGCGCCGAGGATACGCGGAAACAGCGAAGGCCCGTATTTCTGTCCGGGAAAGTCGGGGAAACTCGCGGTCAGCGCAATCATCACGATGGAGAGAACGATGAGCACAAGGCCGGCGATGGCATCATTGGCGCGCAATGGCGGCTCCCTGGGATCGAAGCGAGGCGCGCCGCGGACGGCGCGGCCTCGAAGTCTGGGCGGTTAGGGTCTTTCAGCCGGGCTTCAGGTCTTTGCGATACCTGCAGCCTTCATGGCTTCGCCCATCTGCGCGTCCGACTTGTCCATGAAAGCGGCGTAGCCGGAAGCGTCGTTCCATACGACGCCGAAGCCGCGCGACGACATGAACTCGTTGTATTCCTTGGACTCGAAGATCTTCTTCAGCGAAGCCGTCAGTTTGGTTGCGATCGGTTGCGGAAGTCCCTTTGGTCCGGCGAACCCACGCCAAGCCCCGGTCGTATAGTCGACGCCCATCGCCTCCTTGAGGGTCGGCACATCAGGGAACGTCGCTGCGCGCTTCGGCGCCATGATGGCGAGGCTGCGGGCCTTGCCGGCGTCAATCATCGCGCGGGCTTCCGGGATGGAGCAGGTGGTGAAATCGATGCCGCCCGCCGCAAGATCCTGCATCGCCGGCGCGGCGCCGTTGGAGGGCACCCATGCCACCTGGTTCGGCGGCAGGCCCATGGCCTTGAGCCAGCCCACCAGAGCGAGATGCCAGATGCCGCCCTGACCGGTGCCGGACGCCTTGAACTTGCCCGGTGGCGAGGCCTTGATCGCGTCGGCGAGGTCCTTCACCGTCTTGTAGGATGAATCCGCCTTGACCTGAATGCCGGGAGGGTCCTCGTTCATCAGCGCCAGCGGCGTGAAATCTTTCGGCGTGAGCTGGGTCAGGCCGGCCCAATGCATCATCGCGATTTCCACGGTGATGATGCCGAGCGTGTAGCCGTCCGGCGCGGCGGTCGAGATCGCAGAATGGCCGACCACGCCGGAGCCGCCGGTGCGGTTGACGACGTTCACCGGCTGGCCGAATTCCTTTTCCAGCAGCACGCCGACGATGCGGGCGGTGGCATCGGTTCCCCCGCCGGCACCCCACGGGCAGATCAGCTGGATTGGCCGGGTGGGATAGGCGTCATCGGCGGATGCCGGCTTGAAGCCGAAAGTGGCGGATGCCGCGATAGCAGCGGTCGAAGCCGCAAAGGTGCGGCGCGAAATCTTGGACATTGAATGCCTCCCAGCGGCGCCCGTGACGTCGGGCGCTCTCTTGTCGATGGCAGCATTCTAGTCGGCTTTGCAGCGCCGCCGCAAGGTAGCGCTACCAAGGAGATCGACTTGTTGTGTGAAAACAGCGTGCCCATCGGATGGGCGGTCGGAAATCGGGTGGGTTTTACCTGCGCGCATTGCCAACCTGAGCGCGTAACAAAAGCCGGAGGCGAGCCATCAATGACCCAAGCCTATTACAGCGCCGTGCTGGACCGCCCACTGGACGAAGTCTGGTCGCTGATCCGCGATTTCAACAACTACCCCGCCTATATCGACGGCGTGAGCGAGAGCGTGATCGAAGACGACAAGCGCGGCGATGAAGTCGGCGCCGTCAGGCGCTTCTGCTATCTCGGAAACTGGATCCGCCAGCGCTTGGTCGATCACTCGGACCGGCAGCACACCTTGACCTATGCCGGTCTTGAAGCGTTGCCGTATCCGCAAGATGACGGAAGCCGGACGCCGGCGCCGACGCGCTATCGAGGCACCATGCATCTACGTCCGATCGTCGAAGGCGACCGCACCCTCATCGAATGGTCGGTCGTCCTCGATACCGAACCTGCGGACGCAGATCGCTGGCAAGCGCTGTTCGCGTCGTGGATTCCCGATTGGGCGGAGTCGCTTGCGCGGACGCTGGCGCGGGCCCATCCGCGACTGGATTAGCGATCGCTCACGGTTCGTCCGCGTCGCTCTTCGGCCGCGCGCCGCCGAAGATGCGGGCGCCTTCCGCGGTGAGGTAAGGCTTCAGCGTTTCCCACGGCACGAAGGCGACATACTCGCCCTCGGCGTAGGGACCGACGGCGTAGGGCGGGTAATGGAAGGTCAGCCCGGAGCTCTTGCCGGCCTCGGTCGATGGCGCGAGCGTCACCGCGCCGACCTTGAGAAGGCTCGGCTCCACGCTCTTGAACCATTCGTCGGTCGCGGTCTCGCCGGCATCGCGCTTCTTCTTCTCGGTCTTGAGCGAGGCGATGATGGCCTTCACCATCGCCTTCATGGTTGGGCCCTTGTCGGCGGTTTCGGTGAAGAACGGACGGATCGAGATGCGCTTGTTGTCGGCCTTGTCCCACAGGATCGTGTTCACGTCCGAATTGGGATGCGCGCCGCTGGTGTTCATGTAGTCGTTGCGCAGGATGCTGACATAGCGATCGGCAACGATGGAGCGGATCTCATATTTGCGCTCGAAATCCCAACCGCTGTCCTTGAAAAACTGCGGGTCCGCTTTGCGCGAGGCGGCAGCTTCCGCGGCATTCTTGTCGAGCCATTTTTTGCCCTCCGCGAGGCAATCCGCCGCCAGTGCCGCATCCGCCTTGATCTTGTCGTCAAGGAAGATGCGGGCCTCGATGCTCTTCGTCTTGACGATGGCGTCGGGCTTCGGATCGGCGGCGAGGGCGGGACCGAACAGCGCGCCGCAAACTGCGGCAACGGCGAGCGCGCGCATCAACGTTGGCGCGAGAAACATCACGCAAATCCTTCCTGTCGGGAAATTGACGGCGAAGCTACTCCGCCGCCTCGCTATGCCCGAGCCGGGCGTTCAGCTTGCGGATCAGCTCCTCGGCCGCGTCGGCAATCACGGTGCCCGGCGGGAAGATCGCCTCCGCCCCGGCGGCATAGAGCGCATCGTAATCCTGCGGCGGCACCACGCCGCCGACGATGATCATGATGTCGTCGCGGCCCTGTTTCTTCAGCGCGGCCTTCAGCTCCGGCACGGCGGTGAGATGGGCCGCAGCGAGCGAGGAGACGCCGAGGATGTGCACGTCGTTCTCGACCGCCTGCCGCGCGGCTTCGTCGGCGGTGGCAAACAGCGGCCCGATATCGACGTCGAAGCCGATATCGGCAAAGGCAGACGCAATCACCTTCTGGCCGCGATCGTGGCCGTCCTGGCCGATCTTGGCGACCAGGATGCGCGGGCGGCGGCCTTCCGCCTCCTCGAACGCGTCGATCAGCGCTTGCACCTTCTCGACCTGGTTACCCATGCTGGACGCCTCCCGCTCGTAGACGCCGGTGATGGACTTGATCTCGGCGCGGTGCCGGCCGAACACCTTCTCCATCGCGTCCGAAATCTCGCCGACGGTGGCCTTTGCCCGTGCCGCGTCGATCGCGAGCGCGAGCAGGTTGCCGTTGCCTTCGCCGGCCGAGCGAGTCAGCGCGGCGAGCGCGGCATCGACGTCCTTCTGGTTGCGCTCGGCCTTCAGCCGCTTGAGCTTGTCGATCTGCAGGCGGCGGACATTGGTGTTGTCGACCTTGAGGATGTCGATTCTGTCCTCGTCGGTCGGCTTGTACTTGTTGACGCCGATCACCGCCTGCTTGCCGGCGTCGATGCGCGCCTGGGTCTTGGCCGAGGCCTCCTCGATGCGCAGCTTGGGCACGCCGGCCTCGATCGCCTTGGCCATGCCGCCGAGCTCCTCGACCTCCTGGATGTGGCTCCAGGCCTTGGCCGCGAGGTCGCGCGTGAGCCGCTCGACATAGTACGAGCCGCCCCAGGGATCGATGATGCGGGTGGTGCCGCTCTCCTGCTGCAGGAAGAGCTGGGTGTTGCGGGCGATGCGCGCCGAGAAATCGGTCGGCAGCGCCAAGGCTTCGTCGAGCGCGTTGGTGTGCAGCGACTGGGTGTGACCCTGTGTCGCCGCCATCGCCTCCACGGTGGTGCGCATCACGTTGTTGAAGACATCCTGCGCGGTCAGCGACCAGCCCGAGGTCTGGCTATGCGTGCGCAGCGACAGCGAGCGCGGGTCCTTCGGGTTGAACGGCTTGAGCAGCTTCGCCCAGAGCAGGCGCGCGGCGCGCAGCTTGGCGACCTCCATGAAGAAGTTCATGCCGATCGCCCAGAAGAACGACAGGCGCGGCGCGAAGCGGTCGACGTCGAGGCCGGCGGCAAGGCCGGCGCGGAGATATTCGACGCCGTCGGCGAGCGTATAGGCGAGCTCGAGATCCTGCGTCGCGCCGGCCTCCTGCATATGGTAGCCGGAGATCGAGATCGAATTGTATTTCGGCATCTTTTGCGAGGTGTAGGCGAAGATGTCCGAGATGATCCGCATCGACGGCGCGGGCGGATAGATATAGGTGTTGCGCACCATGAACTCTTTCAGAATGTCGTTCTGAATGGTGCCTGACAGCTTCTCCGGCGGCACGCCCTGTTCCTCGGCGGCGGCGACGTAGAGCGCGAGGATCGGCAGCACCGCGCCGTTCATGGTCATGGACACGCTCATCTGGTCGAGCGGAATCCCCGCGAACAGCGTGCGCATGTCGTAGATGGAATCGATGGCAACGCCGGCCATGCCGACGTCGCCGCCGACGCGCGGATGATCGCTGTCATAGCCGCGATGGGTGGCGAGATCGAAGGCGACCGAGAGGCCCTTCTGGCCCGCCGCGAGATTGCGGCGGTAGAACGCGTTGGAATCCTCCGCCGTGGAGAAGCCGGCATATTGCCTGACCGTCCAGGGCTGGTTGACATACATGGTCGGGTAGGGCCCCCGCAGATACGGCGCGATGCCGGGATAGGTGTCGAGGAAATCGAGCCCGGCCAGGTCGGCCTCGCCATAGGCGGGCTTTACGAGAATGCCCTCGGGCGTCAGCCAGGGCTCGGCGCTGCCGGTCGGGGCGGCTGTGGCGGCTCGCTCGAAGGCAATGTTTGCGAAATTGGGAATGCGGCTCATGGTTTCAACCATATCATCAATCATGATCCGGATGCTGATGGCTGATGATGGTCGCCATCTTCTCCGGTCCGTAATTCTGCTGCGTGGTCTGGCTCGGCAAATTGGCGATGCCGACCACCCAGCCGAGGCGGGATTCGGTGCCGAATTGCCGCGTCGGGATCACGCGGTCGGGGTGGTCGAACGCCCCGGTCATGATCTCGATGCGGTCGCCGTCGATGCGGCCGAAGCTCAGCGGCGTGCCGCAGGCGGCGCAAAAGCCACGCTCGGCGATGGTGGAAGAGCGGAAGAACGAGGGCCGTCCCCTGGTCCAGGCGAACTCGGTCTTGTTGATGTCGGCAAGGGAAGCGAATGGCGCACCGGCTGCCTTCTGGCACATCCGGCAGTGGCAGATCGAAATCCTGGTCGGCGCCGTCATGACGGCAAAGCGCACGGCGCCGCATTGGCAGCCGCCGGTGAGAACGGGTTTGCTGGTTTCGGTCATGGCTGCTCCATCCGTCGGTAGGCGTCTTGCAGCGTGGCAAGCGCATCGCCTCCGGCGAAGACAAAACCGGTGACGCCGGCGGCCCGCAACGCCGCCTCGGTATCCGTCGGGCGGCCCGCCAGATAGATATGTCGGCCGCCTGCGGTTTGCAGGGCCTTGGCCGCAGCTTCAGCGTGTTCCGCATAGACCTTGTCGCTGGAACAAAGGCAGGCGAGCTCGGCGCCGGAAGCCTTGAAGGCGGCGGCCAGCTTGGCCGGATCGGCAAAACCCTCGCTGTCCACGGCCTGGATGCCGCCGGCTTCGAAGAAGCTCTTCGCGAAGGTGGCGCGCGCCGTGAAATCGGCGGGCACGCCGAGATTGGCCAGGAACACCTTTGGCCGCATGCCGCGCACCTTCAACGCCGCGTCAGATTTGTCGCGCAGCGCCTCGAACGGTTCGGCCAGCCGGATCGGCGGCAGCGCATCGAACTTGTATTTTGGCTCGCCGTAAGGAGCGAGTGTGATCGGTGTCGCCTTCAGTACGGCGGCTTCGCTCTCATGCAGGTTCGGAAACTCGCTGGCGCCGGTCAGCACGTCGCGGCGCTTTGCGATGTTGGCGTCGCGCGCCTTGCGTGTCGCCGCGACCTTGCTCTGGAAGAGGCCGTGCTGAAGCGCCGCGAAGGCGCCGCCGGCTTTCTCGCTGTCCTGGAACAGGGCCCAGGCGGCGTCGCAAAGCTGCGCGGTCAGCGTCTCGATGCCGCCTGCGCCCGCCGCGGGATCGCTGACCTTGGCGAGGTTGCTTTCTTCCAGCAGCAGGGCTTGCGTGTTGCGTGCCACACGCCGCGCGAACGGATCGGGCAGGCCGAGCGCCAGCGTATGCGGCAGCACGGTGATCGCGTTGGCGCCGGCAAGTCCGGCCGCGAACGTCGCGATGGTCGCGCGCAGCATGTTCACGTAGGGGTCGCGCTGCGTCAGCATACGCCAGGCCGTATCGGCAGCGATGAACAGCGGCTTTGGCGCCAGCCCGCACGCTGCTTCGATCCGTGCCCACAACAGCCGCAGCGCGCGGAATTTGGCCATGGTCAGGAACTGGTCGGCATCTGCGGCCAGCCGCGCATAGACCATGCCCTGCGCCTGCTCGAGAGGAATGCCAGCGCCTTCGATCGCACGCAGATAAGCGACGCCGCATGCGAGCACGAAGGCGAGCTCCTGCACCTCCGAGCCGCCGGCATCATGGATCACGCGCCCGTCGGCGGACGCGAACGGTCCCTTGAAGCCGAGCGCGGCGAGGCCTTTGATGGCGCCGGCGATGGCAGGAACGATCTCGTCCCAGGTGTAGGGGCTGTGGCCCCACACCGCTGCGGCCGCGAGCGGATCGAGTCCGAAGCGGATGTTGCAGGCTGCGGGATCGAGCCCCTTGCTCTTCGCATATTCCGCGACATGGATCGCGGCCATCCGCGATTGCGGACCGATCTCGAGCTCGATGCCGATCCCGGCGTCGAGATGAATGTCCTTCAGGACCTTTGCAACCGCCTCGGCTGAAGGTTCCAGGCCGAAACCGCGCGCGCCATTGGCGTCGGCGAACACCAGCGCGAGCCCGGTCGCACCGTTCTCCAGATCCTGCAACGCCTGCGCATTCGCGAGCGTCGCATCGGGATGGTCGATCCGCTGCACGATCTGCCAGGGCGCCGCCGCCGGCCGGCCCACGACGGGCGCAACGCCCTTGGCGCGGGGATAGAGCGGATCGATCCTGATGCCGTCATAGGTCTTGCCGACCAGCTTCTCGAACGGCGCGCCCTTCAGCACGCCGTCGACCAGCTTGCGCCAGTCTTCGACGGTGGCCCTGGGAAAATCCGCCGCCAGCGGCAGGTCGTCAGTCATGGAGGTCATGCGGCGAGGGGCTCCCAAACGTCTCGTTATTCGCAGGCGAAATTGCCACGGCAGACCGTCCCTGCAAACGGTTGTTTTTGGTTAACCGGTATCCGGAAGCCGCTCAATGCCTTGCGTCGAGACGCCGGCGAGCCCGTCACGCACACGAATGCCAGAGATCACGCGGTCGGGCGCGATTTCGGCCAGCGGCACCAGCACGAAGGCGCGCTCGAACAAGCGCGGATGCGGCAGCGTCAGATCCGGCTTCCGCAAGGACACATCGTCATAGGCGATCATGTCGAGATCGAGAGTGCGCGGGCCCCAGCGCCTTGCCTTCTCGCGCGTGCGGCCGAATTTCTGCTCGACTTTCTGCAGCACGAACAATAGCGCGTGCGGATCGAGACTGGTCTCGATCTCGATGCAGGCATTGATGAAGGGATCCTGGTCCTCGTCGCCCCAGGGCGGCGTCGTGTAGTCCGACGAGCGCGCGATCAGCGTACCTTGCGCCATGCCGCAGATGTGGGCGATCGCCTTGCCGAACGTCGCGCGGACATCGCCGACATTGCCGCCGAGTGCGATCAGCACGCTCGCGGAGCGGATTTGACGTTCGCTAGCCATTTGCCGAGCTTCCTTCTGCGAACGTCAAATCCGCTCCGCGAGCAAACAATAATAAACGAGTGGCCCTTTTGATCCTGACATTCGCAAATGTGGCTCCGCGAGTCCGTGCGAATGTCAGGATCGGGCCACTCGCCATGCTCAGGGATGCCGCGAGCGCGTCAGCATGATGCCGACATCGTCGAAGATCGCGGCGATCGGGGCATGCGGCTTGTGCACCGTGATCTTCACGGCGCGGATGCGCGGGAAGTGCGACAGGATGGCGTCGGCCACCGCGCCGGCCGCGCGCTCCAGCAACTTGTAATTGGTATTCTTGAACGCCGCCGTTGTCGTCGCCACGACGTCGGCGTAGGACACGGTATCGGCGAGCCGGTCGCTGCGCGAGGGCTCCGACAGGTCGGTATAGAGCTCGAGATCGATGACGAAGCGCTGGCCGACTTCGGTTTCGTGATCCATCACGCCGTGGCGGGCATGGATCGACAGGCCGGTGACGAAGATCGTGTCGGTCATTGCTTGCTCTCGATTGCATGCGCCACGCGCAGGGCCTGCAGGGTTTCGGCGATATCATGGGTCCGGATGATCTTCGCGCCGCGTTGCGCGGCGATCAGATGTGCCGCGATCGAGCCGGCGAGCCGCTCCGATGGTTCCGACGGCGACACCGAGGCGATGAAGCGCTTGCGAGAGGCGCCGACCAGGATCGGCAGGCCGAATATGTCGAAGTCGCGCAGCCGCGCCAGCGCGGTCATGCTCTGCTCGGCCGTCTTGCCGAAACCGATACCGGGGTCGAGCACGATCTTGTCGCGCGCGATACCGGCCTTTGCCGCGATCTCCAGCGAGAGTGCAAAGAACGCCTTCATGTCCGCGATGATGTCGATCGCGGGATCGACGCTGTCGCGATTGTGCATGACGATGACGGGGGCGCCTCTTGCGGCGATCAGCGGCGCCATGTCGGCGTCGCGTTGCAGGCCCCAGACGTCGTTGGCGATCGCCGCGCCCTGGTCAAGCGCGAAGGCCACCACCTCCGCCTTCATGCTGTCGATCGAGACGGGCACGCCGAGCGCCACCACGTCAGACAGCACCGGCTTCAGCCGCGAGAGCTCCTCCGCCGCCGTGACCGGCCGGGCGCCCTTGTAGGGCCGGGTGGACTCGGCGCCGATATCGATGATGTCGACACCATCGGCGATCATCGCCCGCGCCCGCTCCAGCGCCCGCGCGGGCGCGATGAACGCGCCGCCGTCGGAGAAGGAATCCGGGGTGATGTTGAGCACACCCATCACCGCCGGAAGCGGCCGCTCCAGCAGCGTCCGCAGCGCATCAGGCCCGGCCGAGCCGGCCGGCGGGACGGAAGGGGAGCGCGAGGCGTTCATGCCGGTGGCTTTAGCGGGCGGGGACGGGGAGTCAAGGCGGGAGTGGAGTGGGCGGTGCCGAGGTTTGGGCAGGGGGATCGCACCCCCCGCTGTCATTGCCCGCGAAAGCGGGCAATCCAGTATTCAGAGGCCGTGCCGTGATACGGAGAAGCTGCGGCGTACT
The DNA here is from genome assembly GCF_000261685.1 of Bradyrhizobium genomosp. I (2014). GTDB lineage: Bacteria > Pseudomonadota > Alphaproteobacteria > Rhizobiales > Xanthobacteraceae > Bradyrhizobium. Next base: position 5,872 of record NZ_AJQE01000417.1, on the reverse strand, counting down.
GGATACTCCGCTTTCGCGGAGTATGACCGCGGAGTTGGAGCAGGCATTATTGCGCGCTAGGCAAACGATGCCGAGAAGCCGCTCGGCTCGCCCAATGCTGAGACGTCCGCCCTAATACGTGATCTTCGGCGGCAGCTTCTTGGCCTTGGCGATGATGTCGCCGACCGACTTCTCGGAAGGCAGGATGCGGACGAGCTTCTTCTTCTCGTTGGCCTCGCGCATGCTCTGGGCGAGCCGTGCCGGATTTCGATAGGCGAGCTCGCGCACGGTGGTGACGCCGGCGGCGCGGACCAGGCCGACCTTGGCCCTGCCCATGCCGGGGATGCGCATGTGGTCGGAGACGTTCGCCCATTCCAGCAGCAACTGCTCGCTGATGCCCGTCTTGGCGGAAAGCGCCTTGCGGCCCTTCACGGTCGAGGCCGCCTCGAGCAGCGCGTCGGTGGTGCGGATTCCTTGCGCCTTCAGCTTGTTGGCTGCAAAGGCCGACAGTCCCTCAATCTCGGAGATCGGATATGTCATGATACTCGATGTGAAATGCGTGGCTTCAGGCGAACTGGCTGAGGCCCGGCGTCCCCGCGATGATCTTGCCCATCTGATCCGCTCCGATTTTGTCTCGCCCGTAGCGGAAAAGTTCACGGGCGACGTTTTGAATCTCGGACATGCCAAGTCCAAGGCCCATCAGGCGCGTGCCGACCGCCATCAAGCCGCCGCCCATCAGCCGCGACAGTCCGCCGCCGCTCCTCGACGTCTCGATCGCGGCTTCCGCACCGGGAATCTGGTCGATCAGGGCCTGCACGCTGTCGGAAGTACCCTCGTTGCGGAGGAAGCCCAGGATAATGCCCACGGTTTTTTCGGCGACAGCACTATCTATGCTGGCGTTTGTCGCCAGCCGTCCGATCAGCTCGTCCATATGGCCTGCCCCTCAGCCGGTTCACATGCCGGAGTATTGCTTTCGAGAATGATCTTGAGCCGGTGTGATGTGAAATTCAAGCGATGAACGCAGGCGCCGTCCCGATTCATCATCGAACGCGCGAAAAGTGTTGCAGCCGTGCAAGAGCGGAGATCGAATCGGCAAAAAAATGCCGCGTTGCGAATGTCTCGTTCCTACTTTCGGCTGATGTCGTCCATTTGGTCCGACAATGCCGCCGATCGGGGCGGGTTGAACGATTTTAATCGATGCGCGACATGCGTTAGACTACGGAACTGGTGCATTCGAGCGTCGATACGCGAAACCGGGCAGAGAGATCAGAGAGAATAATGACCGCACAAGACAGCAAGCTCGGCGATACCGACGACAAGATCTTCGTCGGCAAGGGAGACGAGCAGGCATGGCTGACGCTGGCGCTCGCCAATCGCCACGGCCTCGTCACGGGTGCAACCGGAACCGGCAAGACCGTGTCGTTGCAGGTCATGGCGGAAGGATTTGCGCGCGCCGGTGTTCCGGTCTTCGCGGCGGACATCAAGGGCGATCTGTCTGGGATCTCGGAAGTCGGCGAGGCCAAGGACTTCATCCTCAAGCGCGCGGGCGAGATGGGCCTCAAATTTCAGCCGGACCAGTTCTCGACCGTGTTCTGGGACGTGTTCGGCGAGCAGGGCCACCCCGTGCGCGCCACCGTCACCGAAATGGGGCCGTTGCTGTTGGCGCGGATGCTCGACCTGAACGACGTGCAGGAAGGCGTTCTCAACGTCGCCTTCCGTGTTGCGGACGAGAATGGTCTGCCATTGCTGGATATGAAAGATCTGCGGTCGCTGTTGGATGCGATCGTTCCCGCCAGCGGCAAGAAGGCCGCGGATGCCGAGGAAGATCCACTGGCCGAGATCCGCAAGGCCGCACAGAGCTTCGGCAATGTCAGCAAGGCGACGGTCGGCACCATCCAGCGCCAGCTCCTGGTGCTGGAAAACCAGGGCGGAACGAAATTCTTCGGTGAGCCGGCACTGGAGCTGAAGGATTTCATGAAGACCGATAGCGACGGTCGCGGCATCGTCAACATTCTGGTTGCCGACAAGCTGATGGAGAGCCCCAGGCTCTACGCTACCTTCCTGTTGTGGTTGCTGTCGGAGTTGTTTGAGGAGCTGCCTGAAGCCGGCGATCTGCCGAAGCCAAAACTGGTGTTCTTTTTCGACGAGGCGCATCTGCTGTTCAACGATGCGCCGAAGGCACTGATGGACAAGATCGAGCAGGTGGTTCGTCTGATCCGTTCCAAGGGCGTCGGCGTCTATTTCGTCACGCAGAATCCGATCGACGTGCCAGACAAGGTGTTGGCCCAGTTGGGCAGTCGCGTGCAGCATGCGCTGCGCGCCTTCACGCCGCGTGACCAGAAGGCGGTCGCCGCTGCGGCGCAGACCTTCCGGCCCAACCCGAAGCTCGACACCGCCAAGGTGATCACGGAGCTCGGCAAGGGCGAGGCGCTGGTGTCCTTCCTCGAGGGCAACGGCACGCCTTCGATGGTGGAGCGGGTGATGATCCGGCCGCCGACGGCGCGGATTGGGCCGATCACGCCCGAGGAGCGCAAGACGATCATGAGCAGGAGCCCGGTGAAGGGCAAATACGATATCGCGGTCGATTCCGAATCCGCCTACGAGATGCTCCAGAAGCGCATTGCCGCCACTGCGGCCACAGCAGAGGGTCCAGCGGGCGGAAGCGGCGGCGGCATCCTGGGCCAGATCGGCTCGATCGTCGGCACCATCTTCGGCACCAACGTCAAGCGAGGCCGTCTGTCGACCGGCCAGGTCATTGCGCGGGACGTGACACGATCGGTCACCAACCAGGTGATCGGCGGCATGGCCGCCAATATAGGCAAGTCGGTCGGTGGCCAGCTCGGCGGCTCGATCGGCCGCACGCTGGTCCGCGGCGCGCTCGGCGGATTGCTGCGGCGGTAGGCAGAACGCCCTGTGTCGGGCAATTCCGCTCGACCACAATAGGTCGTCATGCCCGGGCTTGTCCTGGACAAGCCCGCCCCTGACGCTGCGGAAGCTCGGTTGTCCGAGGCCAGCGCCGGTACAATTTCAGGTGAGGGGCTCTCCAAGCCTCTGCCGGTCTGCTAGGTCCTGTTTCGTTGCCGCACAGGACCGCACCGTGACCCCGCCAGCTCCGTTAGCCAAGCCTGATGCGCCGAGACGCCTGTCGCCGCGTGCGCCGCTCGACCTGCTTTTTCTATTCTGCTGCGTCCTCCTGACGGCGGACGTGCTCGTCCCCGAGATTTTCGGCCACGGCAAGACCAAGGATTACTCGCTCTGGTACTGGGCCGGGCAGCAGGTCTTGCAGGGTGGGCCGCTCTATCCGGCCACGGCCCGCGAGTATTTCGAGTTCATCTATCCGCCGCTCCCGGCAATGCTGCTGGCGATCCCGAGTTGGTTCGGCAAGATCCCGCTCTACGTCGTTCTGTCGATCTTGAACGCCGTGGCCTGGTGGTACACCGGGACGTTCTCCCAAGTCATGGCCGGCTCGGACCGCAAGCCTGGCCCCTGGCTGGAAGCGCTGCCGGCCTTCGTCACTGTGGTCTTCGTGTTCGACATGTTCGACCTTGGCCAGCCCAACCTCGTCCTGCTGGCGATGATGCTCTACGGTTTCTGGAGCTTGCGGCATCAGCGGTCGTGGCTCGCAGGCTTCATGTTCGCGCTCGCGGTCGCCATCAAGGTGTTTCCGATCGCCGTGCTGCCCTATCTGCTCTGGCGCCGCAGGTGGGCCGCCCTCGTCAGCACGATCGTCTTCACCGGCATCCTTCTCTATGTCGTGCCGGCGCCGATTCGCGGCTTCGAGCGCAACGCGGCCGAGCTTGCGACCTGGTATCAGGGCATGGTCGGGACGAACTCGGAAAAGGGTTTTGGTCAGCGTGACGAGCAGAACTGGTCGTGGGTCAACCAGTCCGTCATTGCCGTCACGCATCGGCTGGTCCGGCCGATCAACTACAATCAGGAGGATCCCAACAAGCCGCCGCGCACGATGAATGTGATCGACGTCGACTACAGGACGGCGAACTGGATCGTGCTTGCGGTGTCGGCGTTGCTTGGGCTCGGCTTCGTCGCGGTGATGCCGCCGCAGCGGCGGCGAACGGTACGCTCCGATGCCGAGGAGCTCGGCATCCTGTTCTGCCTGATGACGGTGGCCTCGCCTCTGGCCCGGCAATACTACTTCATGTGGCTGTTCTTCCCGATCACGGTGTTGATGCATCGTGCCGCCTTCGACGTGCGAGCGCATGTGCGCCTGGGAACCTGGCTCGCTTTGGGCGCCGCCGGCATCCTCATGCTGTTGTCGCTGCCGTGGTTTCCCAAGGTCATCCAGGCCTGTGGCAACAACCTCGCTGCGACGGCCGTCCTCGCAGGGTGCCTCGCCTGGCACATCAGGCATCCACCGGTTGCGGCTAGCCCCAGGGCCGCGCCGGCGCTAAAACCCGGGACCTCTTGAGACCCAACAATCAGGATCACGACCATGGCCAATGCGCAGCTCCAATCCGTGCTCGACCACATCGACAGGGATTTCGACGGCAGCCTGGAGCGCCTGTTCTCGTTGCTGCGCATCAAGTCGATCTCGGCCGATCCGGCCTTTGCGGATGATTGCAAGGCTGCGGCCGAGCATCTCGCCAAGGACATCGCCAGCTTCGGTGTCGCGACCGAGGTGAGACCGACCGCGGGCCATCCCGCCGTCGTCGGCAAGACCGGAGCGGGCGGGCGGCCGCACGTGCTGTTCTACGGCCATTACGACGTGCAGCCGGTCGATCCGCTCGATCTCTGGCACCGTCCGCCGTTCGAGCCCGTCGTCGCGGATCATGCCGACGGCCGCAAGATCATCGTCGCGCGAGGTGCCGAGGACGACAAGGGCCAGGTGATGACCTTCGTCGAGGCCTGCCGCGCCTGGAAGAAGGTGACGGGCTCGCTGCCGGTCGACGTCACCTTCCTGATCGAAGGCGAGGAGGAGGTCGGCTCGAAGAATTTCGTGCCCTTCATCGAGGCCAATAGAAACGAGCTCAAGGCAGATTACGTGCTGGTCTGCGACACCGGCATGTGGGACGGCAACACGCCGGCGATCACGACCTCGCTGCGCGGCCTGCTCTATGAAGAGCTGAAGATCACCGCGGCCAACCGCGATTTGCATTCCGGCGTGTTCGGCGGCAGCGCGATGAACCCGATCCGGGTGCTCACGAAAATTCTGGGCGGCCTGTTCGACGACGACAACCGCATCACCATTCCCGGTTTCTACGATGGTGTGAAGGAGACGCCGCCGGAGATCCTGGAGCAGTGGAAGAAGCTCGGCTTTACCGCGGATTTCTTCCTCAAGCCGGTCGGATTGTCGATCCCGGCCGGTGAGAAGGGGCGACTGCTCGTCGAGCAGGCGTCGACACGTCCGACCTGCGACGTCAACGGCATCTGGGGCGGCTATATCGGCGAAGGCTCCAAGACCGTGATTCCGTCCCATGCTTCGGCCAAGGTTTCCTTCCGCCTTGTGCAGGGCCAGGACCCGCAAAAGATCCGCAAGGCCTTCCGTGATTACGTGACCGCGCGGATTCCCGGCGACTGCAAGGTCGAGTTCGGCGACCACTCCGCCGCGCCCGCGGTCGCGCTCGACTGGAACATGAAGCCGCTCGCCGCCGCCCGCAAGGCGCTGACGGAGGAATGGGGCAAGGAGACGGTGCTGATGGGGTCTGGCGCCTCGATCCCGATCGTGGCCGACTTCAAGCGCACGTTGGGCCTCGACTCGCTGCTGGTCGGGTTTGGCCTCGACGACGACAACATCCACTCGCCGAACGAGAAATATGATCTGCGCAGCTTCCAGAAGGGCATCCGCTCCTGGGCCCGCATCCTCGCGGCGCTGGCGGAGGTGAAGTGAGGCTGGGTGCGGTAGGGTGGATTAGTCTTACTGCGTCATAGGGGTCGA
>NZ_AJQE01000416.1 GCF_000261685.1 Bradyrhizobium genomosp. I (2014) | reverse complement strand
GCGATTTCGTGCACGTCAATTCGTGAGCGCGAGCGGCGACACGGCGTTCAGATTGGACGGGACTGTCTCCGAACCGCATCTGCGATAGGCTTCAGCGATTCAGGAGTGGCACGGCCAACCAGACTATAGCCCAGCCCGTCGTCGGCCCAGGCATAGCCTCCGATGTCGCCCTGCGATTGAGGCGTCATGGGCGCGTTCTGATCCGCCCTGCTCATGGACCGGATCAGCACGACGATCCGGCTGCCACGATCATCGTCATACATGAACATGGCCGCCGGACCATGCGGGCTGGCAACAACGCGACCTCCCATCAACCGATAGCCTGACGCGGCAAGGTCCGGCACCTTCACCGGCCGGCGCAGCCGGTCAGAGACCCAATGCACGAGTTCGGCGCTGTCGGAGGCGCGAACCTCGACGGGCCGGACGCGATCCGGTGCGTAGACGCTGTAGGTGGACGCCGCCTCCTGCCCGAGCGCAGCCAGTCCGCTCGGCGACGGCTGAAGTGCACCGTGCATGGACCAGCCGCCGACACCGCCAATGCTCAAGAGCAGAAGCGCCGCCGCGGCCCAGGGCACGAAGGACGGCCTTCGGGCCCGCCGCTCGATGATACGCGACAAATTCAGCTCTGCGGGCAACGGCTCCTCGGCAACAGGCGCAAGCGCCGCGCGCAACAGCTCGCGCTGGCTGGCAAAGGCGGCCGCGCGCCTGGCGACATCCGGATGATCGTTCAGATATGCCGCGACCTCTGCCTGCCGCTCCGGCTCGAGGACCCTGTCCACATAGCCATGGAGATCATCTTCCGTGATCGGACGATGGCTCATTCTCTCGCGCTCCGGATTGACACGATGTTGCCTGCAGCGCCGATAGACGGTCGTTCAAGCTCCTGCTGCAGCCTTTCTCGCGCACGGGACAACCGCGACATCACCGTACCCACGGGAATGTTGAGCACTTTGGCCGCATCCGCATAGGACAAGTCCTCGACCGCGACGAGCAGAAGCACCGCCTGCTGATCCCTCGGGAGCTTCGCGAGCTTGTTCAGCACATCCTGATACATGAGCTTCTGCTCCTGTGCAGCAGCCTCGCCGAATTCGTTCTCGTCTCTCTCGTCAATCGGAACGTGGCTGCCGCGCGACGCCGATCGGCGAAACTGATCGACTGCGAGGTTGTGCAGTATGGAGAACAGCCAGGAGCGGACATTGCCATCGCGCCGCTGACACCAGCGACTGACCGCGCGCTCCAGGCAATCCTGTACCAGATCGTCGGCGGCCACACGATCGCGAACGAGCGAGCGCGCGTAGCGGCGGAGCGCGGGGATCAGCGGCTCGACCTGAACCAGCATGTCCTGCATCGCGCGTTCCGCCTGCTCTCTCTGTTGTCTTCAGAATGAACGCTATCGGGACTCGATCTGAACCGGCTTGCCCGGCATGGCCGCATCGCCGGACACAATGACCAGATATCGCCTGTCCGTCCTGGAGCTCGGGTCGACGATCTGACGGATCGGGCCTGTGGCGTTGACAATAGCAGATCCGGCCGGATTGGTCATGAAAGCAGCCAGCGGTTGCAACGGGCCGCTGCCATCTTCATGCCTGGCGAGCGCCAGCACATATTTCTGCTTCGGCTGAAGTCCGGTGACGGAGGCCTGCAGGATCTGGACCAGACCCTGATCGAACAGCGATACGGTGGTCGGCACCCTGGCGGCCCTCCCTCCTTCCTTCGGCGCCAGCGCGAGGTGCGCGACCTGGCCGGCGACGCCGAGGGGCTGCAGGTTCTGGCGGTCATCGGGATCGGGCGCGGCATTCGGCACATAGGCGATCGCCTGCGGCGCCTGCCCGATTGGGACATTGGCGATGACCTTGTTGGTCGCAGTATCGATCGCGGCCAGCGCATCCGCGTTCTCCAGCCCGACATAGACGCGCGTGCCATCGCCCGAAGGCCACACGCCATGTGGAAGGTTGCCGACCGGGATGGTTGCGACCTGCGAGAAGTCGCCCGTGCTGAACACCTTGACCTCGTTCAATCCACCCACGGTGACGTAGGCGAACGTTCCTTTCGCCGTATGGGCGAAGTTCACGTGATTGGTAATCGGTCCGGTGTCGATCGTCTTGATTGGATCGAACGGCGGCCTGGCGTTGAACACCTGGGTCTTGCCGATGTCCTTGAGCGTGAACCAGACCTGGTCGCCTTCCGGCGTCACCGCGATGTTCGGACAGAATGGGCTTTCCTGCTTCACCTTGGCGATGATCTTGTGCTCGGCGACCGAGACGACGTCGGTCTCCGGATTGAAGGAGGAACATATGTAGCCGTACTTGCCATCCGGCGAGAACATCTGCATGCCCGGGCCGCTCGGCGTCGTGATGCGGTCCTTCTCCTCGAAGGTTCCGGCATCGAGCACGGAGATGTAGTTCTCCCCGCGTACGGTAACCCACACCTCCTTGCCGTCAGGCGTGAAGAACGCCTCATGCGGCGAGCGGCCGATATAGGTGACGTGCTTGATGGCATTGCTCGCCGTATCGATGAAGGTCACCGAGTTCGAGCCGATCGAGACCACCGCGAGTGTGCGGTGATCGGGCGAATAACCCATGCCGTGCACGAGCACCTGGCCCTTGTAGAGAGGGCTGAAGTTGCCGGGCTGGGGATCACCGAGCCTGATCACGCCGAGCAGCTTGTTGTCGACGGGATCCGTCACGGAGACCGTGTTCGAGAACTGCTCGGCCGCGTAGACACGGTCATGATGTCCGATCGGGAGATCGGGCGAGGCCAGTGCACCCGGAGCTTGGCCGGCCCACGCGGCGCCACTGGTCGCCAGCATCGTGGCCGCCAGGAAAAGTGTCTTCAAGGTTTTCATGTCTGGCTCCTAGTGCTTCGTTCCGGCGGCCACGTTCGACTGCATGCCCGAATGGTGATCCTGCGCCGGCGGGACGAGCTGCGGCTGGGTCGGCGCAGGGGCGGTATCGGTCACGGGCTCGCCGATCGCGAGCTTCATGGCCGCGATCTCCTGCGTCTGGTCGACGATGATCTCCTGCGCGATTCGCCGAAGCTGCTCGTTCTTGCCGTAGCGCAGTTCAATCACGGCCATATCGATGGCGCCCTGATGATGCGGGTTCATCATGGCCACGAAATCGCGATCGATGTCGCCGGTCGGCTTCACCGCCATGTCGTTCATCATCTTCGTCATGGCGGCATCGTTCTCATTGAGGAACGCGCTCTCGTCGGCGTTGAGCGCCGTCGGATGGCTTTCGACCGGATGGCTTTCGTGAGCAAGGAGCAACGACGGAACCGCAAAGGCGAGCAGCAGTCGCGCGCCGAATGCGGCTGCGGCGAGACCCGGTCGCCGAACCTTGCCAATGAGCGCCGTCATGACGCTGCGAAACCCTGACCTGTGCATTTTGAACTCCGCGGGTGCTGTATTGAGGGTGTGACGTCTCGCAACGCCTGTCATTCCGCCTACCGCTTCAAGATCTTTGCCGTCTCCGATGGTGGTCATCCCGGCAGCAGGGACTGAGAAGTAGGACGTGCCGGCGCACGTCCTATTCCATCGGCGCACTCGGAAATTCCGGAGCGACGGGTCGTGGGCTGGAAAATGCAGGCGTTACAAACGCTAAGGGATCGCCAGGAAAATCGATCACATAAACGTCAGCGTTGCCGGCGCGCAAAACCGCAGTTGGAAGAGATGGTGAAGTGAAGCCTCGAGGTGCGCCGCGCCTTCACGTGTCAGGCCGACCACTCCTCGCCCCACGCCTGAACGACATGGCCCGGCGTGACGTCGCGGTACTGCCGGATCGGCGGCGGCTGTGGCTCGACAATCGTTCAGCTCATCCTTCGCCGCAGCGTTGCCGAAGGCGTCTCACCGAATTTCTCGCGGTAAGCGCCGGCCATGCGGCCGAGATGGGTGAAGCCGAGATCGAAGGCGAGGTCGGTGATGGAGACACCGGCGGAAGCCTGTGCGAGGCGGGCGTGGAGGCCAGCGAGCCGCATGTCGAGCAGCATCTGGGAAATGGACACGCCAAAGTGACGGCGGAAGCCGAGCTGGAGCGCGCGGATGCCGATGCCTGAGACACAGGCGAGTTGCGCAAGATCGAGCGGCTCGCCGGCATTGTCCGCCAGATGGTCGCGCGCGGCGCGGAGGGCACGCGGCAGGCGCTCCGCCTGCCCCGAGAACGTCCTGATCGCATCCGACAGGCCGTGCCGCTGCCCGCTGAGGAGATGATCGAGCAGCAGTTCGCGCCAATCGGCCATCGCCACCGGCGAAAGCCTGCCTGATGGCCCGAGACGCTCGGCAAGCGTCATCAGCCCGGCCAGGCTGGTCTGCAAGGCCCGCCCCGCCGGCGCGTCCAGCTCGATCGCGGGATCGAACTCGACCACCCCGGTCGCCCTGCCCGACAACGCCGCAGCGCGCTGCTCGACCATGCGGCGGTCGAGCAGCAGGATCGCTTGCGCGCAGCCAGCCCAGATCATCCGGGTCGGGACGGTCGGCGACAGCAGCGACGCCGTCCGGTCCGGCGCGACATCGAGCTCGCCGACGCCGGCGCGAATGCGGGCGGTGCCCGCGAGCGGGACCTGCACCAGGAAGAAGCGCTCGAGGCAGCCGGGATCGATACTGACCGATCCGCCATAGGCCACGTAATTGATGGAGAAGCCGTCGAAATCAGCGCAATTGTGCCGGGCGGAGAACCCGTCCGCCCGTGCCTGCGTCGGCTTCAGATCGTGCGGACAGAAGATGCGCCCGATCTGCTCGGCGGCTTCTTCGACATCATCCGTAGTGACGCGGGCGAAGGCCGCGAGCCGCTCGGCTGCGGGCGCCCTTGCGCTCATTTCCAGCACGGCTGCGGACATCATCGACCACGCTTCGCGTCGCGGAATTGCTTTAAGCCTATAATAGTTTCCGCGAGGCGAAAAGGGCCGCCCCCGTGAAATCGCCGCGCTGCATGGCAATAGCCTCATTCGGATTCGTTTAGCGGATAGACAGACGGCCCCTGGCTGGTCGAAGCTCCGTCCCCGCCGGTATCCATGAGGAGGTGAGCATGACCGCACTCGAAAAGGGCATTACCGCGAACGGCACAGGCTACGGCGGCAAGAGCTGGAACATCCTCGGCCAAGTCTATTTCCCCAAGGCCGTCACCGACTCCACCTTCGCCTTCGAGACCAACAGCGATCCCGGCCAGTTCGTGCCGGTGCACATCCATCCGACCCAGGACGAGTTCATCCTGGTGCAGGAAGGCACGCTCGACCTCAAGCTCGACGGTCAGTGGGTCAGGGCTCATGCCGGCGATCTCGTCCGCATGCCCCGCGGCATCCCGCACGGCTATTTCAACAAGTCCGACAAGCCGTGCCGCGCGCTGTTCTGGGTCTCGCCGATGCAGAAGCTGGAGGCGCTGTTCAACCAGCTCCACAATCTGACCGACCCTGCCGAGGTCGTCCGCATCTCCGCGCTGCACGAGGTCGACTTCCTGCCGCCCGAAGCCAACGACTAGGCCGATCGCCTCCTCGTCCACTTTCATCTGCTTGCAGCCCGGCCGGCCGCGCCTCGCGGCCGAACGTGGCCGCTTGCGCAAAACACATCGATTGCGAGCCATCCCATGGTCAGCCCCAAGCATGTCTGCGTGATCGGCGCCGGCGTCTCCGGTCTTGCCGCCGCAAAGGCGTTCTCCACCCGCGGCCACCGCGTCACCATCGTCGAGCGCAGTGGCGATCTCGGCGGCGTCTGGGAACCGGCGCGCTCCTATCCCGAGGTGCAGACGCAAAGTCCGAAGGAGCTCTACCGCTACACCGATCGCGCCATGCCGGACGCCTATCCGGAATGGCCGACCGGACCGCAGGTCCATGCCTATCTCGCCGACTACGCCAGGAGTTTTGGCCTCGAGCGCATGCTGCGCCTCGACACGGAGGTCGCCGGCATGGAACGGCGCGCCGACGGCAAGCCGGGCTGGACGCTGGCCCTGGAGGACAGGGACGGCACGAGCACGAGCGAGAGTTTCGATTTCGTCGCCGTCTGCACCGGGCAGTTCAACGAGCCGCGCGAGCTGCATTGCCCGGGCGAGGACGCCTTCCTCGCACAAGGCGGCCAGATCCTGCATTCGTCGAAATACGGCGATCCGACGCTGGCAAAGGGACGCCGCGTCGTCGTGCTCGGCGGTTCGAAGTCGGCGACCGACATCGCGGTCAACGCGGTGAAATCGGGCGCCCGCGAGGTCACCATCGTGATGCGCGAGCCGGTCTGGCGCATTCCCTATTTCATTGGCGGCCTCGTGAACTTCAAGCGCATCCTCTACATCCGCGCGCAGGAGGAGATGTTTCCGGGCTGGGGCATCAGCGCGATGGGGCGGCTCGCGCATCGCATCGCCGCGCCGCTGGTGTGGGCAAACTGGCGCGGGCTGGAGAGCCTGCTGAAGGCGCAGCTCAAGCTCGGCCGCTGCAACATGGTGCCGAAGGAGCGGATCGAGGACGGCGTCAACTGCTCGGTACCGATCGCAACGCCGGACTTCTATCCGATGGTCGCCGACGGCCGCATCAAGGCGGTGTTCGGCACGTTCGACCACTATGAAGGCGACAGCATCGTGATGAGCGGCGGCGAGCGCGTCAGTGCCGATGTCGCGGTGCTCGCGATCGGCTACAAGCTCGGCGTGCCCTTCCTGCCCGAAGCTTACAGGCAGAAGCTGGTCGATGCCGACGGGCAGTACCGGCTCTATCGCCTGATCGCCAATCCCGATCTGCCCGAGCTCGGCTTCGTCGGCTTCAACTCGTCGTTCTGCACCGTGCTCTGCGCCGATCTCGCCGCCAACTGGCTGGTGCGCTATGCCGACGGCCAGCTCGCCAACCAGCCGACGGCGCAGACGATGCGCGACAACATCGAGATGATGCTGCACTTCAAGCGGGTCGAGCGGCCCGCCGCGGGCGTCTATGGCGGCCTGTGCGTCGCGCCCTATCACTACCGCCATTTCGACGAGCTGATGGCCGACATCGGCGCGAAGCAGCAGAAACGCGGCGGGCTCGCGGGGCGCTTCCAGCCGCCGGATGCGGATGACTATGCGAAGTTCCTGGCGACGGCGCCGGACTACCAGGCGGCATAAGGACAAGAATTGCGGCTGAGCGGGGATTTGCATCTCGCCAGCCCTCGCCTCCGACGCTTACGATCTCCCTGGCCACCGAATCGATGGGAAACGGCCATGGGATCCAGACGTCTTGCCATCTTTGCGGCTGTTGCCTTCTTCGTCGCAGCGTCCGCCGCAGGCGAACAGCGCGCGCTCACGCCCCGGCAGTCGGAGGCGGTCGCCGCCTATGACAAGGCCCTTGGCGAGTTCAAGTCAATCCTGGCCGAACGGCGACGCCAGATCGACGCCAAGGAGCCGCTGCCGAACCTGCCGGGACAGGCGCTTTATCTCGCGCGCGTCGCCGTGATCAGCGCTTACAAGGATCTCACCGACGCCATGCCGTCGCGAATCGGCCGGCCCAACAAGTTCGAGATTCCGCCGGCCTATTTCGATGCCGACATCGAGCCGCTGGTCGACGAATACGGCAAGCTGTTCGACATCATGGAGGCGCCGCCTGCCGGCGCGCAGAACTCGCCTACGCCGTTCAAGGACGTCGTCGATCTCGCCGTCGCGATTGCGCGCGTCAAGGGGCTGGCGCCTGAACATGCCGAGGCTGCCGGCCGCATCAGCCTCGGGCTGTTCTTCGCGGAAACCAACGGCAAGCAGAACGTCCGCAACGGACGCTCGAACACCTACATGGGCAGCTTCCAGACCGGCCCCTCCGAGGACCGCAACGGCCACAGGAAGTGGCAGGCCATCAAGGACGAGATCGCGACGATCGATCCGCACCTGAGCGCGCGCGACGACAAGGAGGAGGCCCGGGCCCGCGGCACCGACCACCGCTTCAACCACTGGACCAACGTGCGCGACGGCCTGATGAACGCGCACGCTGATCTGTTCCGTGAGATACCCGGAATCGTGAAGACGCTGCCCGATCCGATCGACCAGATGAAGCTGTTCGAGCTGATCCAGATCGTGCCCACGCCGACGCGAGCCGCGCTGAAATCCGGCGACCTCCTGAACTACAGGGTGTCCAGCCCCACGATCATGAAGCACCTGCGCAACAACAGCATTTTTGCATTCGGCCGGGCCGACCGGGCGCGCAGCTCGGCAAGCTATCGCGAGATCCTCGCCGCGATGTGGCTGTTCAACCGGAAGTTCGAGAAGGCGATGGCGAAGTATGCGGAGATCAGGCCGCGCTGAGGGATCGGTTGCAACCGCTACCGGACGTTGTAGTCTCGCGATCTCATCGGCGAAACGGATCACCTCATGCGCATCCTCATTCTCGGCGGGAGCCAGTTTCTCGGCCGGGCGATTGCAAGCCATGCCTGTGCCGCCGGCCACGAGGTGACCTGCGCGGCCCGCGGCCTTGCGGGGCCGATTGCGGCGGGCGCCCGCTTCGTGCGGATCGACCGCGACATGGCCGACGGTCTTGCGCCGGTTGCGAGCGAGACATTCGACGCCGTGGTCGATGTCGCGCGTCATCCCGGCCAAGTTCGGCGCGCGGTCGCCGCGCTGAAGCGGCCGGGGGTGCATTGGACCTTCGTGTCGACGATCAGTGTGTATGCGGACAACCGCATCCCGGGGCAACGCGCCGACACCGCGCCGCTGCGCGAGCCTGTTGACGCGGAGATCGAGCAAAGCACCGACGCCATCTACGGCGCCGCCAAGGTCGCCTGCGAGCAAACGGTCGGCAACGACGCCTTCATCTGCCGCGCCGGCCTGATCGCCGGGCCGGAGGACCCGACCGGACGGTTCGCCTACTGGCCGGCGCGTCTGGCGCACGGCGGCGAGGTGCTGGCGCCGGGATCGCCGGAGGATGCCGTCCAATTCATCGACGTGCGCGACCTCGCGCAATGGATCGTGCATGCGGCAGAAACCCGTCTCACCGGCATCTATGACGGGATCGGGCCAATTCGCACGCGCGGCGAATTCCTGGCCGAGTGCGCAGCCGCGCTCAACGCGTCCTGCACCTTCACCTGGGTCGATCGCGCCTTTCTCGAGGCGCACGACGTGCGGCGCTGGGCGGGTCCGCGGTCGCTGCCGATGTGGCTGCCATTGCCCGACTTCGCCGGCTTCCTGACACGCGACACCTCGCCGGCGCGCGCGGCCGGACTGACCTCGCGACCGGTCGCGGTCACCGCACGCGACACGCTTCATTGGCTCGACGCCAGCAACGGCCCGGTCATCGGGCTGACCGCCGATGAAGAGCGGGACGTGCTTGCGGCCTGGCATGCGCGAGGGACAGCTGCGACCGGAGTCTGACCCGATCGTGCTGACGGACCATTCCGTCCGGATCGGCGCGTCCTTCAGGCCGTTGTCGTCGTCGGCCTTGCGCAACGTGCCGTTGGTCGTGGCCTCGTTCAAGGCCACATGGCCGATTACGGTGCAAGCCTGGTGACTGCCATGGCTATGGTGTTCCACGGCCAGTCATTTGTTGCTAGCCTGCCACCGACAGACACTCATCGGGGACCACCGAATGACCTCAGCGAATCCCGCATCTCCCGCACGGCGCAATGGAGCGTGGAGGCATATCGGGAGGGGACTGGCCGCAGCAGTGGCCGTGGCCGTGCTCGCCGGCTGCGAGGACAAGAACACGTTCGTGGCGCCGCCGCCGCCCAAGGTGGACGTCGCGACGCCGGTGCAGCGTCCGGTGACGCGCTACATCGAGGCCACCGGCAACACCGCGCCGATCAAGAGCGTCGATCTCGTCGCGCGCGTGCAGGGCTTTCTGCAGACGATCGACTATCAGGACGGCGCCTTCGTCAAGCAGGGCACCCAGCTGTTCACGATCGAGCCGGAGACCTACAAGCTCAAGCTCGAGCAGGCGCAGGCAGCCGAGGCCGGCGCGCAGGCCTCGCTCCGGCAGGCGGAAACCGACTACAAGCGGCAGGCCGAACTGGTGCAGCGCCAGGCCGTCTCGCAGGCCACGCTCGACACCTCGACCTCGAACCGCGACAACGCGCAGGCCAACCTCCAGCAGGCCCAGGCCAACACCAGGCTCGCCGAGGTCAATTACGGCTACACCAAGGTCACGGCGCCGTTCGACGGCATCGTCAGCGCCCATCTGGTCTCGATCGGCGAGCTCGTCGGCGTCTCCTCGCCGACCCAGCTCGCCACCATCGTCGCAATGGACCCGATCTATGTGAACTTCACCGTCAACGAGCAGGATGTGCTGCGTATCCGCGCAGAGGCGGTGCGCCGCGGACTGACGCCCGCCGACCTCAAGCAATTCCCGATCCAGATCGGGCTCCAGACCGAGACCGGCTATCCGCATGAGGGCAAGCTCGACTACGTCTCGCCGACCCTCAACCAGTCGACGGGCACGCTGGCGGTCCGCGGCCTCGTTCCCAACGACAAACGGGTGCTGCTGCCCGGCTATTTCGTCCGCGTCCGCGTGCCTTTCGACCAGGAGAAGAACGCCCTGCTCGTTCCCGACACTGCGCTCGGCAGCGACCAGGGCGGCCGCTATCTGCTGGTGGTCAATGGCGACAACGTGGTCGAGCAGCGCAAGGTGCAGATCGGCCCCGTCGACAACGGCCTGCGCGTGATCGAGAGCGGCTTGAAGCCGGACGACAGAGTCGTGACTGCGGGGCTGCTGCGGGTGATCCCGGGGCAGAAGATCGACCCGCAGGTGACGAAGATCGACCAGTCCCAGGCGTCTGCCAAGTAATACCTGCCGAGTAGGAGCCGCCGGCCATGATCTCAAAGTTCTTCATCGAGCGGCCGGTCCTCTCGAACGTCATCGCGCTGCTGATGATCCTGATCGGCGGCGTCGCGCTGTTCAACCTCGCGATCGCGCAATATCCCGACGTGGTGCCGCCGACCGTGCAGGTCACCACGCGCTATCCCGGCGCCAGCGCCAAGACCGTGATCGACACGGTCGCCTTGCCGATAGAACAACAAGTCAACGGCGTCGAGGACATGCTGTACATGCAGTCCTACAGCGGCTCCGACGGCACCTACACGCTGACCGTGACCTTCAAGATCGGCACCGATCTCAACTTCGCGCAGGTGCTGGTGCAGAACCGCGTCTCCAGCGCGCTGTCGCAATTGCCGCAGGCGGTGCAGAACCAGGGCGTCACCGTGCAGAAGCGGTCGACCTCGATCCTGCTGTTCGTGACGCTGACCTCGCCGGACGCAAGGTACGACAGCCTGTATCTGAGCAATTACGCCACCATCAACATTCGCGACGAGCTCTCGCGCCTGCCCGGCGTCGGCAACGTCACGGTGTTCGGCGCCGGCCAGTATTCGATGCGAATCTGGCTCGATCCCAACAAGCTGCAAGCCCGCGGCCTGGTGCCGCAGGACGTGATCCAGGCGATCCAGCAGCAGAGCCAGCAGGTCTCGGCCGGCCAGGTCGGCGCGCCGCCGACGCCGCCGGGACAGGCTTTCCAGTACACGCTCAACGTCAACGGACGGCTCGACGACGCCGGCCAGTTCGAGAACATCATCGTCAAGTCGGGCAGCAACGGCGACGTCACGCGGGTGCGCGACGTCGGCTGGGTCGAGCTCGGCGCGCAGACCTACAGCCAGATCTTCTCGCTCAACAAGCAGCCGGCCGTCGGCATCGGCGTATTCCAGTCGCCCGGCGCCAACGCGCTCGAGGTCGAGCGGGCCGTCGAGAAGAAGATGGCCGAGCTCGCCAAGCGGTTTCCGGAAGGCATCAAGTACGACACGCCGTTCGACACCACCAAGTTCGTCGAGGCCTCCGTGCACGAGGTCTACATGACGCTGATCGAGGCCGGCCTGCTGGTGCTGGTCGTGATCCTCGTGTTCCTGCAGGACTGGCGCGCGATGCTGGTGCCGGCGACGACGGTGCCGGTGACCATCATCGGCGCCTTTGCCGCTATGGCGGCGCTCGGCTTCACCATCAACATGTCGACCCTGTTCGCGATCGTGCTTGCGATCGGCATCGTCGTCGACGACGCCATCGTCGTGGTCGAAGGCGCCGCCCACAACATCGAGCAGGGCATGAACGGCCACGACGCCGCGATCAAGGCGATGGACCAGCTGTTCGCGCCGATCGTCGGCATCACGCTGGTGCTGATCTCGGTATTCCTGCCGGCCTCGTTCCTCGCGGGGCTGACCGGGCGCATCTATTCGCAATTCGCGCTGGTGATCGCCGCGACCGCGCTGCTGTCCGCCATCAACGCCGCGACCTTGAAGCCGACGCAATGCGCGCTCTGGCTGCGGCCGACGGTGCCGCCGGAGCAGCGCAATTTCTTCTATAGAGGTTTCAATGCGGTCTACAATCGCGTCGAGCGCGGCTACACGAGGCTGATCACGTTCCTCGTGAAGCACGCCACCATCTCGGTCGCGTTCGCGCTGCTGGTCATCGGAGCCAGCGGCTACGGTCTGTCGCGGGTGCCGACCGGCTTCCTGCCGATCGAGGACCAGGGCTATCTGATCGCCGCCGTGCAGCTGCCCGACGGCGCCGCACTGGAGCGGACGCAAGCCGTGCTCGACAGGGCGAGCGAGCTGATCAAGGAGACGCCGGGCGTGCAGCAGGTCATCACCATCGCCGGCATCTCCGCACTCGACAACAGCGCCAGCCTTGCCAATGCCGGCGTCGCCTACATCATCCTGAAGGATTGGGAGGCCCGCAAGGGGCCCGGCGAGGATCTGCGCTCGCTGGTCTACGGACTGAACGACAAGCTCGCGACCATCATGGAGGCGCGCACCATCGTGCTGCCGCCGCCGCCGATCCAGGGTATCGGCAACGCCGCCGGCTTCTCGATGCAGGTCGAGCTGCGCGACGGCAACAGCGATTTCGCGAAACTTCAAGCCATCACCGGGACGATGATCTCCAACGCCCAGAGCCAAAGCGCGCTGCAGCGCGTTCAGTCCTCGTTCCGCTCCTCGGTGCCGCAATTCGACGTCGAGATCGACCGCGTCAAGACCCAGACCCTGCACGTCACCACCGACCAGGTGTTCTCGGCACTGTCCACCTATCTCGGCTCGTCCTTCGTCAACCAGTTCAACAAGTTCGGCCGCGTGTTCCAGGTCTACACCCAGGCCGATGCGGCATTCCGCGTCACCGAGCGCGACATCGCCAACATGCAGGTGCGCAACTCGAACGGCGACATGATCCCGATCGGCACCGTCGCCAAGATCACGCCGGCCACCGGCCCGTCGCTGATCAGCCTCTACAACCTCTATCCGTCCTCGACCGTGATCGGCCTGCCGGCCCAGGGCTACTCCTCCGGCCAATCCCTGAAGCTGATGGAGGAGATCGCGGACAAGACGCTGCCGCCCGGGACCGGTTATGAATGGACTGCGATGTCGTATCAGGAGAAGGCGGTCTCGAACCAGATCTACTGGGTGTTCGGCCTCGCCATGCTGCTGGTCTATCTCGTGCTCGCCGGACAGTATGAGAGCTGGTACGCGCCGATCTCGGTGATCCTCGCGGTGCCGCTGTCGCTGCTCGGGCCGATGCTGATCCTCTCCGGGCTCAAGATCGACAACAACCTCTATTGCCAGATCGGTCTGATCCTGCTGATCGCACTCTCGGCCAAGAACGCCATCCTGATCGTCGAGGTCGGTCTCGAGCTGCACGGCCGCGACGGCAAGCCGATCCTGGAGTCCGCCATCGAAGCCGCGCGCGCCCGTTTCCGCCCGATCCTGATGACCTCGTTCGCCTTCATCCTCGGCGTGGTGCCCCTGGTGCTCGCCACCGGCGCCGGCGCCAGCGCCCGCAAGTCGATCGGCATCACCGTGTTCTCGGGCATGCTGGCCTCGACCTGTCTCGCGGTGCTGTTCGTGCCCGCCTTCTTCGTGGTGGTGCAGCGCTTCGAGAACTGGCGCGCGTCGAAGAAGGCGCCGAAGGTGGAGAAGGTGGCGGAGGTGAAGACCTAGGCGCCGAACATCCACATCGTCATTGCGAGCGCAGCGAAGCAATCCAGAATCTTTCCGCAGTGAGAGTCTGGATTGCTTCGCTCCGCTCGCAATGACGGCGAGGGCTCAAGCCTTCTCCGCCGGAGCCTGCCGCACCTCGCCGCTCGACACCAGGAGCACCGAGACCTTCGACTGCCTGAGCACAGCGTCGGCGACGCCGCCGAAGGAGAGATGATCGGCCTGGATGCGGTCGACCCCCATCACGACGAGATCGACGTCGGTGGTGTCGATCTCGCGCAGGATCGCCGCCTCCGGCGCCCGGTTCACCCGCAGCGTGGTGGTGATGTCGACGTCGTAGCGGGCGGCGAGATCGCTGGCGTCCTTGAGGATGGCCGTCTCCTGGCTCAGTCCGCGGGAGGCGCCGCGCTGTGCCCCCTTGTCGCGCGTCGTCGCGACATAGATCACCCGGAGCGAGCCCGATCCCGCCTGCGCCAACGCGACCGCAATCTCGGCGCCGCGCTTGGAGACGCCGCTGCCCGAAACCGGAACGAGGATGTTGAGGGTGTCGGGCATCGGCTGCTTCAGATGCCTGCCCTTGGCCGCGACGATCGCGAGCGGTCCTTCGAACTGCGCGGCGATGTCGTCGATCCTCCGGTCGAAGCGGTCCTTGGTCGCGGTCACCCTGTCGATGCCGACGACCAGGAGGTCGAATCCCTTGCGCGCTTCGTCAGCGATCGTCGCGCCGAGCTCCGTCTGCCTCGTACGGGTGACGACATCGAATTTGCCGGCGTCTCCAGCGCTGTTGATCGACACCGTCTCGGCGGCCTTCTTCACCACGGCTTCGTGGCTATCTTTCTCGTCGCGCCCTTTCTCCTGCTCCTTGGCGCGCTGGCCGATATGCAGCACTGTGATCGGCAGGCCGCGCATGCCGGCGATCAGGCCCGCGATGCGGGCGGCGAAGGTGGCGTTGACGCTCTCGTCCACGGCGAGCAGAGGGCGCTCGAGATTGGCGACGAAGCCGCGTTTCTCGAATTCCTCCCGCTCCAGGCGTTCCTTCTCCTCCTTGTTCATCGGCAACCGAGCCAGCGCCGCACGCAGCATCGGCGGCATCGCCATCGTGGTCACGATCGCCATGGTCACGATCATCGTGAACAGGTTCTGGCTGAGCACGCCGATGGAGAGGCCAATGGTGGCGATGATGACTTCGGTCGAGCCACGGGCATTCATCCCGCTCGCGAGCGCCAGCGACTCCCGGGTGCTGAGGCCGCCAACGGTGCCACCGACGAAGGCTCCGCCGAACTTGCCGACGCTGGCGATCACGACCAGGAGGCCTGTGAGCATCAGCAGATCGGGATCACGCAGCACCGAGAGATCGGCGCTGAGGCCGGCGAGGCCGAAGAACACCGGCATGAAGAAGCTCGAGATCAGTCCGCGCAGGCGCTCGTCGATCTGCCGCGTCAGGATCGGAGACTCGCCGACCAGGACGCCGGCGACGAAGGCGCCCAGCACGGTGTGGACGCCGACCAGATGCGTGATCATCGCCATGACGCTCATCAACAGCAGGATAACCGTGATGACAGCCGCCGCACTGACGAGATTGTCGTTGGCCCAGCGGATCAGCTGAAACACGAGGCGGCGCCCGATGGTGAAGCTGACGGCGAGGAAGGCGAGCGTTCCCAGCACGGCTTTCGCCACCGAGGCAATATCGAGCGTGCCGTGCGAGGCCAGGCTGAAGATGACGGCGATGATGATCCAGCCGATGGTGTCGTCGATGACGGCGGTCGCGACGATGATCTGCCCGACGTTGCGGCGCATGAAGTTCATCTCGCGCACCACCACGGCGACGATCTTCACCGAGGAGATCGACAGCGCCGTGCCCATGAACAGCGAGGCCACGAGGCGCTGTTGCGGATTAGGGAGCAGCGCGTCGGGCAGGAACTCACCCAGCGCAAAGCCGCAGGCGAAGGGCACGACGATGCCGGCGATCGAGATCGCGATCGCGGCCTTGCCGACCTTCCGAACCAGCTTGAGGTCGGTTTCCATGCCGGTGAGCAACAGCAGCAGCAGGATGCCCACTTGCGCGATGCCGTCGATCATCGCCCTCTGCTCGGGCGCGTTCGGGAAGATCGCGTGCTGCGCCTCGGGCCAGATCCAGCCGAACAGCGACGGCCCCAGGATGATGCCGGCGAGCAGTTCGCCGATCACCGAGGGCTGGCCGATCCGCTGCATGATCTCGCCGAGCCCGCGGCCGACCGCGATCAGCAAGGCGATCTGTACGATCAGGAGGAATTCCGACGGTCCGGCCGATTTGCCGGCTTCGGCACTGGCCGCAAGGGTGGTGAGGACAAGCGCCGCAGGGACGAGGACGACCGGTCGGAGCAGGCGCCATGGCATGCAGGTGTCTTTCCCCCTTCATCTGCGCCGGTGTCGGGGCGCCACAGGGATAGAACCCGCGGAAGGCGGCTCGGGTTCCACCAGGCGCGGCGGGGTCAAAAACGAAAAGTGCGAAAACAACCCCATGCACAGTAGGGATGGGGTTGAAAAACCTTGCGAAAATTTCGGCCCTACCGAAGCGACTTGCGCCGTCGGGCAAAACACTGGCAGAATGGCATGATGGGTGGCATCCGTGACCTGGCGACGTTCACCGTCATTGCTGCGGGCAAGCCAGAGCCCCTCCCCGGCTGCTTCATCGCAACGCCTCGTCGCAAATAACGAGTGGAGAGAGCCCGGCCTTGAGCCACGCTCGTGCCCCCTCACGCCGCCACGGGCGTCCTGATTTCGCGCGGCAGGATCAGCGCGGCCGCGATCGCGAGCAGGCAGAGCGCGGCGAAGGCGTGCAGCATGGTGACGAAGCCGCCCTGCTCGTAGAGCCAGGCGACCAGGCCGACGGACGCGCCCGCCGCAGTGAAGCCGACGAAATAGCGCACGGCATAGGCGCGCGAGCGCCACTCCTCGGTGGTGTACTTGCCGACCATGGCGTCGTTCACCGTGACCTGCCCGAATGCGCCCATGACGATGCCGATCGAGACCACGATCAGCGGCAAATTGGACAGGCTCGCGGCCAGATACAAGAACGGCGCCAGCATGAAGGACAGCGGCAGCGCCACCGTCTTCAGCGAGTAGCGGTCGAGCAGCCGGCCGATCGTGTACTGGGTCATCGCGCCGAACACGTAGACACAGGCGGCGATGACCCCGAGCAGCGCCGGGCTCCTGGTGAGATCGGCCAGCCGCTCCGCAAACAGCTTCGGCAGCGCCACGGTGACGGCGTTGAAGGTCGTCGAGATCGCGATCACCACGATCAGCAGCGCCAGGATCACGCGCCACATGTCCTGTCTTGCCACCCGCGCCTGCGCCGCGGCCTGCTTCGAGCCCTTGCGGTCCTCGTGCACGACGCTCATCGCAAAGCCGATACCGATCAGGACGGTGACCACGCCGGGAACGATGAATGCAAAGCGCCAGCCGAGATACTGGCCGATCACGCCGGTGACCAGCGCGGAGGAGGCAACGCCGAGATTGCCCCAGACGCCGTTGATGCCCATCTCGCGGCCGAGCCTGTCGGCATAGGACACGATCATGGCGGTGCCGACGGGGTGATAGATCGAGGCGAAGATGCCGATCGCGAGCAGCGCCGCGCCGAGCTCGACCTGTGTCTGCACGAAGCCGACCGCGATCATCGAGGCGCCGATGCCGACGAAGAAGATCAGCATCATATGGCGGCGGCTCCAGCGGTCCCCGAGCCAGCCGGTGAGCAGCGAGCCGGCGCCGAAGGCGACGAAGCCCGGCGTCGCGTAAGGCAGGAGTTCCGAATAGGCCATGCCGAGCGCCGGGCCCATGATGATCACGGCGGCGGCGAAGATCAGCATCGAATAGTGGTCGATGAAATGGCCCGCGTTGACGAAACTGATGACCCGACCGGGGCTGTTCATACGAATCCTCTCCTGCTCCGAAATGAGTTATATGTCGTGCCCATGACGGGATGCCGCCAATGACTGTCTTGGAAACGCCAATCTTGGAAACGCCAATCCTGCGGGAGGTCCGGAGCAATCACCGCTCGCCCGCGGGCGTGCACCTGGTCGCCCGCGATTATCCGAAAGGGATGCGGATCGAGCCGCACCTGCACCGCGAGGCGCAGCTGATCTATGCCGCGAAGGGCACGATGCAGGTGACGACGCCCGGGGGGCGCTGGCTGGTGCCGCCGGACCGCGCGGTCTGGGTGCCGGCCCGGCTCGAGCATGCCATCGACCTGCTCGCCGACATCGAGATGCGCACGCTGTATTTCGAGCTGCCCTGGCTCAAGCGCGAGCGGCGTTACAGCGGTCTGACCAGCGAGTTCGTGGTGCGGGTCTCGCCGCTGCTGCACCAGGCGATCCTGGCGCTGTTCGACGCCCGCAACACCGAGGCGCGGACCGAGCTGCTGGTGCGCCTGGTGATGCTGGAATTGCACCAGGCCGAGGATTCCGCGACCTTCGTGCCATTGCCGCGCGAGCCGCGCTGCCGCCGCGCCGCCATGATCGTGCTCGACGATCCCACCGGCCTGCACGAGATCGAGGCGCTGGCGCGCGAGGTCGGAACTTCCGCGCGCACGCTGTCGCGGTTGTTCTCGAGCGAGACGCAGCTGAGCTTCAAGAGCTGGTGCCAGCGCGCCCGCATCGCCTCCGCGATCCAGCGCCTGTCGACGGATGCGAGCGTGTCGGTGAAGCAGCTCGCCACCCAGCTCGGCTACGCCAGCGTGCCAGCATTCTCGGCCGCGTTCCGCCAGGTGACGGGACGGACGCCGACGGAGTTTGCGGGGAAGTAGGCTGCCGGCATTGACAAGAGGTCGTCATGCCCGGGCTTGTCCCGCCTGCGCGGCCGAAGCGGCTTCGGCGAGGCGAAGGCCCGGGCATCCACGTTCTTCGTGCCGCGTGGCAAGGCGTGGATGGCCGGGACAAGCCCGGCCATGACGATGTGGCAACTGGAATGCCTCAAACGGCCGTATGTGATCTCAGCACGTTCGCCCGGACATGACGGCATTCTCCAAACGCACGGCCGAACTAAAGATGCCATATCGCCCTGCTTGATTGTGATCGGCTTCCACCCAAATCCCGTGTAAGCTCCCGCTTCGCACAAACCTGACACGAAAGCCCAGATGGCCAACGCCTTCTTCTCCGACCTGCTCGCCACCATCTCCGAGCGCGGCCGCACGCTGCTTCGCCGTGGAGACTCCGCCGACACCAGGCGGGGTGCCGATGGGCTGATCGAGCTCTGCGATGCGCTGCTGTCGGGCCGGGGCGAAGCCTCCGGCACGGCGATGGCGCGTGAGGTGCTCGACATCTACCGGGGGCTGGATGCGGCAGGACGCCGCGCCTTCTTCGAGGGACTGGTGCGCGATTTCGGCCCCGATCGGGAGCGCCTGTCCAGGGCGATCGAGAAATGGCGCGCCCAGCCGAGCGACGAGGACGCGAGCTCCCTGCACTTCGCCTCCGAGCCGCGGCGGCAGGAGCTGATCCGCCGCCTCAACCGTGCGCCGGGCGGCACCGGCGATCTCGTCAGCATGCGCGCGGACTTGCTCGGCATGATGAACGGGCACACCGATCTCGCCGCGCTCGACCGCGACGTCTCGCACCTTCTCTCTTCGTGGTTCAACAGGGGGTTTCTCGTGCTGCGCAGGATCGACTGGTCGACCCCGGCCAACATCCTCGAAAAGATCATCCGTTACGAAGCCGTGCATGAGATCAGCGACTGGGACGATCTGCGCCGCCGCATCGATCCGGTCGACCGCCGCTGCTACGCCTTCTTCCATCCCGCCATGGTCGACGAGCCGCTGATCTTCGTCGAGGTGGCGCTGACCGAAACCATCCCCGGCGCGATTGCGCCGCTTCTCGCGGTCGACCGCCGGCACCTTCCCATCGAGAAGGCGCGCACCGCCGTGTTCTATTCGATCTCCAATACCCAGCGCGGCCTGGGCGGCATCTCCTTCGGCAGCTTCCTGATCAAGCAGGTGGTGGAAGAGCTGCGCCGCGAGTTGCCGAAGCTCGACACCTTCGTGACGCTGTCGCCGGTGCCGGGCTTCATGCCATGGGTGAAGCAGGACAAGGATTTGCCGCTGTCGGACGAGGACCGCGAGGTGCTGAAGCGTCTCGACGATCCCAAATGGTTCGAGAGCCCCGAGACGGCCGCGCTGCTGCGCGGCGTGCTGGAGCCGCTCGCGGCGCATTACTTCCTCAAGGCACGCACGCCGAAGGGCAGGCTGATCGATTCCGTCGCCCGCTTCCATCTCGGCAACGGCGCAAGGCTCGAGCGCATCAACTGGCTCGGAGACCTCTCGCCGAAGGGCATGCGCGAGTCGGCGGGCATCATGGTCAACTACCTCTACCGCCTCGATGACATCGAGAAGAACCACGAGGCCTACGCCAATGACGGCGAGGTGGTGGCGTCGAGCGCGGTGAAGAAACTGCTGAAGAGCGAAGGACGGCGGCTGCTGGATATGCGGTTGTCGTAGGGGCGGTCGGCTCGTACCACATCGTCATTGCGAGCGAAGCGAAGCA
>NZ_AJQE01000415.1 GCF_000261685.1 Bradyrhizobium genomosp. I (2014) | reverse complement strand
GTCATCACCCAGTTTCCCGCATAGCTCTTCCGCGAATACTTCCGCTCCAATACTGAGCCGTAGGGCATCAAAGGAGCGGCGCGTGATGCGCGCCAAAAGCGGCACGCCAGAGTGGCCAGTTTCAAGGGTCAGAACCAAGGTGACCTCAGCATCGCCGTGCGGCAGAGAGGCCGTTATGCGTGCTCGAAATACATTGAGGATAGAGCTTGCGCGCGGAGGTTCGCACGCAATGCTGACGTCGCCGGCAGCGATGCGCAGCCGCAGCCTTGCGCCCGGCCTTAGCGGTACTGCTGGTATCAGAAAGCGCGCGGATTTGAGGCGGAGCTTGACCAGCCCGTAGCGCCCGTCATAACCGCCGACCATAGTATCCAGACAGATTGCCGCTTCACTGCGGCTGGCGAGCGCCGGGTCGCTCTGGGTGACATTGAGCGGACCGGCCGCAGTCACGGTGCCATCTTTCATCATGACGAGATGATCGGCGAGACGTTCGATATCGGTGATGTCATGGCTGATGTAGATCATCGGCAACGCAAGCGATTGCAGGATGCGTTCGAGAAATGGCAGGATCTCGCATTTGGCGGAGCGGTCGCGCACAATGAGTGGATCGTCCAGCAGGAGTAGCCGAGGCTGGCCTAGCAGCGCACTGCCAAGGGCAAGTCGCTGCCGCTCGGTCTTGGAAAGATGTGATGGCGTACGCTCGAGCAGTGGCGCCAAGCCGAGCAATTCGACCACACCATCAAAATCGATCAGTGTCGGTTCCGAGTTTGACGCGTTGTATAAAAGGGTGCGTCGTACCGACAAATGAGAAGAGAGGATCGGTAGCTGAAATACATATGCGACGCGACGCAGATGAGGCGGTCGAAACGTCGTCTCATCTTGCCAAATCTCCCCATCAATCGCACAGAAGCCATTCGGCAGACGCTGCACGCCAGCGATGCAGCGCGCGAGTGTAGTTTTGCCGCACCCAGGCGGACCAAAAATCGCTGTGACGCCTTTGGCCGGTACGCTGAACTGCGTATCAAGCAGAATGCTCGCGAGCGAGCCGTTGAAGGCAACCTCAATATAGCCCTTCTTGGCTTCTTTGGTGAACCCGCCCATGTGCTGTATCTTCCATCTAAGTGAGGAGCCTAGCGGCTGCACTGGAGGTGATCGTTATGCTGCTGGCCATCCAGTCTATTCCGCTCCAGCACGGCGCTGCTGCTCGCAAGAGGGTATAAAGTGGGAGGGAGGCGTGCAGAGCGGTTTCAAGTCCGGAGCCTTGTTGAGCAGCTCCACGCCGGTGGATCGTGGCAATCGGTACGGTGGCCGGCGCGCTTACCTTAAGAGTTAAGCGCCGCCTTTCCAGCAACGCGAGGTCTTTGGTCTGCTTGGCCGGGCCGAGGCCTTCTGGTGAATGTTGAATGGCGCGGCTTGAGAGGTTGGGGGGCAAAGATGCCGGCTCACGCCAAAGCTGAATACTGGCCCGCGGCCGGAAATCGGCATCAATGATCCCACAGCTTCGCGAGCCGATTTGAAGTCTGCCCAGTAGCTGATCGTAGCCTCTGCACTCTCAGGTGCGACCAGCATCAGCGCCAGGTCGATTAACATGAATCGAATAAGTCTCATTGGAACTCCGGCTCCGCCTGAGCCGCTTCCTTCCCGGCAACTAGCTGATACTTACCCAGCAATCCGCGTGCCGTTCGAAGTGATAACTGGGCGGTTAGCGGCAAGGGAGGCGTTTTATCTGTCTCCACTCCGCGTCTTAAATCGCCGCATCCTATTGTAGGACTTTGACGCTCGCGTCTCCAACCGCACATGCAGGGCCGTGAGGCGGCACCCAAGGATCATGCCAAGCCTCTCGCGTTCGAGATCGTGCTTTGGCGAATATGCGGCCGTAGAGCTCGTCAATGATGCACAACTCCATGCCATCCGACTGACGCGCCATCCGATCTACTCGGCGGAGAAGGCCTGTAGACGGTCGCTTGGCGAAAGCGCTGACCGAGATGATATGCGGTGCCCGCGCGCTCAAAGTGCTTGAATCGACCGTAACGTCAGGTTGTAGGCATGGCGAAGCAGAAAACCATATTGGGAGCCAACATGGGCACATAAGTGCTAAACGGCCGATCTCTGTTTGTCGCGGTCTTCGCAATGCGTGTTGCGAGTGGCGGGATAATGATTCGGAGCGCGGCAATCATTGCAGCCGGCCCGCGAGAAGCGAGACTCATGGCTGCCGAGGCATTCCAATCCGGTAAACAGATCACCTCTCGGGGCAAAGAAAAACAGAGAAGCACAGGCGTCTTATGAGGGGTTTGGTCAATCAAGAGCGACGAATGGGCTGGACTTGCAATGCGCATCGCTTTGCAGCCGTCCTCGCTGCGATCGCGATCGCTGCGACATGGTGCACAGGACACGCTCGCGCGCGAGATCGGCGAGCCGAGGAAGTCTTGGCGTCGTGCAAATCAGACGTGATCCGCTTCTGTGACCGCTTTACAGGCCGTAGCGATGTTGACGTGGCCATGTTTTGTCTTAGGGACAATTTCAAAAACTTGCACCGCGAATGCCGGCGCATGATGCCAACCGCGGCAAACGAAAACGATGCACCGAGACAATCGCTCAACAAGCGCCCGGTAGGCCCTCATCGAGAGACGCGGCAGTTGCGAACTCGAACGATAGTGAAGTATTCAGACTGACGGGCGGCGGGGTTGGCCAGCTTGGTGGCTGAAGGTCGACCGGGCTGGAGCATCAGCCTGCCGAGGCGCAGTCGGCTGGGTGGGACCGATCCGTGATTGGATTGGCTCGATTAGCGATACAGTTGCCCAGGCGTGGTGCGGCCTTGAATTTCGAGTTTCGTGCTGCAGCAGTTGCGCTTTGTTCAGCGCTGTAGCCATTCGCGGCTTCGAGGTTTTGTGAAGTTGCTTTCGTCTCTCTGTGGCTGGTCCCAAGGGCAATCAGCGTCGGCTGTGGAGGCAGTGGACCGTACTGTCATCAATTTATGGCATTGTGGCCCGCGACTACGTATTTTTGCGGAAGTGGCTAAGTCGGCTGCGACAGCCAATGATTGCCGGAATATCAGCGCGTTTGTTTCATCGCGGTTGCCTTAGATTTCTCAGGATTACCTTCGGCTAGACTGAGCTGTAACAGATTGGGCTAGGAAACCTCTTTTGTTAGCCGCTGATCGATTTCCCCATGCAACCGCTTGATACCATTGCGGCGTTCTCTATGGGCGCTTCAGGGGAGTCGCTTCGCCCGATTGTGGTGCTCCTGACCGAATACACTTTAGAGCTCAAGGCGAAAGGAAACGCCGTCGACGAGAGCCGTTCAAAGGCAGAGAGCTGTTCATGCAGACGCTTCTCAAGGGCCTTGCGTTCGGTGCCAGGCAGGTCGGTGTTAAGTAGCCGGCGGCAGCGCCAGATTCCGTTTCGCAGCCATCTGATCTCACTTAGCGTATCATCAATCGAAGTCATCACGGATGTTGATCCTTAAGTGTAAAACATGGCGATGCTCGTCGAGCGGTCGTTCCCTGGCTCCGCATTCCTGCCGGATAGTTGAGCCGACAACGGCGTATCGCCCGCTCGTGTCCGGAGGAGGCGAGAAGTCCGATGTATGCGACGCTTATAAGTCAATATTATCCTACGCCGCGCGTTTGGCGAGAAATCGCGGCAGATCCTCGCGGTTTCAATGCGCCGCGAACGTGTGTCCTGCACAATTCCAGCGCTCATAGGGTTAAGCGTGTTTAACGCGAGATCAACAAGGCGCACTAGCTGCTCGAGTTATTTGGTCGCGGCGCAGCTAGGCTACACTGAGCTCGACACAGAAAATCTGTCGTACCAGTGACAGATGCACCTGTCCGATTATCCAGTCGGAAGGATACCGTGAAGAGCCGCCCGATCGCCGTTTGCCGGTTCACGTGACCAATGTTAAAATGGCTGGGAACTCCGCGTCGAAGAGAATTAGCGAGCCCGCGGTGTTGACATCGGGGCGCGCTGCGTCTCGTAGCCAAGCGCGTTAGCGCGATAGGCTGCAAGCTTTTGAGCTCAGCTATCGCCCAAGCGTTTGACCCCGGGGAGAAGTATGGCCGCCTCGCCTCACGTCACAGCAAAGTTGCCGGCCTAAACGCGCTGCTGCCGGCGGACCGGCACCCGCCACCAGCCGGTCCAGCACAAAGTGATTCGTCTGCGGAGAGCTGAGCCCAAGGTTACGGAATTACAAACGCCATCCGTCATTTCGTCGCTCCGGACTGCGTCAGGTTATCGACAGGTGGCGCTCGTATCATGAGCGCCGCTACTCCCTTGCAGGCTTGGCTCAATGGGCGCAGAGCTCGCAGGCGAGACCGGTGGACTGCAATATCAATTGATCCGCGAGCGAAACGCCGTCTGGATTCGCTACACTGTCTGCAGTGGGTGCTAGTTGCAGAAGCGTATCCGGGCCATTCGTGCCTGTCGGCACGCTTGTGGGATCGCACCTCACTCCTTGTGGGCCGGTGGCGCGTCAGCCATAGTGGAGGATTGGCGGTTCTAAGATGCGCCGCCCCGGCGCATTCGCTTCATTTTGCTACCGAAGAAACGATATCGATGAACACAGAACAGCTCGTCACTCGTATTCCTTCCGCAACTTCCGATTTGGAAAGCTCCGAACCAGGCTCTCCGGCCGCACCGCTGTGGGGAGAGACCTTGGCCGGCGTGCACACGTCCGCTGCCGGAGCGGTTGCCTCGCCGGAGGAGGTGCTGGCCAACTGGGCTGCCGAAGACGGGCAGGGGCAACATGGGGATCGGCAACAAGCGGTAAGCCGAACGTCGGCTTGGCGGGGGACGGGTGATCTCAATCAGCCGCTAGATCTGTCGTCTCGGTCCCTTACCGCCTTGCCTGCGCCCATTTTGGCCGAGGTGCGCCGCCTGAATGTGGATCACAATCAGCTCGACAGCCTGCCCGAGACACTTTCGACCGGCCTCCAGCGGCTCTAGGCCATCAGCAATGGGCTGACGCGCCTGCCTGCAGAGACCGTGAACTACCATCACTAGGCGTTCCGCCTGGCGGTCGCCGAAGATCTGCGGCAGGCAGCCGTCAGGCCCCGTTTACGCGAGCAGTATTTCGAGTTGGCTTCGGGAGCGAACGGGAGCTGCGAAGATCGCGTTACTTTGGTCTGGAACGGCATGCAGACCGCACGCCTGAACGCTGATGTCGAGGACGGACTCTATGACGGGCGCCTCGGCGAACTGCTCCAGAACGACCGCGTCTTGTTTCGCTTGGAAGCGCTTGACGGGATCGCGCGCGAGAGGGTCAACTCACTTCGCCGTGCCGATCCCGACGCGGATGTCGACGAGATCGAGGTTTATCTTGCCTACCAAGCCCAGCTGCGGGACGCCCTGGAGCTGCGGCACAACGCTCCCGACATGCGCTTCATGAATGTGTCTCAAGTGACCGAGGCCGATGTGGCCAGGGCCGAGGCGTCGGCGCGGGACGGGAAGCGGCGGAATTTCGGGACTATTTAGCGACGCGATGGCAACCATGGAAAGCGTGGTGAGGCGTATGGTACCCCAAGATTATGCTGAAATGCAGGAGCGGCTCGTCGGCGTGATGGGTGTACAATTTGAAACCCGCTTGGATGAGCGACTGGCTGAGCATGGTCTGACGGGCGATGCCGATGCCGAGCCGGTCCTCGGCGCCAGATACGAAACGAGATTGCCCGCGCGATCAAAAGCGCGCTCCTGCATCAGGTCCTCGGGAAGCTCGGCCTTCAGCTATGAGCGCACCTCCGAAGGAGGGTCCGTCGATCCGCCTCGCCGGTCACAAAAGTCAAAATTTAATCGACGCCTTCCGGGACGGACTGCCTGCATGACGGACTGTCTGCATGAGCCATTGCCGAATGAGCTCTGTTAATTGCGCCCGTGCGTCCGTGCGGACGATCATGGTATAGGATGGACATCCAAGAGAAGATTAGCAAAACGCAATGCGTTCACGTTGCGAGCGCCGTTGAACTCAGCGCTCAACGGCCTCTCATAGGCCAGACAAATAGATGGGGGATCAGACCGATCTCTTCAAGTCGCCCTCGTGCAACGTAGGCTACCGATGTCCGTCCCCCGCGGCCGATCCCACCTTCGCAGCGTCACACTCGAATCCAGATCGCGAAACATGCCGTAATTCCGCCGGATCCATTGATGCAGCTCGGTGGACCAGTCCTTCTCGTTGCGCAGATACCCAGTGAAGGAAAAGCCAAGCCGATCTATATATCTCTTAAGGAACAGCGGTAGTGCGGAAATTCGAATCACCCGATCGCCGTCCATCGCTTCAGGTAATCCGCCGCGCAGTGCGAATTCATTGTGGATGATGACCAGCGAGGCCGGGGGAATTCGCCGCCGCAGCATCTCGTAACCACGAAAGGAGATGCGATCTGCGCCCGCGACGAAGAGTACGACAGGGGTGACACAGCACCGCGCCGTCTCCTTGACGAAGCCAATCTCCTCGCACATCTTGAAGAATTCGTCGAAGGCGTGAAAGCCGAGATCGATTACTTTGGGTACACGATCGTGAACGATGAGAGGGTCCATCAGCTGCATCTTGCCGTATGTGTCGATCACATCCGCGGTCTCCGTGATGTTGGGCAGGTAGTCGAGCAATGATGGCTCTTTCAAGTTGACGTCAAACGACAGCGTTGTACCGTCTTTCAGCAGCAAGAACTCGCTCATGGCCCGAGCGATGAGGGTTTTACCGACCTGCGGGCTAGGTGAGCAGATGATGTAGATGGGGGTCGCTAACATAGCCAGCAGATCAATTTCGTTCTGTGCGTGGGCTCGAGCTTGCCGGATATACGGCTACTTCTCGCCGGCCCGGGTGGCGGACTTGGCCCCGGCCAATTCCGTCAAGTTGATGCGATCAAATTCGCTCCAGACATTTGCCAGCCAGTGCCGGACATAGCCGCGCAGCACGAAGGAGTTGTTCGCGGGTTCATCATTGCGTCCCTTGTTCGCGACGAAGTCTATGAACGGGACGGACGCGACTTCCACCTGCTCATACGCCATCTCGTTAAGCTTCGGGATGGTCAACTCAGTCGCATGTTTGATGCGATGAAAATAGGAATTATAAGTGGCTTGATCCCACTGGAAGAATTGAGTGTCGTTGATGAAGTTCTTGACCAGGTAGTACTTTGCACCGGTCATGAAAGTCGCGGTTTCCTCGATCTCGTCTAGCGACGCGATAGATGATCCCAGGATGTGGAACACGGCAAATGTGATCTGGCCAGACCGTGCCGAGTCCAGAAAGCCGATGTTGCGCAAGGAAGCCAGCGCAGAGGACAGTAGGCCTGCGCGAGCATCGATGACAGTGACGGACAGCCCTGAGTTCAAGGTATCGAAGATCTTCATCTGGTCCGCCGTCGCAGTCATGTCGACGATCTCAGTGATCCCGGGGTAAAAGCGCTTCAGCGTTCCCCGGGGCGACTCCGTGTCGAACGCGCGTATTTGCACGTTATTGACGCTAAAGTAGTCCAGTAGCGTTCGTGATACGGTCGTCTTGCCGACTCCTCCCTTGTCCGCACCGACTACAATTACCACTGGCTTCACCATAGAAACATCTCCTGAGCTCTTGCTATTGCCGCGCGCAAAGTGCGCTATCGGCGCGTCACTGCTTTGGGTGCGAACATGGCGGAAAGAAGGGGCAATGAACCGCCGATGCGAGAGCTCTGCAACTGATAAGCGTTTTCAACATCTAGCGAGTAACGTCGCGTGATGATGCAGCTCCGGCAATGGGAGTAATCACTTGTACTGGTGATTTACGTGAGGTTTGTGTGCGGCTGGAATATGCGGGGCAAGAATCAAAGTCTGCCCATGGTGATCGTTGGATTGCCGTAGGTTCGCTATGGATGCTGTCGCTGCCGCTATCAAATTTTAATGGGAGACCGAGTCTTACGTAGCGTCAGATTGCGAGCTCGATGAAAGCGCAAATCGGGGGGATGCTAGGCGGTCCGACTATGGCTTCGCAGACCATCAAAGGTCTACTGGATCAGATCGCCGTCTTTTCGGCATGCCGAGGAATATCTCCACGAGCTAAAGGTGAGTGGCTAAAGGCCTCTCTGCGCGCGAGAGCTAAGCACATGGGCTGCTAGAAAATAAATTGGGCGGCGTCGTCGGGCCGGTGTCTAGCTGATCGGCGCCCGGCGGGGGTGTAGTCCTGGACGGCACAATGGCCGCCTGCGCTGCGTCCTTTGGGGCGCGGCCGACGATAATTGTGAGCAGACCCCCGCCCCACAGCCGCTGCGCTGCTCTCTTTGGCGTCTTCCAGCGTCACCGCATCGACGACGGCATTCTGGTTTTCGAGATAGTCGATAGGCAACTTGTCAAGCTGATGCTGCAGTAGCGTTCGCGCCAGTTTTGATGATGTGTTGAGAGCTACCAGTTGCGAGCCCTTCAGGTAGGACTTTGCGTCATCGAGCTCCTGCTGAGTCGGTCCTTCCGCGGCGATCTGTCGGACCTGCTTCTCGATTTCTTCAACCGTTTCACCGGCCCGATCGGCGCAGG
Organism: Bradyrhizobium genomosp. I (2014); assembly: GCF_000261685.1. Lineage (GTDB taxonomy): Bacteria > Pseudomonadota > Alphaproteobacteria > Rhizobiales > Xanthobacteraceae > Bradyrhizobium. Next base: position 12,257 of record NZ_AJQE01000415.1, on the reverse strand, counting down.
TGCCGCTGGTACCGAGAAACATGGCTGAATGATCCAGCCAGACAAGCTGCTCACGGACTGAATAAGCCAGTCCGCGCTTCTCGCGGACTTCGCGGAACAGGCGTGACGTCAGGCCGCCGCCGCCGAGAATGTGGTTGACGATACAGGCGGGCATGAAACCCGGCTCGCTGCGACGGACGGCTGGACCGCCAAAAGTCACAACTGTCTGCGGCACATCGAGCTGAATAAAGACCCGCTGCGGCGGCTTTGCTGCGATGACGTCGGCGACCGGCATCGCTTCCGCGTTGCTCGGCAGGCTGCCAAAGGTCTTATCGAGCAGCTTGCAGACGGCCCCTGGATCGACCCCGCCGACCACCGCGATTTTGAACGTGTCTTTTTGCAATGACGCGCCGGACATAACCCTTGAGATCCTCGGCCTCTATCTTCGGCACGCTTTCCAAGTAGCCATCGACTGGGCGAGCATAGGGATGATCCCCAAAAGCGACTTCGAGGAACTTGCGGCGAGCCAGCGACGAAGGATCGGTTGAGTCGTGCCGAAGGCGCGCAAGCACAGCGGCACGGTTCCGTTCGACGTCGGCGGCCTCAAAACGCGGCGAGGTTAGCGCGATCCGTAAAAGCTCGAAGGCCTCCTCCGCGCTGTCATTGATCGTGCGCAAGGCACCGCGGAAGTGATCATGGGTCACGTGAAAACGCAGCTCAATGGCATGGCGGTCCAGCCGCTGATGAAAGGTCTTGAAGTCAAATTTGCCGGAACCTTCCTTGAGCAGCCCAGAAACCATGTGGGCTACGCCAGGTCTTTGAGCGGGATCCTGAGCCGCGCCGCCGGTGAAGGCATATTCCATCGAGATCAATGGGACAGTGGAGTCCTGCACGAACCAGGCTTCTATGCCGCAAGACGAAATCAAACGCTTGATCCTGGTCCGGTCCAGTGATCGTGGTGCGGCATGCGAATTTGACGAAGCGAGCACCGCCATGGAGAGGGAGGCTCCTCCAAGGAGGATCCCGCGTCGAGTGCAAGGATGGATCACTAGAGCGTCTCCCAGTGTTGCGGGGTAGACTCTTTGACGAGATAGCCGGTTACCGCTCGTTTCTTGTCGAGCCATATCCGCGCGGCCTCATGCACCTGCGGTGCGCCGACCGCTCGGATGTCGTCCGGCCAGCGTTGTACATCCTCGATGCATAGTCCCGTCGTCAGGGCGCGGCCATACCAGTGAGCGAGCAGTTCCTGACTGTCTTGGGCGTAGGCGACTTGCGCGGTTAGCCGCGTCTTCGCCCGCTGGAGATCTTCGGCACTCGCGGGATTACGGGCAATACCGGCGATTACCTCGTCGATGCAGCGCTCGATCAGGCTGAGGTTGGCGCCAGGCTTTGGTATGACGGAAATCTCGAATAGCGATGGATCGAGCGCGGCAGAGTGGTAGCTCGCCCTGGCGGTGACCGCGAGCTGCTTTTCGACAACCAGCGAGAGATAGAGATATGAGTTAATGCCGCCGCCCATCAACTGCTCGAGCACCTCAAGCGCTGGACCCTCGCCCGCGGCCGCGCTGCGAGTCGAGGGTACGAGATAATAGCGGCGCAGGGCCGGCTGCTCGACGCGGGCATCGGCCAGTGTCACTCTGCGCTGCGCGGCCGGCGGCGGTTCCTGCGGCCGCAGGCGTTCCTTGGGAATCGAAGGTTGCGCGGGGATGCCGCCAAACGTCTCCTTCACCATGGAGCGCATTTCCTTGGTGGCTACGTCGCCAGCAACAATCAGGATCGCGTTGTTAGGTGCATAGAAGCGCCGGTAGAAGGCAAGCGCGTCCTCTCGGGTAAGCTTTTCGATTTCCTGGCGCCACGCGATAATAGGGTGGCCGTAGGGGTGGTTGAGGTAAAGCGCCGCCATCATCTGCTCAGCAAGCCGGTTACCTGGATGGTTGGCGACCCTCATATTGAATTCCTCCAGCACGACGTCTCGCTCGGAGAGCACGTTCTCGTCCTTGAGAACGAGACCGGTCATGCGGTCGGCTTCAAATTCCATCATCTTGCCGAGGTGCTCTCGAGGCACGTGCTGGAAGTAGCTGGTGAAGTCGAACCCGGTAAAGGCGTTCTGGTAGCCGCTGGCGCGCAGCACGGCCTTGGAGAATTCATCCGCCGGATGTTTGGAAGTACCCTTGAACATCAGGTGTTCGAGGAAATGCGCAAGCCCCGATTTGCCGGGCGGTTCATCCGCGGAACCGACCTTATACCAGATCATCTGAGTGACGACTGGTGTGCGATGATCCTGGATCACAACCACCTGCAGGTCGTTCTGAAGCGTGAAGCATGCTGCTCGATCTGATCTGACCGTGCCGGCATAGACGCTAACCGCCGGAGTGGTGCGCGTCGTCGAGTCCAAGGCTTCAGGTGGCCAAATGTAACCGTCGACATGTCATGAACACAACCTTGCGCACAACGTCTCAGGAGAACTTGGCGTCTCTGGAGATTTGGGGGTAGATCAAGCGCGATATACGCTGGCACAACACTCAGCAGCTTGCCGTCACACATCTCGCTCTACACGATGAGCGGCTTGACGATTTGTCTGCCAGCGAGCAGCTCCTCTGAGTACACTGCGCCGAAGTAGTCCAGGATGAACGTGCGACAACAGCGTAGTTTATCGGCCGCGCGCATCAGGTGCCGCGGGGGAGCGCGATTGAGAAGATTTGCCGCAAAAGCCCATCGGTTGTTGACGCGCGAGGTAAACAAATGCTCAGCGATAGCTTCGATGAGACAGTGGAAGTCACTTGCCGGCCGTCGCGGTTTACGTAAGGCAAAGGGAAGCCGAGCGCACCGCTCACCGTCCTTAAATCACCTGCCAACAAGTCACTCAGATTAAGGATACCAAGGGCACCGCAGATCGCGGTCATGTGATTTGCGGTTGCAAGCCGGAGCCTGGTTGGCGCATGTTAACTACTTCGCTATTTCTCCTCTCTCTTATCTGAACGACAAGATGCCAGAAGGGCGTGGATGTAGCAGTGCCGAGCGGGTTTGATGAGGATGTGATCCTCCCGGAGGACGTTCATGCCGGCAAGATTCTGCCAACCAATCATGCCGTCCGCTGCCGGCGGCTAAAGGGCTGAAAACGGTTTGCGAGCAAGTTTTTTCCCGGGAAGGCAGAGGAGGAGATCCTCACATGGCAGGACCGGGTGTCATGGAGATCGTGCGCCGCCATCGCGCGCTGTAGCTTCGCAGTGCCGATAGACCGCGTCATTTCGGCTGATACAAGGAGGCTCTTTGCTGGCGCAAGCTGCAGATCAGGAGGAACACGAGGCTGCGGAGTCCGAGAGATAATCGATCTGCTGCTCGTCCGGCTTGATTCCGCCAGACGAAAGGACCCACAGCGCAGTCCAACTCCGCCTGCGGATACGGAAAAGATGTCGGTGCTCAAGAGTACATGCAGCAGGAAATGAGATAGAGGCCTGATCTTGCCCCGCCGATCCGGCCAATCGCTCTTCGTGTGATGCCTGTAGGCTCTACATAAAGTCATATTCCTCATCATACGGATCGTTCGCGGGCTTCGCTACACTCTCGGTATACTTGGCATTGCCGCTGTTGTCTTCAGTCGCGGCAAGATACAAAGGCGGCTTACCCGCCCGCTGCCAATTGCCGCCTTCGTTCTTCCATTTGTCATCGTGCTTGGTGGGATCTAGCACCATCATCGAGTCACTAACCTCAAGAAAGCCCAACGCTGCCGCGCGGGCTTTCGCTTCCGGATTGGAAGAGTGGGAGAGAACGAGCGGTTTGTTTCCGTCGATCTGGAGCTGATGTTCAAGCAAGATATCGCCCGCGTTCTCGACGAGCGGATGAGTAACCCGGAAAGCTATTGTTGAGGTGATTTCATCTCGTCCAGGAAATTGATGGCGCCAATCATTGTTGCCCTTGAACAGCTCACTCATGCGGCCTCCGGGTTCCGTTCTCAGAAGCCCGACGCTCTTGTTCCCAAGCTGATAGCTGAAAAAGCACGATTTCTCCGAAATAGACTTCGTGCCGAAGCGAAATGCAGTGTCCGCTGTGCGTGAGCCTTTTCGGAAACCCAGCGCGAGTATCGCTGCGGATTGGCAGCAATATCCTCTATGTCTCCTCCATAAAAATCTGCCAGCTTATTCTCAAACGAAGATTTTGAGATCTCAACCACCGGCCGCTCGTCAACCAGCGCGTATGGCGGGACTGCTGCCAAAGATGCATCAACGGAGCAGCTCGATGGCGCCAAACTCAGAGCAGAGAATACATCCAAGAATCTTGGGCTATCCGTGTGGGAGCCATCGTCCGAGCTCGTTCCCATTTCATCGAGCTCGGACGCACGTTCGCTGTTAGATAGAGCTTTAGTGTTTTGAAACATAACACGTCCTGTTATGTCGGCGAGGCCGCGCCGGAGTGGGGTTCCGCGCTCATAGTAAGCCTAGCTGTCGGCAAGCTGACAGCTAAGCATCACGCTTCGCTATTCCTGCCCGCTCTTGATCGCCTTATCTTGAACGAGCCAATGCTTTCCGGCTGCCCGCCTGAGGTGCTGCGCTGGCATCGCCGGCGTCCATCTTGCCTTGAAGGGCGAGGGACAGTCCGAAATTGTTGCGCAGCATCGGGTTTGCAGGTTCCGCCGCGAGAGCTTGGCGGTATAGCTCTTGGGCTTCCTGATGACGGCCCTCGTGATCGAGAACAACTGCTTTGGCATTTAATGCGCGCAGGTCGCCAGGGGTTGCCAATAACACGCCGTCGAGCACCTCAAGCGCATCATTCGGACAGTTGCGTGCCAGCAGGGCTCGCGCAAGAGGAATAGCCGCATCAATGTTGTTCGGCTGTTGCTTCAATGCGTCGCGCAGAGCCCCTTCATCAGCATCTCGGCCAAGCGCGTGCGAAATGCGCTCGCGCGCGGCGGGGTCGATCTCTTCGCTGTCTGCGAGGTCTGATGCGGACCTCTGCTGCGGTGAAAGGCCATGTTTGTCTGCGGTAGCGCAACCAGCGAGCAGCACAACAGTCAGCATCGCAAGCAGAGCCGGCCGCAGCCTTGGACTGGCGGAGCACAGATATCGGCGGAAGCTGGTGTCATTAGATTTCATCGGCTACTCACAAGGTAGTGCTGCGCACTCTTAGCTTGCAGCTGTTAGGAGCCCTCCTGAGGAAGGCGCCTTTGGAAGCTTGACGGATCCGATCGGCCGGACCGTGAAGTCCGCGGCGAGATCTTGATAGGACAGAACAGGCAAGTCGATTCCGTTGCGCGTGAGAAAACCGCGCACGAAACGCCGGATATCCATCGAACCGAGGACGACAGGCTGGCTCTTACTTTGCGCGATGGTCGCATGAATCTGACGAAATTGTGCAAGCAGCTTTTCGCTCTGCCATTCATCCAAGACGAGATATGGGCCTACGGCGGTTTCCCGTACTGCGCCGCGGATGATTTCCTCGCTCTCACGCTCGATGATAAAGGCGACCACGACGCGATGGGCATTAGCATACCGGAAGCAGATTTGGCGTTTTAAGGTAGCACGAACATACTCGGTGAGCAGGACGGCGTTTTGCTCGCGCTCGCTCCATTCTGCCAATGCCTCCAGAAGCAAGCGGGTATTGCGGATTGGAATGCCTTCATCGAGCAAGCGGCGCAGGACCTCGGCGATCCGAGGGACGGTGGCCGTACGCAGTACCTCCTTCACCAGATCAGGGTATTCCTGCTCCATCCGAGCGAGCAATTGGCGGGTTTCCTGAATACCGACCAGGCGCTGTGCAAAGCGCGTCAATGTGGAATGGAGACGTAAGGCAAGAACTTCGCTTAGCCGATGATATCCGATTCCGGCGGCCTTGAGAGCCGCTGCATGCCGTTCTTCGATCCAGACCCGATTCGTTTCAGGGTCTTGTTGAAAGGGGATGCCGCTCAATTCGATGTTCGCGACATCGTCGTTGAGTGCCAAGTGCCCGGGATTGATCACATCACGCTCAACTGGCACACTATCGACATCGACCCTGAACTGCGACGAGGACAAGCTGTCGCCAATCTGGGCAGGGATCCGCGGAATGGTGATGCCAAGGTCCGCCGACACGAGCCTTGAAACACGCGAAATGCTCTCTTCCAGCTCGTCTTTGTCGATCGAATCCGTCAGGTTTGGTGCAAGGAACAACGCGATCGGAAGCGCTTCCGCATGTGCGGCCTGCTTTTGGACCGCTGCAGGAACCGGCGCCGATGCCGCGGCGCTAGCTCCTATTTTGGCGGCAGGCTTGTCGTCTTTGGGGCCGACCTTGACGTAGCTTGCGGCAGCGAACAGGACGGCCAGCACGGCAAACGGGGGCAAAGGAAAGCCAGGAACGAGCCCCATGAATACCAAGACGCAAGCGGCTAGCCTAAGTGCCTCCGTACTTGCGGTAAGTTGGTGAACGATATCGGCGCCGAGTCTGAGTTTGGAGGGTCCGTTGACGCGCGTGACAATGGTCGCGGCGGTAATTGACAGCAGCAGCGCCGGAATCTGCGAAATGAGCGCATCACCAATCGTCAAAAGAGTATATTGATGCAGCGCTTCATCGAGCGACATGCCCTTGGAGAGCAGGCCGATGCTTATTCCGCCAAGCATATTGATGCAGATCACGATCAGCCCGGCGATCGCGTCTCCCTTAACGAACTTCATGGCACCATCCATAGCGCCATGAAGCTGACTCTCTTGTTCCAAGGCGGCACGTCGGCGGCGTGCTTCGTGTTGATCGATGTGGCTGTTGCGTAGCTCCGCATCGATCGCCATCTGCTTGCCTGGTAGCGCGTCAAGCGTGAAGCGCGCAGACACCTCTGCGACGCGTTCGGCACCCTTGGCAAGAACCATGAATTGGACCATGGTCACGATCAAGAATATGACAATTCCGACCGCAATATTCCCTGAAATGACGAAGTCGCCGAAGGTGTGAATGATGCTGCCCGCGTCGCCTTCGGCGAGGATCAGCCGTGTTGTTGCAATCGTCAGCGCCAGCCGAAATACGGTGGAGATCAGGATGACGCCCGGCAAGGACGAGAAATCAAGCGGTGTGCTGAGATAGAGGGCAACCATCAGCAGCAATATGGCAAAGCCAAGATTGAAGCCGATCAGCATGTCGATCACGATGATTGGGATTGGCATGATCATCATGCCGATCGCTAGAAGCAGCATCAAGGCAACCATGAAATCCGGGTGGGCCGGAGCGCGCACGACAAAGCCGCGCAAGGTGTTGGCCATGATAGATCCCTATTGCTTTCGGATGAGGGCTGTACTCGCGCGCAATGACACATAGGTCTGGAAGACCTCGCGAGCCTCGGCCATGCGGCCAGCGTGCCGTAGCGCGTGACTGCGCAACAGCGTCATCGGTATGCGAGAAGAGGGTTGCGTATCAAGTGCGTCCAGCCGGTCCAGCACATGGAGTGCTTCCTCGCCGAGGCCCTCGGCGATGAGCGTGTAGGCTAGAATGCGGAGTAGACCGACGTCGTTGGAATGCTCGCGAGCTGCAATTCGCAACAGAGCCAGGCTGTGTGCGCTCTGCCCGCACGCGAGATGGACATATGAGAGTGCGCAAAGCAGGTCGCGCTCTGGCCCGGAGATCGACGGAATATCGCCGGATTTTGAGACTCCTGGAGCCAGGGGAACGGCGACGCGATGCAATCCATCAGGATCGGCCATGGCTAACCCTTGATTAAGCTGTTTTGGTTTTGTCGGAGCATTAGTAACCGCTGCAGCTCCTGCTGCAGGATTGCCAAGCACTCTCGCGCCGTCTTGTCTTCCGGCGTCGCCTCCAATGTTCGCGTCAAGCGTTCCAGAAGAACACCATGCTTGTCAGCGCGCAGTACGTCGGGATGACGAAGGCGCGGAACTACGAAGGAGAGTAGTCCGCGGGACAGATTGGGACCATAAAGCGAAGCCAATCTCGCGCGTGCATCTACCTCATTCGCTCCTGCTTCGCTTTCGAATAAAGTGACGCGTGAGATGGCGCCGACGGAATCGACCCCGAGCGCCGCTTCGCTCGCGCCATCAATTGGCAGATCATACGAAGCCGCATCCTGCCACGACGCCCGCTTCGTGCCGCTATCCGCATGGGCGCCTCCGACTTCGAGCTTGTCACCTCGCGAAGGAGGCGAGCCGATGACTGGTGCGTGCTGGCCCGCATCTAACCCCTGCGATGAGTTGCCGGGCCCTACGGAGTTCTGAGGCAGCCTAGCCATAGCCTTCTCCTTCTCTTTTGCAGGGTAGAGACCTTAATAGGGCAAAGCGGCAGATCGGCCGTTGCGGCTGAGCAGAACTCGTCCATCCTCGATTCGATCAACGGTCCATCCATTACTTAAGAGCGCGCCGACGAAATACTTCTGCCCGGCAATAAGCAGATAAGGTTCGCTTCCGCGCCAGACGGCTTGGACAGCAATCGAAGACGGCATCTTTTCCTCTTTCACCGCGACAGCGTTCACAAGGGTCGGGGTACCATTGCTTTGACGATCGAACCATTGCTGGATTTCTTTCCATTTTGCGACGAGGTCCGGCGCAATCGTCCCTTCCGCGGTCACGACGCCGGGCCCGTGCCCGATCTTGACGTCAGGAAGGCCCTCTCGTTCGATCTGTTGGCGCAGTGATGCGGCCATTTCATCAGCAGCTCTCGCGTCAAAATGATCGACGGTTGGTTTAGCGGCAATTTCGACCGCGTGCGATGATCCGGTGCTTGGCGCCACCGCCCTATCGCCGGGGGCAAAGATGATTGAGACGGTGCCGATCGCGACAGAGCTGAGCAAGATCAGGCTGAGTGCCACGATCGAGCGGCGAGATCGCTTGCTCGAAGCAATTGGTTGGAAATCCTCTGCCGACCAGCGGATGGACATCGCGCCGGCATGAATGATCGCGGGAAGCGGCACTCTGACGCGCTCACCTGTTGCAATGCTAGCGTGACGGTCAATGCTGATTCTGGCAGCGAGCGCTTCGAGCTCGATCGAATCGCGCTGCGGGATGACGCGAAGATGATGCGGTTCGAGCCCTTGTTCAACGAAGATCATGTCCGCATCGAGGCCGCTGCCCACAATGCTCTCGCCGCCCGCCGTCTTTCCTTTGAGCCCGGTATAGACCCCCGAAAGCACCTCGAACTCAAGCGAAACAGAGTCGTTCACGATAATCCCCCGAATAACGAGAGAAGCCGTACGGCGGTGCCGTACGGCTCATCCAGACTTCGTCATTCACAGCGCGGCGACGGTAGCAACTGCGGTGAGCCACCCGTCTTGCAGAATTACTGGACGCGCTCGTCGGCGACCTTCTTCTCGGACGAGAGTTCGGTCGTAATTCTGCGCATTGCCACGGCCTGGGCCTGAACCTTCTGGCTCACACGCTCGAATTCAGCCATCTGGTTCTGGAAGCCGCTATCGCCGGTCTGCTGGGCACCAGCAGCGCCGCCATTTCCGCCAACATTGTCAACCGCCATGTCTATTTGCCTTTCCTTTGGGATAACGCTGGTTCTGATTTGTTACGAGGTGCGGGCCGGCGAGACGATCGCAGGAATGGAAAGGAACATGGGCGTACCGCCGAGCGTGCTGAGCCCGAGGTTCAGCTCCGGGCTCTTGCAGGCAGTCTCGTGCTTGGATTGCACCTCGGTCTTTTCGCCGGCGTCTTTGTGGTCTTCGGCCTTATCATGGTGACCCTCGTCGGGCACCAAGGTGTGGACCACCTTGTCAAAGACCTTGTCCACGGTCCCGCCCAGTGCCGAACCAATTGCCGCTCCGGCCGGGCCGCCTAGGTAACCGCCGGCGGCGCTTCCAATCATTTCTCCGATCATTGCGTTCTCCTATGTTCGTCTTGTTGCGCAGACGACTGTTCGCCTAGCTTCAGCGGCCTCATGCTAGGGGCGCTAGCTTTCGAAAAGCTGACGAGCCTCACGTTGAGGCGAGTGATATTTTGCGGCAGGCTTGCATCTGCTCGCAATCATCGGATCGCCCTGTCGCTCCCAGCGGCGCCCTATAGCCGGCTTGGATGAAGGCGAGTTGAGCCGTGCTTAGCTGCGCGTTCAGGAATGATTTGACTTGGCGGAACCTTCGCAGGCGCGTGGCTTGCAGGGTGGAGCACGGAAGCGGGATAAGGTCATCGAGCCGTGCGGATCTCAGCCCTCGCTTGTCCCGTTTGGCTAAGATGGCGGCTTGCGAAAGCTCACCTTTCGCGAAGTCTTGATGTTTGGGAAAATGCAGCGAGAGTTCAAGCTGTTGATCGCTCCTCGCAGATGATGTGCAGTTCCGGCGGGAGCGCTGATTGCGGTGAGGATGAGATGATTGGCTGATAACCGGCAACGTCGTGTCATTTGCCTGAAGACATGGGAGCACCGCTGGTACCAGACGAATCTTGCCAGGAGGGAATATTAAATCTTGCGATACGTTCAGCGAAGGATGCGTTTCGGACATCCGATCGATGCCAAAGTGCGTGCGGCTTGGCTCGCTGATCATCGTCAGCTTTTCGACAGGTGTTCGGGCTACCGTATCTGTGAGTTGAATGCGCGTGATGTGCTCGTGCGGTTACGGTGATGGGGCGAGAGAGGATCTCCATAGGCTGCCGGTTCTGGCAAGGGAATTAGTCGTTCGTTCGGATGAGCTGATCAGGCGCTCTCATGCAGATCTGAAGCGGCGGATCTTGGGTGACTATGCGCGTAACGCTCACAGTTTTACAGATGTCGTCTATGCAACAGGAGTGAACTAAATGCAGTATCTTCCCGTGGCCGGCCTGCCAGTGGTGGGTGCGCCCGACTCGATGAACGGAGTGGCGCCGGAGGGCGCTGTTGTCACTCCCACCTTCAACGCCATGTTGGGGCAATATGCCCCGGCGAGCTACCAGTACTTGCCGGTAGCCTCACCAGCCCTCGTCGGTACGGCCGTTGGGAGTGTCGTTCCGGTCGTCGTGGCGCCAGCCGTCGTTACGACGCAGGCGTACATGATGGCGCCTCCTCCTTCCACCATGCTGATGAGCCAGCTGAATCAGAATGCCGAGCCTGCTGTGGATCCGGTGTGGACGCATGAGGTCAAGGATGGCAAGGCCACGATCAACCTTGGGGACAAGTATACGATTACGGCCAATGAGAAGGATGGCACGTGGACAGTCCGCAACAACCAGACCGGCCATGTCACGGTCATTCATGGCGACCCGCACGTTGATGCCGACGGAGACGGCAAGGATGACTTCGATTTCAAGAAGGATATGACGTTTCAGCTCGACGACGGCACGAAGATTACTGTGAATAATGTCGACTACGGCAATGGCCAGGCCATCTCTTCAAAGCTTACGATTACGAACGGCCACAACGCGATCGTTGTCGAGGGGCTCGGCGACGACAAGGATGGCAAAAACAATCTGAGGGTGACGCAGTCCAACGCTGGGATGACCCTTGACGAGTTGACGTCTGATGGTGCCCAAACGATCCATGAGAGTGGACAGGGATGGGTCGATGGCGCCGGACGCGCCGTGAATCAGGCGAGTATCGACGACGGCGAGCAAGGGCGTGGGCCGGGCAACTACCAGTATGCAAGCGGAGCGCCCACCTCTACGGCGCCCGTCTTCTTCGTTCCTCCTCCGCCGCCGCCTCTTGCGATGGTGCCTGTTGCGGCTGCCCAGGTGCCCACGCAGTCTTCTCAGCCGGCGCCAGTGTGGTCACATGAGGTCAGGGACGGCAAGGCTGAGATCAAGCTTGGTGATAAGTATTCGATCTTGGTCGACGAAAATGACGGAACAGTGCTCATTCGTAACAGTCAAACAGGCAAGATCACCTCGATTAAAGGCGATCCCCACGTCGATGCCGACGGTGACGGCAAGGTCGACTTTGACTTCAAGAAGAACATGACTTTCCAGCTCGACGACGGCACGAAGATTACTGTCGACACCGTTGATATCGGCAAGGGCAAAACGATGGCCTCGAAGCTGACCATTACTAACGGCGACAATGCCATGGTCGTCGAAGGGCTTGGAGACCGCTTTGACGGTAAGAACAATCTCAAGGTGACGCAGTCGAATGCGGGCCGTACGCTTGATCAATTGACTTCGGACGGAGCCCAGACGATTTATGAACAACCAGGCTCGGGCTGGGTTGACCGGTCTGGACGCCAGGTGAACCAGGAAATCATCGACAGCAATGAGAATCCAGGCACAACGTCCGATGCTTGAGTTGGCCTGAGGTCTGGCTGGTACTGCGAAGCGGTTCCAGCTTATGGGATAAGTCACTGAAGTGGGCGCTAGCGCCCGCTTTTCGTGTTCAGTGAGGAGATGAAGATACTAGTACCCACTTTTCTTGGAACG
>NZ_AJQE01000414.1 GCF_000261685.1 Bradyrhizobium genomosp. I (2014) | reverse complement strand
TCGACGTCGATCGCGTCCTCGAGCTCGAAACCAAAGCGCAGATGGCTGCCTGAGCCAACGAAACCATCGAAGCCGGAGAACCAAAATGAAGACATGTTTGGTGGTCGATGATTCCAGCGTCGTACGCAAGATCGCGCGCCGGATCCTGGAAGGGCTGAAATTCGAAGTTACCGAGGCCGAGGACGGCTCGAAGGCGCTCGAGATCTGCCAGCGGCAGCTGCCCGATGCGGTCCTGCTCGACTGGAACATGCCCGTCATGGACGGTTTCGAGTTCATGGGCCACATGCGCCGCCTGCCCGGCGGCGACCAGCCCAAGGTGGTGTTCTGCACCACCGAGAACAACGTGGCTCATATCGCCCAGGCGCTCAGCGGCGGCGCCAACGAGTACATCATGAAGCCCTTCGACAAGGACATCATCGCCGACAAGTTCGCTGAAGTAGGTTTGATACCGGTCGGACAAACCATGGTCTGAGTGTGTCTGGCCTGCGTGTTCGGGCCAGAATGTTCCAGTGCAGCTTCCGAGAGGCCATCAGTGACCCCGACCGAGTATGAGTATCTGCGCAAGTTTCTGAAGGATAATTCCGGTCTCGACCTGTCCGCAGACAAGCAATATCTGATCGAAAGCCGCTTGTTGCCGCTCGCCCGCAAGGCCGGGCTCCCCGGCATCACCGAGCTCGTGCAGAAGCTGCAGGCCGGCTCGCGCACGCTGATCACCGACGTGGTCGAAGCCATGACCACCAACGAGACCTTCTTCTTCCGCGACAAGGTCCCGTTCGACCACTTCCGCGACACCATCATGCCCGAGATCATCAAGGCCCGGGCCGGCCGCCGCAGCATCCGCATCTGGTGCGCCGCCGGCTCGACCGGACAGGAGCCCTATTCGCTGGCGATGTGCCTGAAGGAGATGGGCGCGGCCCTCACCGGCTGGCGCGTCGAGATCATCGCGACCGACCTGTCGCAAGAGGTGCTGGAGAAGGCCAAGGCCGGCGTCTACAGCCAATTCGAGGTGCAGCGGGGCCTGCCGATCCAGATGCTGGTCAAGTATTTCAAGCAGACCGGCGAGACCTGGCAGATCAATCCCGAATTGCGGGCGATGATCCAGCATCGCCAGCTCAACCTGCTGCACGATTTTGCCCAGCTCGGCACCTTCGACGTCATCTTCTGCCGCAACGTACTGATCTATTTCGACCAGGATACCAAGATCAACATCTTCAACCGGCTGGCGCGCCAGATCGAGCCGGACGGCTTCCTGGTGCTGGGTGCCGCCGAAACCGTGGTCGGACTCACCGATACGTTCAGGCCGATTCCGGAGCGGCGCGGCCTCTACAAGCCGAACGACCCGCGTGCGGCAGCGGCCAGGCCGGTGCCCGCCGGTGTGGCGCCGCGCATGGCGGCAATGGCGGGACAATAAGCATGGCCGAGGATGGCAAGGGCGCGGAACGCGTGACGTTCAGCCGCGGTTATGATGTCTGCATCATGGCCATCGACGGCACCTGGCGGCGCGACTGCAAGCTCAACGCGATCTCCGACACCGACGCCATCCTCACGGTGGAGGGCTCGATCCAGGGACTGAACCTGAAGGAGTTCTTCCTGCTGTTGTCGTCAACGGGCCTCGCCTACCGCCGCTGCGAGCTGGTCCGCGTCAACGGCGCCGAAATGGACATCCAGTTCCTTCGCGGCAAGAACAGGAAGAAGCGCGGTGCGGCCGGCGGTCATGACGCCGCGGCGTGATCCGGCCGCAGCTGTCGCCACTCTTTCCGCCACGTTGTCTCACATTTGCTGAACCCATTCGAATCAATTGGCCGCAACAGCTTTACGTGGCCTAAGCGCGATCCGTGTATCCGTTGAAGGTCTCAATCTCAGGATACGGAAATGCCCAGAAGTTCCCTTTCCCCCATCCCGTCGAACCTGCCTGACGTCGCCGAGCGACGTGCGCTTCAGCTCCTGGTGGTCGACGACGACGCCACGCAGCGCCGCCTGATCGCGGTCGCCGCCAAGCAGGCCGGCCACGAAGTCACCGTGGCACCATCCGTGGCGGACGCGATCGAGAAGCTCCGCGCCGCGCGCTTTGACTGCGTGACGCTCGATCTCGTGCTGGAGGATGGCGACGGCATCGACGTGCTGCGCGAAATGGCGAGCGCAAAATTTTCGGGCTCGGTGATCGTCATCAGCGGCATGGACGGCAAGCGCCGCAGTGCCGCCCGCAGCTTCGCCCGCTCCGTCGGGATCGAGCTGCAGAGCCTGCCGAAGCCGCTCGACCTCGCGGCTCTGCGCATCAGCCTCGCCAATCTCGGCAAGATCGCGATGGGCTTGCCGGCGATCCATACCTGGGGGGGTGTCGCGACCGACGCGATCGTGGAACGGCACCGCGCCTAACGCATGATCCGGAAAAGTGCACAGCGGCTTTTCCCTCGCGACAAACGCGGAACGCGTTTGCGCGGAGATCATGCTCAAACAACAACTTAAAGCGCGATGACGATTCATCCCAATCGCATCGCGCTTTAAGGCGCGGAGCTGCCATGCAATCGGCTGCGGCGGCTCCGCCGCTGATCGGCCTACGCCGGGCTGACGGATTCAGACAATTGTTGCAGGGCGTGGTCAAGCCCCGCCCGGCAGGCATTGAGCGCGGCGCTCGCCGCGGCATAACGGGGCGTGACGTCGTCGAGCACGAAAATCTCGGTGGAACCCGCGATGACGCCGAGGTGCCCAGCCACGTCCTCCTCCGCCATGGCTGCGTCGATCAGGCGCATGCTGATCTCGATGCGCGCGATCAGGGCGCGAAGATCGGCCGCGATCAACTGACGGCTGTCAGTTGCGGACGTCGTGACAAGCGGGAGTGTGTCAGCGCAATTTAGCATGGATATTCTCCGTGTCCCGCAATTAGGCACCTCGTCGCTACTTGTGCGTTAAGTCCATGTCCCGTACAAATACGGGTGGGCCGAATCCGCGCCTAACGCCATAAACGATTGGCGCGGACGCGAGTCCTTCATGCCAACGGGATGTGGCACATGGCCGAACAAAGCTCTCGCGGTGAAATCTTCGTGGTGGACGACGACCCTGCCGTTCGCGACACCTTGTCGATGGTGTTGAAGGCAGCGGGCTATGAGGTGATCTGTTTTGCGGACGGCGCGGCGCTGCTCTCCGTCGCGCGAAATCGAACACCGGCTGCGATCCTGCTCGACGTACATATTCCCGGAAAGTCGGGTCTCGACATCCTGAAGGAGTTGCACGGCGAGGACTATCCGGCGCCGATCTTCATGATCTCCGGGCAGGGCGACATCGCGATGGCGGTGGGCGCGATCAAGAGCGGCGCCCTCGACTTCATCGAGAAGCCGTTCCGCGGCAGCGAGATCGTCGGCCGGCTCGACGAGGCGATTGGCGCCTATGCACGCAGGCAGGCGCAGAATGCGGCGCCGAAGTTCGGCTCGCTGCATTTCCCCGGACGCGAGCCGTTGACGCGCAGGGAGCGCGAGGTGCTGGAGCAGTTCGCCTCCGGTGCATCCAACAAGGAAGCCGGCCGTACGCTGGGCATCAGCCCGCGCACCATCGAGGACCATCGCGCCAACATCATGAAGAAGCTCGGCGCGCGCAATGCCGCCGATCTGATCCGCATCGTGATGACCGCGGCCCAGCGCGCGTCGTGAGTGGCTGATTCTCTCTCGTGCCCCGGACGCAGCGCATCATGCAATGATGCGCTGCTGAGCCGGGGCCCATCTCTCCAACTTCACGGCTCAACATTCTGGGTCCCGGCTCTGCACAGCAGCGCTTGCGCGCCGCAGTGCGTCCGGGACACGAGAGCAATCACCCGCTCAGCGCCTTGCGGATGATCCGCGCCAGATCCAACTTGCGATAGGGCTTCGCCAGCAGGAGAACACCCGAATCCAGCCGGCCGTGATGGATGATCGCGTTCTCGGTATAGCCTGACGTGTAGACCACCTTGAGATCCGGGCGCGTCTTCGTCAGCTGGTCGGCGAGCTGCCGTCCGTTCATCTTGCCGGGCATGATGACGTCGGTGAACAGGAGGTCGAACGGCTTTCCGGTGGCGACGATCGCGAGCGCCTCCGCGGCGTTCGCGGCCTGCAAGGTGACGTAACCCAGCGAATGCAGTTGCGCCAGCACGTAGTCCCGCACCAGCCGGTCGTCCTCGACCACGAGGATCGTCTCGTGTCCGCCCTCGATCGTCGCCGGCGTCACGCCCTCGCCGGCCGCCGTCGGCGTCTTGCCGGGCGGCAGGTACATCTTGATCGTGGTGCCGTGGCCTTCCTCGCTGTAGATCCTGATGTGACCTGCGGACTGCTTGATGAAGCCGTAGACCATCGAAAGCCCGAGTCCGGTGCCCTTGCCTGGTCCTTTCGAGGTGAAGAAGGGGTCGAACACCCTGGTCAGCATGTTCGCAGGGATCCCGGTGCCGGTGTCGCTCACGGCGATCAGCACGTAGTAACCGGGGCGAACGTCGTTGACGTTGGCATAGACCTCGTCGAGATAGGCGGCGCCAGTCTCCAGGATCAGCTTGCCGCCGCCGGGCATGGCGTCGCGCGCATTGAGCGCGAGGTTGAGGATCGCGGTGGTGAGCTGGTTGGGGTCGACGATCGCGACGCAATTCTCGTCCTCGAACACCGATTCGATCTGGATATGCTCGCCCAGCGTCGGCCGCAACAGTTTCGCGGTGTCGACGATCAGCGAGTTGATGTCGATCTCGCGCGGCTGGAGCGGCTGCTTGCGCGCGAAGGCGAGCAGGTGCTGGGTCAGATCGGCGCCGCGCGCGGCGGCCTCGTCGATCATCTTCGTGATGGCCGCGAGCTGCGGCTCCTTCGCGACCGCCTCTGCGAGGATCTCGATCGTTCCGGTGATGACGGTGAGAATGTTGTTGAAGTCGTGCGCCACGCCGCCGGTCAGCTGGCCGACAGCCTCCATTTTCTCGGCATGGCGGATGCGCTCCTCGGCGGCGATCTTGTCGGTGAGATCGCGGTAGAAGACGTTGAACAGCAGGCCCTCGCGGCGCTTCAGGGCGGTGACGCTCAGCTCGGCCTTGAATTCCTTGCCGTCGCGGCGGCGACACATGAGCTCGTGGCGGCGGTTCAGCGTCCTGCCGTCCTCGTTCTCGAGGAAATGCTTCAGCCCCGCCCTCACTCTCTCGCGCTCGCTCTCGGCGACGATCAGATCGATCGTGTTCTTGCCGAGCACCTCGTCCCGGCGCCAGCCGAAGAGCCGTTCCGCCTGCGAATTCCAGTTCAGGATGCTAGAGGTCTCGTCGGTCTGGACGAAGGCGTCGAGCGAGGTTTCGACGATGTTGCGGGCGAGCCGCTCGCTCTCGCGCAGGGATTCCTGCGCGAGCCGTGCCTCGGTCATGTCGCGACCGACGAAGAAAAATCGATGCGCCGGCTCGGACCAGTTGCCGAGCCAGGACAGCCAGACCTCGTGGCCGCTCTTGTGGATGCAGCGGGTGTCGGCGAGCTTTGGACGCTCGCCGCGCCGCAAGGCGCGCATCTCGGCGCGCGACTGCTCCAGATGACCGGGATGAATGAAATCGGCGCCGCTGCGGCCGATCATCTCGGGGGGCCGGTAGCCGAGAATGGCTTCGCTGCTCGGGCTGATCTGCGCGATATGGCCCCGCGCATCCATGATCATGATGAGGTCCTGCGATGTCTCGAAGATCTGTCGCCGCTCCTCGATCTGGTGCTGCAGCGCCCGCTCGGCGCGCCGCGCCTCGGTCAGGCTGCGCGCGCTCCCGGAGACGCCGACGATCTCGCCGGATGGTCCCCTGATCGGCGAGAGGCTGAGCGAGATTTCGACCGGCGTGCCGTTCTTGCGCAGGCGCACCGTCTCGAACCGTTCGATCGGCTCGCCCCGCGCGATCCGCCGCAAATAGTCCTTGCCATGCTCGCGGCGGTCGGGCGGGACAATGATCGACGTGGGCTGGCCGATCGCCTCATCCGCCGAATAGCCGTAAAGGCGTTCGGCGGCCGGATTCCAGCCCGTGACGACCGCATCGAGCGTCTGCATCACGATCGCATCGTCGGACGATTCCACTGCGGCGCTGAACAGCCTCTCGCGCGCCGCGTGATGGCTTCGTGCGGCCTCGGTGCGGCGATGCTCCCGGATTTCGCGCTCGAGGGCGGCCGTCTTCACCCGCGTCTCCTCGACCATCCGGGCGAAAGCCCGCGCCAGCACGCCCGTCTCGCCGCTGGCATCGACGGGGATGTTCGCCGGCTTTCCGCGGCCGATCGCCTCCACGGCCGCGGTCAGGCGGCCGATCGGGCGGGTCAATGAACGCGCCAGCAACACCGCGAGCGCCGCCGCGGCGAGGATGGCAAGCACGCCGACCAGCACGGACGTCTTTTGGATGGCGGCCGGCACCCGGCCGAAGACGGCCGGGGGAATGGTCACGATGATCGCGACCCATTCCTTGCCCGCCAGCAGCGCCGGCGCGATCGCCGCGCCGTTCGGCCGGCCCGACTCGTCGGTCATGAGCCGTGTGGATATGTCCGTGGTGCCGGCCAAGGCCGAGAAGAACGGGAAATCATCGCGCCAGTTGGTGCGGTGGCCGCGCAGCGAGCCGAACTCCCGCGCGCGATCGGGATGGATGAGATAATCGCCGCGCGAATTCACGAGGTAGATCTCTCCTCCCGAGGTCGCGGCGGAGCGGACGCGGTCGAGTGCCGGGCGCATGTCGATATTGGCGACGATGATGCCGAACGGCTTGCCGTCGGCTGTAAACAGAGGCATCGCGACCCGCAAAGTCGGAGCGTGAGCGGCCGTGGTTCCCCCGTGGCGGGTCGCGAGATCGACGGGAGACACGTAAATCTCGCCGGGCCCGAGCCGCATCGTTTCCTTGAAGTAGGTTCGGTCGCCCTTGCGCTCCAGTTCGCCGTCCGGGGCGATCCGTGCTCCTCCGTTCGGCCCGGAGCGATCGACACGGACCAGTTCGTGCTGGTCGTTGTCGACACCGATGATCCGAAACTGCCCATAGATGGGCTTGGCCTCGATCTCGGCCGCGAGCCGCGCCGCGATACGCTCGCGCCAGGTTCGTTCCGAGACGCCATCGGCGGGGTCGATTCCACCACCGGTGCGAGCGCGGATGAGGCCATTGATTGCCGCTGCGGCGCGATAGCCGATCAGATCGCCGCGCGCGCCGGCAACGTAGGATTCGAGATTGCTCGCGAGCAGGTGCGACTGGGCTTCAACCCGCTCCAGGACCCGCGGAATGACGGCCTGTGTGGTGTTGCGATAGCCCAACCATCCGACTGCGCCCACGGTCACCGCCACCAGCAGGATCATCGCGATGGCCAGCCGCGTTGCCAGCGTCGTTGCTGGTCTCATGGGGATTTTCGCCGGGCTTGCCGTATCGTGCCTGGTCTGGCTCGGAGCGGAGGGGATGTCCTGGTCATCTGCAGCCATCGCCGGCGACCGTCACGTGATGACCAGCCCGTTCCCGTGGCTGGATGGTGATCTCTAAGGCCGGATCGTCATCCACGATCAGGATGTTGGCCACGTCTGAAATCCTCCAGGTCGGTGGGGAAAGTCCCCAGCGACCATAATCACAGCCATCAAAAACGTGAAATGGTTGCGCGGTTTCTCGTCTGCCGGCAAGCACTTCGGAGGCGCTCCGGCCTGAGGCCCGCCGATTTATTGCGCCGCACCGTCCGTATGTACGCCTGAGTGCATAGCAGAGGTTCGCCTTCGGCTCGCCCAGCGCCTTGCCGGGTATGGATGGCCTGTGAGAAGAGCAGGGCGAATTCTTCGGACGGACAAGGAATAAAATGACCAGCAAGAAGAAGACGCCCGACCAGCTCCGCAGCGCGCGCTGGTTCGCGCCCGACGATCTGCGCTCGTTCGGCCACCGCTCCCGCGCCATGCAGATGGGCTATGCCCCCGAGGAGTGGAAGGATCGCCCGATCATCGCGATCCTCAACACCTGGTCGGACGCGCAGCCCTGTCACATGCACTTCAAATCGCGTGTCGACGACGTCAAGCGCGGTATCCTGATGGCCGGCGGCCTGCCGCTGGAGCTGCCGGCGCTGTCGCTGTCGGAATCGCTGCTCAAGCCCACCACGATGCTCTATCGCAATCTGCTGGCGATGGATGCCGAGGAATTGCTGCGCAGCTATCCCGTCGACGGCGTGGTGCTGATGGGCGGTTGCGACAAGACCACGCCGGCGCTGCTGCTGGGGGCGACCTCGATGAATATTCCGGCAATCTATTTGCCGGCAGGTCCCATGCTGCGCGGCAACTGGAAGGGCAAGACGCTCGGCTCCGGCTCCGACGGCTGGAAATATTGGGACGAGCGCCGCGCCGGCAAGATCTCCGACAAGGACTGGCTCGACATCGAAGCCGGGATCGCCCGCAGCTACGGCACCTGCATGACCATGGGCACGGCCTCGACCATGACCGCGATCGCGGAGGCGATCGGCATGACCCTGCCTGGCGCCTCCTCGATTCCCGCCGCCGACGCCAACCACATCCGCATGGCCAGTGAATGCGGCCGCCGCATCGTCGAAATGGTGTGGGAGGACCTGACGCCGAAGGTGATCCAGACCCGCAAAGCCTTCGAGAACGCGATCGCGGTGGCGATGGCGATGGGCTGCTCCACCAACGCCATCATCCATCTCATCGCGCAGGCCCGCCGCGCCGGCCAGGACATCGGCCTCGACGATTTCGAGACCGCGAGCCGCAGGGTGCCCGTCATCGCCAATGTGCGGCCGAGCGGCGACACCTATCTGATGGAGGACTTCTTCTATGCTGGCGGCCTGCCGGCGCTGATGGGCCAGATCAAGCCGCATCTGCATCTCGACTGCATCACCGTCACCGGCAAGACGGTGGCTGAGAACATCGAGGGCGCCGAGGTCCACAACGCCGACGTGATCCGCTCCATCGACAATCCCATCTACAAGGAGGGCGCGCTCGCCGTGCTCAAGGGCAATCTCGCGCCCGGCGGCTGCGTCATCAAGCCGAGCGCCTGCGCGCCGCGCTTCCTCAAGCATACGGGACCGGCGCTGGTGTTCGACGACTATCCCTCGATGAAGAAGGCCGTCGACGATCCCGATCTGGACGTCACCGAGGACCATATTCTCATCTTGCGCAATGCGGGGCCGCAGGGCGGGCCGGGCATGCCGGAATGGGGCATGCTGCCGATCCCGACCAAGCTCGTGAAGCAGGGCGTGCGCGACATGGTGCGCATCTCGGATGCGCGCATGAGCGGCACCAGCTACGGCGCCTGCATCCTGCATGTTTCGCCGGAGTCCTATATCGGCGGTCCGCTGGCGCTGGTGCGGAACGGCGACCGCATCACGCTCGACGTCGCCGCGCGCACCATCAATCTCGAAGTGAGCGAGGCCGAGCTCGACAGGCGCCGCGCCGCCTGGAAGCAGCCCGAGCCTCGCTTCGAGCGCGGTTATGGCTGGATGTTCACCAGGCACATCAAGCAGGCGAATGACGGTTGCGACTTCGATTTCCTCGAGACCGGTTTCGGCGCGCCGATCGGCGAGCCGTCGATTTACTAGCCCCGTCGTTCCAGGGCGCGAAGCGAACCCGGAACCTCGAGATTCTCAGGTGCGCAAGGGCGCACCGGAGTTCGATGCTTCGCATCGCCCCGGAATGACAGATGAGGATGCCCATGACCAAACTCAGCGAAGCCACCCGCAACAAGCTCAAATCCGTCGCCACCGCCACGGTCGCCACCGCCCTGTTCAAGCGCGGCCTGCGCATCCAGATGATCCAGGATGTGCATCCCCTAAGTCCCGATCAGCCGACCATGGTCGGTGAGGCCTTCACGCTGCGCTACATGCCGGCGCGCGAGGATCTCAACGCGATCGACGTGTTCAAGGACCGTTCGCATCCGCAGCGCAAGGCGGTCGAGGAGTGCCCGGCAGGCAGCGTGCTGGTGATGGACAGCCGCAAGGACGCCCGCGCGGCATCGGCAGGCGCGATCCTGGTGACGCGGCTGATGAAGCGCGGTGTCGCCGGCGTCGTCACCGACGGCGGTTTTCGCGATTCCGCCGAAATTGCAAAACTCGGCTTCCCAGCCTTTCACCACCGCCCGAGCGCGCCGACCAATTTGACGCTGCACCAGGCGATCGAGATCAACGTGCCGATCGGCTGCGGTGATGCCCCGGTGTTTCCCGGTGACGTCATCCTCGGCGATGCCGACGGCGTCATCGTCATCCCCGTGCATCTCGCCGACGAGATCGCCAACGAGACCTTCGAGATGACCGCGTTCGAGGACTTCGTCACCGAGGAAGTCGGCAAGGGCCGCAGCATCTTCGGTCTTTATCCCGCCACGGACCCGCAGACGCTCACCGACTTCGCGGAATGGCGGAAGAAGAACGGAAGGTAATGCGGCCCGAAGTTAGCGCGATATTCTCCACTGTCGTCCCGGATCTGCGCTCCGCTTCGCTGCGCTTGTCCGGGACGACAGCGGTGGGTGTACTTACACCCCGGCCCCCGCCATCCCCACGGCCCAGAGCGCGAACGCATAGACGATCGCGACTTCGTCGAGCCGGTCGAATCGTCCCGACGCGCCGCCGTGGCCGGCGCCCATGTTGGTCCGGAGCAGGACCGGGCCGCCGCCGGTCATGGTGGCGCGCAGGCGCGCGATCCATTTGGCAGGCTCCCAGTAAGTGACCCGGGGATCAGTAAGTCCGCCCATTGCCAGGATCGCCGGATACTCCTTTGCCGCGACGTTGTCGTAAGGCGAATAGGACAGGATGGTGCGAAAATCCTTCTCGCTCTCGATCGGGTTGCCCCATTCCGGCCATTCCGGCGGCGTCAGCGGCAGCGTGTCGTCGAGCATGGTGTTGAGCACGTCGACGAACGGCACCTCGGCGACGATCCCGGCGAACAATTCGCCGGCGCGATTGGCGACCGCGCCCATCAGCATGCCGCCGGCCGAGCCGCCATGGCCGACGATGCGCTTGGCACTGGTGTATTTCGTCTCGATCAGCGCTCGCGCGCTTGCGGCAAAATCGTCGAAGCTGTTCGTCTTCTTCTCGCGCTTGCCGTCGAGATACCAGCTCCAGCCCTTGTCGGTGCCGCCGCGGATATGGGCGATGGCGTACACGAAGCCGCGATCGACCAGCGACAGGCGGTTGGCGTTGAACGAGGCCGGCATCGCCATGCCGTAGGAGCCGTAGCCGTAGAGCAGGAGCGGCGCGGTGCCGTCGAGCGCGAGCCCGCGGCGATAGAGGATCGAGACCGGCACCTCGGCGCCGTCTTGCGCTTTCGCCATGATGCGCGTCGTGACGTAGTCGGCGGCATCGTGGCCGGACGGAATCTCCTGCCGCTTGCGAAGGACGCGCGTGCGCTTGACCATGTCATAGTCGTAGACCTCCGACGGCGTGGTCATCGACGAATAGGAGAATCGCAAATTCGCCGTGTCGAATTCGTAGGAGCCCATCGTGTCGAGCGAATAGGCGGCTTCTTCGAACGAAATCTCGTGCTCCTCGCTCGTTGCGAGGTCGCGGATCACGATCGCCGGCAGCGCATGGGAGCGTTCGAGCCGCACCAGATGACCGGCATAGAGATCGATGTCGATGATGTAGAGCCCGGTGCGGTGCGGGATCAGGTCGCGCCAGTTGCTGCGCTCGGGTGCGGCCAGCGGCGCCGTGACGATCTTGAAGTCGATGGCGTCGTCGGCATTGGTGAGGATGAAGAGCTCGTCGCCGCGATCGGCGAGCGAATATTGCACGCCCTCCTCGCGCGCCGCGACCAGCCGCGGCGGCGCCTCGGGATGGGCGAGATCGATCAGCCGCTGCTCGCTTGTCTCGTGGTCGCCGCCTGCGATCACGCAGAAGCGGCCGCTGGTGCTCTCGTGCAGATGGGTGAACCAGCCGGCATCCTGCTCCTCATAGATCAGCGTGTCGTCGGCCTGCTTGGTGCCGAGCTTGTGCCGCCACACCTGCATCGGACGGTGATTGTCGTCGAGCTTCACATAGAAGAAGCTCCTGCAGTCCGCGGTCCAGACCACGCCGCCGTCGGTCTCCTCGACGAGGTCGTCGAGATCCGTCCCGGTTGCCCAGTCGCGGACGCGGACGGAAAAATATTCGGAGCCCTTGGTGTCCGCGCTCCAGGCCTGCAGCTTGTGGTCGTGCGAGTGCCGGCTGCCGCCAAACTTGAAATATTTGTGGTCCTTGGCGAGCGCGTCGCCGTCCAGCACGATGTGTTCTTCGCCGCCGTCGCGCGGCATGCGGCCGAACAGCTCGTGCTGCCCGCCCTCGCGAAACCTGCGGAAATAGGCGAAGGGACCGTCCGGCGACGGCACGCTGGAATCGTCCTCCTTGATCCGCCCGCGCATCTCGCGCACCAGCGTCTTCTGCAGGGGCGCGGTGTGGCCGAGCAGGCTCTCGGTGTAGCCGTTCTCTTCGTCCAGATATTTGCGGATATCCGGGTCGAGCACCTTGGGATCGCGCAGCACCTCCTGCCATTTCGCGTCCTTCAGCCAGGCATAGTCGTCGGTCACGGTGATGCCGTGCCGCGTGAAGGAATGCGGCTGGCGCGGGGCGACGGGGGGCTTCGAAGGCGTCTTGGCTTGTGTCACTCGGTCCTCGTTCGTCTCACCGATACCCATCTCGTCATACGCGGGCTTGACCGGCGCTTCCATCAAAGACGAAATCTTCAGCGATGGATTGCCGGGCCAGGCCCGGCAATGACGGCCGTAGAAGGCGGCGGGTCGGCCATAATATGGCGACAGGCACCGGAATTGCCAGCGCTGGCACGGCCAGGCCTCGGGTTGTTGACCGGCCCCGTGTATGCTTTAGGGACGATATCCCCGCCGCCGGTCCAGCCTGATGCTGTTCAATTCCTATTCCTTCATCCTGCTGTTCCTGCCGGTCCTGCTGGCCGGCTACTTCTGGCTCGGCCGGCGCAGCAATCTGGCTCCGGTGATCTGGCTGGCGCTGGCCTCGCTGGCCTTCTATGCCATCGGCAATTGGCGGTTCGTGGCCCTGTTGCTGGTCTCGATCGCGTTCAACTACGGCATCGGTCATCTCCTGATCATGGCGGAGCTCAATCCGTCACGGCGCCGGGCAGCGCTCGCTTCCGGCGTCGTCGGCGATCTCGTCGTGCTCGGCATCTTCAAATATGCCGGCTTTGCCGCCGAGAACATCAACGCGCTGCTCGGCACGCATGTTGCGGTCCACATCCTGCTGCCGGTCGGCATCTCCTTCTATACGTTCACCCAGATCGCGTTCCTGGTCGATGCCTATCGCGGCCAGGTCGCGGCCTATGCGCTGCCGCATTACGCGCTGTTCGTGACCTATTTCCCGCATCTGATCGCCGGTCCGATCCTCCACCACAAGGACATGATCCCGCAATTCGAGCGGGAGGAATCGAAACATGCGGACGCGCATCTGACCCTGTGCGGAATCATCATCTTCGCGATCGGCCTGTTCAAGAAGACCTGCCTTGCCGACGGCATCCAGCCGCTGGTCGCGCTCGCCTTCGAGGCGCGCTCGCCGAGCTTCGATCAGGCCTGGCTTGGCGCGCTCGCCTACACATTCCAGCTCTATTTCGACTTCTCCGGCTATTCCGACATGGCGATCGGCATTTCGCTGATGTTCGGTATCTTCCTGCCGGTCAATTTCAATTCGCCCTACAAGGCCACCAGCATCGTCGAGTTCTGGCGGCGCTGGCACATGACGCTGTCGCAGTTCCTGCGCGACTATCTCTACATCCCGCTCGGCGGCAACCGCAGGGGTCGCGTGCTGCGCTATGCCAACCTGATGATCACGATGCTGCTCGGCGGGCTCTGGCACGGCGCGGCCTGGACGTTCGTGGTGTGGGGCGCGCTGCACGGCGCCTATCTCTGTCTCAATCACGCCTTCAACGCGCTGGTGCCGCATATCCCCTCGCCACTGGCGCACCCGGCCCGAATCGTCGGAGCCGTTCTGACGTTTCTTGCCGTGGTCGTCGCCTGGGTGTTCTTCCGCGCCGAGAGCGTCGCATGGGCGCTAGGGATCCTCCGCGCCATGGCCGATCCCGCCGACATCGTCTTTGGCCGCGAGGAGATTGCGGCGCTGGTGCTGGTGTCGGTCTACGCGGCGCTGGTGTGGCTGGCGCCGAACACCCAGGCGATCATGGGCTACGATCACGGCAACCGCAGGGTCGGCGAGGCCTTGCGGGCGGGGCGAATGCGACCGCTGGTCCTCTATGGTGCATCGCTGGTGCTCGCGTTCGGCATTTTGGGCATCCAGAGCCACAGCGAATTCATCTATTTCCGGTTCTGATGCGCGCACCGTTCACCCATGTGAGACGTCTTCTCCTCGCGAGCATCGTGTGCGCGCTGGCCGCGGCTGCGCTGACCTTCGTCGTCGATCCGCTGCAACTGTTCCGTCCCTCGCGCCTCGCCGCGGCCTTCTATTCCGACGACACGCGCGTGCAGAATGCCGGGCTGATCCGCAGCCAGTCGTTCGACACCGCCTTCATGGGCACGTCGCTCGCGATCCATTTCCGCCAGAGCGAGATCAACCGCGCGCTCGGCGTCCATTCGCTCAAGCTGGCGATGACCGGCTCCAATTCGCGCCAGCAGGCCTTCGTGCTGGAGCAGGCGATCGACCGCGGCGCCCGGCGTGTCATCTGGGAGATGGATGATTTCATCTTCGTCGATGCTGCCGAGATCGAGACGGATCCCTATCTCTCCGTCGACCTCTATCGCGGAACGGCCAAGGGCATCGCGTCCTATCTGTTCGGCGCGGCGATGGCGAAGGAATCCCTGTTCGCATTGCTGCGTTCGATCCCGCCGCTGCGGGAGCCGCTGACCCGGGCGGCGCCGTTTCTGCCGGTCAAGTTCGCGCTGCCCGACGTCGATGACATCTATGCGCTGCCGCGGGATTTCGACGTCGCGCGCGGCTACAACGCGGAGAAGACGCGTGCCGCCTTCGCCTACATCACCGATCCCGTTCGCAGCCGCTTCCTCGGCGAGGGCTACGGTTTCGACCCCATGGTCAGGCATTTCGAGCAGGATACCGTCGGCCTGATCACCCGCCACCCCGACGTGACTTTCGACATCTACTTCCCGCCATATTCCATCCTGCAATTCGTGGCCATGCGTGATGCCTCGCCCGAGACATTGAAGATCGTCACCGATCTCACGGCCGTCATCGCCCGGCGCCTGACGCAGCTTCCCAATGTGCGCCTGCACGATTTCCGCGCGATCAAGGCGGTCACGCACGATCTGAACAATTACGGCGACGTCATCCACCATTCGCCGGTGGTGGACGCCATGGTGCTCAGATGGCTGGCGAGTGGGGAGTATCGCGTCGATCCAAAGCAGCCGACCGCGTCGCTGAATGAGCTGAAGGCGCAGGTCGAGGTGTATCGGGTGCCACAGCCCTAACCCAACACTCCGCCGTCGTCCCTGCCTAGCGCGCAATTGCGCACGGGGCAGGGACGACAGCGGTGTTTGTGGCGGGCGCCTTACGCCGCCACCTCTTCGCCCAGATACGCCACTGCCGCTTCCAGCCCGCCCTTGCCGTGCGGGATCTTCAGCGCGTTCAGGCCGATCTCGATCACGCCCAGCGTGCCGAGCAGCATCGGCGCATTCACATGGCCCATATGGGCGATGCGGAAGGCCTGCCCCGAGAGGTCGCCGATGCCGGTGCCGAGCACGACGCCGCACTTGTCCTTGCAGTAGCGTTGCAGCACCGCGGGGTCGTGGCCGTTGCTCATGGTCACGGTGGTCACGGTGTTGGAGCGCTCGCTGGCTTCGGCCACGTTGAAGCCGAGCACCTGGCCTTCCGACCATGCGGAGACCGCGCGGCGCGCGGCTTCGCCGAGCAGGCTGTGGCGGCGGAAGGCGTTTTCCAGCCCTTCCTCGTGCAGCATGTCGATCGCCTTGCGCAGCGCGAACAACAGATGCACCGGCGCGGTGCCGGCGTATTTGCGATAGTTCTCGGTGCCCTCGCGCTCGCTCCAGCTCCAATAGGGCGTCGACATGTTCGCCTTCTTGTGCACCTCGAGCGCGCGCGCATTGGCGGAGACGAAGCCGAGGCCGGGCGGCGTCATCAGGCCCTTCTGCGAGCCGGACATCGCGACGTCCACGCCCCATTCGTCCATCTCGAACGGCATGCATCCGAGCGAGGCGACGGTGTCGACCATGTACAGCGCGGGATGGCCGCTGGCCTTGATCGCCTTGCCGATCGCCTCGATATCGTTCTGCACGCCGCTAGCCGTGTCGACCTGGACCACGACGACGGCCTTGATGCTGCGCTCCTTGTCGCGGCGCAGGCGCTCCTCGACCTCGTGCGGCCGTACCGCGCGGCGCCAGTCGCCTTTGAGCACCTCGACCTCGGCGCCCATCAGCGCCGCTGCGTTGCCCCAGCCGATCGCGAATCGTCCGCTCTCCAGCACCAGCACCTTGTCGCCGCGCGACAGCACGTTGCTCAGCGCCGCTTCCCAGGCGCCGTGACCGTTGGCGATGTAGATGTAGGACTTGCCCTTGGTCGCAAACAGCCTCGAGATGTCGCCAAGCAGGCTCTCGGTCAGATCGAGCATCTCCTTGGAGTAGATGTCGATCGCCGGACGATGCATCGCCCGCAGCACCTCGTCGGGCATCGTGGTGGGCCCGGGGATGGCCAGAAATTCCCGGCCCGCGCGAACGGTCATTGCTGTTGGTCCTTGTTGCTTGAGGGCAGTCTTGTGGGTTGCTGAACCACACTTCTACGCGCCGCCGGGTCCTGAGAAAAGCACGTAAAACGCAGGGCTGGCCTATCGCTTCGTCTCGCGGCAACCGGCCGCTTCCGCCTCCTCGACCGAGCAGAACCAGCGCGTGCCCTTGCTGATCTTCATCTTGATCTGGGTGTACCAGCGGCTGGTCGGCTGGTGATAGATGCACTCGCCGGCGCTGTTGACGTTGCCCTTGATGGTGCAGTCCGGCGACGGTGCGACCGGCCCCGAGGCCGAGGCGAGCAGCACCGCATGCGCTCCGTCCGGCGGCTTGGTCGCGCCCAGGATGGCGGTCTTCTTGTTGCGCACGCGCCAATCCCAGGGCGCGATGAAGGCGCCCTGCCACATCCCCGCCTTGGCCTCGCGCGCGGCCTTTTCGTCCGCGTCATAATCGTGGGACATGCGGGTATAGGCCAGCGCCCAGCCGCTGCGCACCAGCCATTTCTGGATGTCCTCGCCGCCGACCTCGCAGCGCGCCACGGTGCGGCCGCGCCGGTCGACCGACCTCCTGTGGCAAACCCAATTCTTGCCGTCGGCGTGCTTGGCGAGCTCGTCGCGCGCCGCGACGCCGCAGGTCCACCGCTCGGCCTTGGTATTGAGGCAGAGCTGATCGACCGCGGGCGCGTCGATGCCGCCGAGCCGGATCCGCGTGTTGCCGATCACGACGGCATCGCCGGCGCGAACTCTTGCGGTGCCGGTGATGTCGGCGGCGTGCGCGAGCGAGGGAGCGAGGAAAGCAAGCGCAATCAGGAATCTTCGCAACATGCCGGTCCGGGTGTGATGAAATGATCGATAAGCCGCGCAATTGTGGTCGGCTTTTGTCCGCTCGGCCAGCTTTTGCCCGACGATTGAGCTTTCAACTTCCTGTCATTGATCGATGGCGTTTTCTTACCCTCCCCTGGAGGGGGAGGGTCGATCGCGCGCAGCGCGAGCGGGGTGGGGTGATCTCTCCTCTCGGGCAGTGTTCGATGCGGAGAGATCACCCCACCCCGTCACACAATCTCGCTGCGCTCGATCGCGTGCCGACCCTCCCCCTCCAGGGGAGGGTAAGAGACCTACCCCCGCGCCATCGCCCGCTTCGCTATGGCGAGGCCCATCAGCACGAAGGCTGACGTCACCTCCGGCCCGCCCACCAATATTCGCGTCGGCGTCTTCATCTTGTTCCATTCATAGGCGCGGAACGGGCCGCGGCGGCCGCCTTCGCCGATGGCGCCGACGATCACGTTCAGCGCCGGCGCAAAGGCGCGCGGGTCGGCGCCGAGATGGCCGAGCGCGATCAGGGCCAGCGCGGCGTCGAACACGTTCATCTCCGCAGCCATCAGCTCGCCCTTGACGTAGGACAGCACGCGGTGACGGATGAAGTCGAAATCGCCGGCGGGATCGATCGCGGCCTGCGCTGCCAGCGGCAGCGCCAGGAAGGCGGCATAGCAGCGGCCGAAATAGGCGCTGTAGAGTTCCGGCAGGTAATAGATGTGCGAGCGCGGATTGGCGAAGGCGCCGCTGGCGGCCAGCCGTTTCTGGAAGCCGATGATGCGATGCACGGTGGCGAGTCGCGACGGCGTCTCCAGAATCTTCCAGCGCGCCAGGTTGCGAAAGCTCACCTCGAGAATGTCGAGATTGAGCGTCGGATCGAGATCGTTGCCGTATGGGCGCTCGCCGTGGAGATTGTCGATCCAGGTCGCAACCCCGCCCTCATAGTCGATATTGTCGTTGAGCGGCACGGTCACGCGCGGCGCGTTGACGCCGGCGCGGACCTGGTAGCCGGCGTAGAAGTCCAGCAGCGGTTGATCGATGATGGGATCCGTGCAGCCGGCCTGCGTCGCCGCCGAGATCGAGCAGGCCGTGGTGTCGCAATCCGGCACGTAGATTCCGAAGCCGAGATCCTGCTTGATCTGCGCGAAGTAGCGGGAAAAGCGCGGATGCGGCGCCGGCGCGAGCGCAGTGACGACGTTGAAGCGCGCGCCGTCGATGCCCTCGACCTCCTCGCGGCTGATGTTGACGCAGAAATCGACCATGTCGGCGATCGCGCGCTCCGCCGCGATCTTGTCGGCAGGCGAGGCGAGCCCGGTCTCGACATAACCCAGCAGCGCCTCGATGAAGAACGCATCGTAATAGGCCGAGCGGTGCCGGATCTGCACCGGCTCCCACATCGGCTCGGCAATGCCCTTCCAGGGCGGATTGACCACGGCGCGCGCCGGCGAGCGCGCGATGAAGACGCGGGCGAGGTTGAACAGCAGCGAGGAGTTCTTGTAGCCGCGCGCGTTGAGGCCCGTCAGCGCCATGATCAGCTCGCGTCCACGGAAATCGGGATCGCCGATCAGGTTGAAGGCGGCATAGGTCGGCAGGAAACCGTTGCGGCGGTACGAGCCGAGCAGATGCTGCGCGCAGTCACGGATCGCGCCGTCGATCTGCGCGCTCTGCGGCAGGGCGGCGGTGAACGGCACCGGCGGCGGCTTGGGATGATCGAGCGCGATGCTGTCGACGAGATCGGCGATCGGCCGCCCGACCGCCGCCCAGTCCGGCTCGACATCGTCGCGGGCGTGTTTGAGTGCCTCGCGCAGCCGGGTCAGCCTGGTCTCGTCGCGCAGCTCGGGCAGGCCGGCGCGGCGGAGCAGCATCCGCAGCGCGGGATTGCCGAGGGCGGTCTTGTAGAATTTGGCCAGATGCAGATCGCCGCTGACCGTGTCAGGCAATATGGGATCGCAGACGTCGTAAAGCGAAGGGCCGTCCTTCCGCACCGTCAGCGCCCGGCAGGCGGCGCCGGCAAAATAATGAAAGCTCATGAAATACCTGGTCGCGGGGGGCTCGGCCGGGGCCGGCGAGCGCGCAGCCGTCCGCACACCACCCCCTGCAAGTCTTTGAAAAGGCTACCCGGATTCGCAGAAAATACAAATGTGATGATCGTCACAAAAAAACTGGCGCGGAGGCTGCATGATCGGGCTCCGGGATGCTACGGGGAAGCCGGGAATGCGCAAACCTGTCTCCGAGAATTAACCAACATATCCAGCTACTTAGCTCAAATCTTGAGCAATCTATTGCCCGAGGGCCTATATGCGGTTAAGGGTTTGTTTGGTGCGGCGCCGCAAATTGCGCGCAATTCGGGGGCACTTCCCCGGCCAATCCCTCAAACCTAAAGACGCTATCGCGCTACTCAAACAGTACGCGCGCGCGTGGCTGGTCTTTGGCACAGGAAACGAACCGAGATGAACTTAAAGCAGCTCGACCTTTCCAGACGCACGATCGCGCTCGCCGCAGCCCTCATCGGCACGGTGTCGCTGGCGATCGGCGCCCATGCTGCTCTCAACATGCGCACGATCGACGCCGCCAAGGCTGTTACGACCGACCAGATCACCGGTTCGATCGGCCAGACCTCGCGCCTGGCGCTGGTCATCGGCAATGGACACTATCCCGACGCCAGCGCGCCGCTGACGCAGTCGAT
The DNA here is from genome assembly GCF_000261685.1 of Bradyrhizobium genomosp. I (2014). Lineage (GTDB taxonomy): Bacteria > Pseudomonadota > Alphaproteobacteria > Rhizobiales > Xanthobacteraceae > Bradyrhizobium. Next base: position 755 of record NZ_AJQE01000414.1, on the reverse strand, counting down.
CAACGACGCCCGCGCGCTGTCCTCGTCGCTGCGCAAGAACGGCTTTGACGTCGACATGGTGGAAGACGCGACCAAGGACGACATGGTTCGCGCCGTCAACCGCCTGAAGTCGCGGATCAAGCACGATACCGTCGTCATGCTGTTCTTCGGCGGCTACGGCGTGCAGGCCGGCCGTGAGAGCTACATGCTGCCGGTCGATGCCGTGATCTGGAAGGAGAGGGACGTCCGCCGCCAAGGCGTGTCGATCGAGGGCGTGCTCGAGATGATGAAGGAGCAGGGCGCCAAGGCCAAGCTCGTCGTCGTCGACGCCTCCCGCCGCAACCCCTATGAGCGCCGCTTCCGCTCCTACAGCCACGGCCTCGCGCCGATCAGCGCGTCCGACAACGCGCTGGTCCTCACCTCGGCCTCGCCCGGCAAGGTCGTCGACGACGGCAAGGGCGAGCACAGCGTGCTGGTCGGCGAGCTGCTCAACAATCTCAACGCGCAGAGCAGCGCCGAAAGCGTCTTCAACAAGACCCGCCTCGCCATCGCCCGCGCCAGCGAAGGCGACCAGGTCCCGGCGGTCTCGTCCTCGCTGCTCGAAGACGTCCAGCTCGGCGAAGCCGGCGGCTAGTTTTTCTTAGGTCTTGGTAGGGTGGATTAGCCGAAGGCGTAATCCACCACTTCTCTTTCCGCGGATAGCAACAGTGGTGGGTTACGCCGAGCAGATGCGCTTCGCGCATCTGCAGGGCTAATCTTACTGAGTCATTGGGTCG
>NZ_AJQE01000413.1 GCF_000261685.1 Bradyrhizobium genomosp. I (2014) | reverse complement strand
GCCCGGCGTCGCCGGCACCTGGAAGGATCTCACCGACACGGTGAACCTGATGGCTGCGAACCTGACCGAGCAGGTGCGCGGCATCGTCAAGGTGGTGACCGCGGTGGCCAATGGCGATCTCAAGCAGAACTTGACGATGAAATCGCGCGGCGAGGTCGCCGCTCTCGCCGACACCATCAACAACATGACCGAGACGCTCGCGACCTTCGCCGATCAGGTGACGTCGGTGGCGCGCGAGGTCGGCGTCGAGGGCCGGCTCGGCGGCCAGGCCAACGTGCCCGGCGCCGCCGGCACCTGGAAGGATCTCACCGGCAACGTCAATCTTCTGGCCGCCAACCTCACCTCGCAGGTGCGAGCGATCGCCGAGGTCGCCACCGCCGTGACCAAGGGCGACCTGACGCGGTCGATCCAGGTCGACGCCCGCGGCGAAGTCGCCGAGCTGAAGGACAACATCAACACAATGATCACGAACCTCCGTCTCACGACGGACGTGAACACCGAGCAGGACTGGCTGAAGACCAACCTCGCCAAATTCACCAACATGCTCCAGGGCCAGCGCGACCTCACCACCGTCGGCCGGCTTCTGCTCACCGAACTTTCGCCGCTGGTGAACGCCCATACCGGCGTGATCTACCAGGTCGAGAACGAGGACAATTCCCAGCTGCTGCTGCTGGCGTCCTACGCCAGCGACGGCATCTATCCCTATCAGCGAGTGCTCCAGTTCGGCGAAGGCCTGATCGGCCAGTGCGCCATCGACAAGCGGCCGCGCCTGATCGCGGATATTCCCACCGAAGTGGTGCCGATCAATTCGGCGCTGTTCCGCGTCGCCCCGAAGAACCTCGTGGTGCTGCCGGTGCTGTTCGAAGCTCAGGTCAAGGCCGTGATCGAGCTCGCTTCGCTCACCTCCTTCACGACGTCGCAAATGACATTCCTCGAGCAGCTCACCGACTCCATCGGCATCGTGCTCAACTCGATCGAGGCGACGATGCAGACCGAAGGCCTGCTCAAGCAGTCGCAGCAGCTCGCCGGCGAGTTGCAGACCCAGCAGCGCGAATTGCAGCAGACCAACGACCAGCTCGAACAGAAGGCGCAGCAGCTCGCCGAGCGCAACGTCGAGGTGGAACGCAAGAACCAGGAGATCGAGCAGGCCCGCCGCGCGCTCGAGGAGAAGGCGACCGAGCTTGCGCTGACCTCGAAATACAAGTCCGAATTCCTTGCCAATATGAGCCACGAGCTGCGAACGCCGCTGAATTCGATCCTGATCCTGGGACAGCAGCTCACCGACAACCCGGACGGCAACCTCTCGGCCAAGCAGGTCGAATTCGCCCGCACCATCCACGGTGCCGGCACCGACCTGCTCAATCTCATCAGCGACATTCTCGATCTCTCCAAGATCGAGTCCGGCACGGTGACGGTCGACGCCGAGGAAATCCTGACCGCGAACCTGCTCGAGACCGTCGGCCGGCCGTTCCGGCACGAGGCGGACAACCGTAACCTGTCGTTCAAGATCGACGTCGATCCAAATCTGCCACGCAGCATCGTCACCGACTCCAAGCGCCTGCAACAGGTCCTGAAGAACCTGCTCTCCAACGCCTTCAAGTTCACCGCCGAAGGCGAAGTGCGCCTGAAGGTCGCCGGCGCGATCGGCGGCTGGGGGACCGACCACCCGGTGCTGAACTCCGCGCCGGCCGTGATCGCGTTCGAGGTGTCCGATACCGGCATCGGCATTCCCCTGGAGAAGCAGAAGCTGATCTTCGAGGCGTTCCAGCAGGCCGACGCCGGCACCAGCCGGAAATACGGGGGCACCGGACTTGGACTCGCGATCAGCCGCGAGCTCGCAAGCCTGCTCGGAGGCGAGATCCATCTGCGCAGCGCGCCGGGCAAGGGCTCGTCCTTCACGCTCTATCTGCCCTTGAAATATTCCGGCCCGACGCTCGCGCCGCGGGCCGCGCCGGCGCCGCAGCAATACAGCCAGCCGCCTGCGCTGCAGCCGGCCGCGCCCGAGCAGCAGCGCGTCATCGAGCAGCTTCCCGACGACCGGTTGAACCTGGAGCCCGGCGACAGCATCCTCCTGATCGTCGAGGACGACCCGCATTACGCGCGTGTGCTGGTCGACCTCGCGCGCGACAAGGGCTTCAAGGTCCTGGTCGCCGCGCGGGGCGCGGAGGCGCTGGAGCTCGCCAAGCAGTACCAGCCGAGGGCGGTCTCGCTCGACGTGTTCCTGCCTGACATGCTCGGCTGGACCGTGCTGAGCCAGCTCAAGCACAATCCGTTGACCCGCCACATTCCCGTGCAGATCATCACGCTCGACGAGGACCGCCAGCATGCGCTGGCGCGTGGCGCCTTCTCGTTCGTCAACAAGCCGACGACAACCGAAGGCGTCTCGGCCGCGCTGACGCAGATCAAGGAATATGCGCGACCGAGACGCAAGCGGCTCTTGATCGTAGAGGACAACGAGGCCGAGCAGCTTTCGATCCGCGAACTGCTGCACCACGACGACATCGAGATCGTGATGACGGCCACCGGCGCGGAGGCACTTTCGACGCTGCGCGAGCAACAGTGTGATTGCGTGGTGCTCGACCTGCGGCTGCCCGACATGAGCGGCTTCGAGGTGCTGGACCAGATCCGCAACGACGAGGGACTGTCGAACATTCCGGTCGTGGTCTTCACCGGCCGCGAGCTTTCGGCGGAGGAGGACGCGGAACTCCACACCATGGCACGCAGCATCGTTGTCAAGGGCGTGGAATCGCCGGAACGCCTGCTCGACGAGACCGCGCTGTTCCTGCACCGCGTGATCACGGAGCTGCCGATCGAGAAGCAGCGCATGCTGGAGAAGCTGAACAGTTCCGACGAGGACTTGATCGGCAAGACCGCCCTGCTCGTCGACGACGACGCCCGCAACATCTTCGCCCTGTCGAGCGTGCTGGAACGACGCGGCATGAAAGTGCTGACGGCGACGACCGGCAGCGAGGCGGTGACGCTGGTCGAATCCAATCCGGAGATCGCGATCGTGCTGATGGACATCATGATGCCGCAGATGGATGGCTATCAGACCATCGGCGTGATCCGCGAGAACCCGGCCTTCGCTCGTCTCCCGATCATCGCGCTGACCGCCAAGGCGATGAAGGGCGACAGGGAGAAATGCCTCGAAGCCGGCGCGTCCGATTACCTCGCCAAGCCTGTCAACACCGACCAATTGCTGCTTGCGATCCGCATGTGGCTGCATCGCTGAGTTGGGCCCGCGAATGGACCAGGAAAAGGTCAACATCCTGCTCGTCGACGATCAGCCGGCCAAGCTGCTCGCCTATGAGGTGATCCTGAAGGATCTCGGCGAGAACCTCGTGATCGCCTCCTCGGGGCGCGAGGCGCTCGAGGTGCTGCTCAAGACCGAGATCGCGGTGATCCTGGTCGACGTCTGCATGCCCGAACTCGACGGCTTCGAGCTCGCCGCGATGATCCGCGAGCATCCGCGTTTCCAGAAGACCGCGATGATCTTCATCTCGGCCATCCAGGTCAGCGATATCGACCGGTTGCGCGGCTACGAGATGGGCGCGGTGGACTACGTGCCGGTGCCGGTCGTGCCGGAGGTGCTGCGCGCCAAGATCAAGGTGTTCGCCGAACTCTACCGCAAGACGCGCGAGCTCGAACGGCTGAACCACGAGCTCGAGGACCGCGTCCGCGCGCGCACTGCGGAACTCGAGAGCTCCACCGCGAAGCTGCGCGAGAGCGAGCAGCGGCGCAGTATGGCGATCGCTGCCGGCAAGATGGGTTCCTGGGACTGGGACTGGATCAGCGGCGATTGGATGTGGGACGAGGGGCAATACCGCATCTTCGGCGTCGGCCCGGGGAGCTTCGAGGTCAATCCGGCCAACGTTCAGGCGCTGTTGCATCCTGACGACGTCGATCAGTTGCGCAAGGCGGTCGCCGAATTCAACAAGGGCACGCGTGCCTATGAAACCGAGTTCCGCATCGTGCGGCCCGACGGCGAGGTGCGCTGGTGCGTCGGCACGGCGGCGGCAACGGTCGACAGAAGCGGGCGCGTGGTGCGCGTCAGCGGCGTCACCGTCGATATCACCGAACGCAAGCGGGCGGAGGAGCGGCAGAATCTCCTGGCGCGGGAAGTCGATCATCGCGCCAAGAATGCGCTGGCGCTGGCGCAGTCGATCGTGCGGCTCACCCGGGCCGACGAGGTCAAGGCCTATGTCAATGCCGTCGAGGGACGCATCAATGCACTGGCGCGCGTGCACACCATCCTGTCGCTGTCGAGCTGGCAGGGCGCCGAGCTCTCCAAGCTGATCGACGAGGAGCTTGCGCCCTATTCGCTCGGCGACCAGATCCGATTAGCGGGTCCCGAAGTTCAGTTGCTGCCGGCAACGGCCCAGACGCTGGCGCTGGCGCTGCACGAGCTCTTCACCAACTCGGCCAAGTACGGCGCGCTCTCGACTCGATCGGGACGGCTCGCGATCGATTGGCGGGTCGAGGACGGGCTGCTCACGCTGAGCTGGGAGGAATCCGGCGGTCCGCTGGTCATGACCCCGAAGTCGCGCGGCTTCGGCACGCGGAGCCTGCTTGCGAGCATTGAATCCCAGCTTGGCGGACAGGCGCAATTCGATTGGCGCGCCGAGGGCCTGTTGTGCCGCCTGGAGGTGCCGTTGACGCGCAAGGCGTCGACGACCGCACTCGGCAAGTTCGACAGTGGTGGCTCCGCCGAGTTGCAGCGCGCTTCCGGTTAACCGGACACCGCGCTCGTCGTGCGCGAGGCAATCCGCGGATCGCGCGCGACCCGCCCTTCCAGCCAGGCTTCCGTTCGGGCGAGATCGCGCAGCGCCCTTGCGTAGCGGCGTGCCGCGCTTCGCTCTGCTCCGCTAGGCAGCCTGCGGGCCTTGCGCAGGATGTCTGCGGCCGCGTTGCGATAGGCCAGCGAGCGGTAAAGAAAGACGACCTTACCCATGTCGATGTTCCCGTTCTGATGGCCCTCATCCTCGCAAGCCCGGCATGAACGCCGGATGAAGCGGGCGATGACAATTATTTCAACCAAATGGAACCAGGGAATTGCTCGGGCGTTGGCATGCCAGTTCGGGATGCACTCCCATGCGCACGAAGAAGTCGTCTGAGCTGATCTCTGCCAGCGGCCTAGTCAAGCTGATGACGCATGCAATGATGGGCGCAGCCCTCGGCCTCACCTTCGGCCTCACGCTCGTCCTGTCCAATCCAGCCGTGGCCAACCTGCTGAATAACGGCGGAAGCCAGGCCGTTCTGGTTTTCGCTCTCACCTTGGTGACGACGTTCGCGGTCGGCGCGACGCTCACCGGCGTCGTGTTCATCATTGATGAGGACAAGAAATCTTGAAGCGTACGTCTCTCGCGGGAGATGCTTTGTCGGGAACTCCTGCGGCGAATGGCGGTTGGCTGCCTGCGTCAAATTAACTCAGGGAGTTTCCCGCATGAAGACGACCAAGCTCGCTCTCGCCGTAATGTTGGCAACCGGCCTCGCCGCCGCGCCGTTCGCCGTGCAGGCCAAGTCGCATAAGGCCAAGCATGGATCCTCGATGTCATCGTCGCAGACCACCGGCGCGAATACAAAATCTTCCAAGGGCGCTGATCCTTCCGGCCAAGGCGGCTCTGGCGCCGGCTCCGATCAGGGCGGCACCATGATGAACAAAGGCGGCATGACCCATACCAAATAGGCTACCCCCTGGAATCCATGAGGGCTCCGCATCGCGGGGCCCTTTGCCTTGTGCTCGACACTCCAAGCCGTCAGCATCGGACGTCCACCAGCGCCGGCACTCACGCTGCGCGCACATTCAGTGGCGCCCGATCGCACGCGGGGGGTTGCCGACTGTCTTCGCGGGACGAAGGCGCACCCGGTTACGCACGTCGGGCAGTAGATCGCTGCCGCCAGCCGCCCTCCATTCGCCGATCAGGAGGTTGATTCTCCGGCGCAGATCCATCTGCACCAGGGCCTTCTCCGTGCAGTTGCAGTCGCGCTCGACGAGGTCGCGCACCGACGCTTCGACGTCGGCCATTTCGAGCCTCAAGGCCCTGATTTTACGTCGGATTTCATTAATTCTGTTGTCCATGGCTTGTTAGAACAAAATAAGAACATATAGTCAAGTCACGATTTCAGAACGGAGAAGCCGGATGCAGGTTCAAGGGAAATACGACGCCAGGGTTTTTCTGAGCGAGCAGATGACGCGGGCGCAGGGCCTCAGGCTGAAACGGCTGAGCGAAGAAGCCTATCAACCCGCTCAATATGCGCGGGGCCTGTCCTTCAGCGAAGCCGCACGGCGCATCCAGGCGCTGGAAGCGGAGATCGAGCTGGCGAATTCCTTCTAACAGGCTGCATCGCGCGTCCGGAACGTTGCGTGCACGCGCCGCCCGGAACCTTGGCCGTGCCGAATGGTTTTCTTCGGCCAAGGGAGAACATGCATGGCACGCAAGGCAAAGAAGCGCCGCTACTCACGCAGCGCGGGTAGCGATGTCGAAAGCGAGATGCGGCGCTACAAGAAGGGGACCGCGAAGAGCGGGCGCGGGGGGCGCGGCGGACGCGTGAAGAGCCGCAAGCAGGCGATCGCGATCGGACTGTCGAAGGCGCGCAAGAAGGGCAAGAAGGTCCC
>NZ_AJQE01000412.1 GCF_000261685.1 Bradyrhizobium genomosp. I (2014) | reverse complement strand
AGAGCGCCAAGAAGACGCCCGGCAAGAAGACGTCCAGAAGGTCGTCAAAGAAATCGTCGAAGCGCAAATCCAGCAAGCGCTGACGCTGACCTGTTTCAGATCATGCTGCCCGGCATGAAGCAGCGGATCGAAATCCCGAACGCAGTTTTCACCGGCCACACCATGGTGCGGCCGGCCCGGTTCGGCTCGGTGATGACGGCTTCGTCTGGCACCTCGATCCACTGCCCGTCGAGACGCACGCGGTAGCGCCCGTTGTGCGACTCCCAGTCGGGATCGGCGACGGCAAGACCGTCCGCGTCCGAGCAGCATGGACCAAGGTGGCTGCGCAAGCTGTCGAACCATGGTTTCAGGGGGGAGTCCGCGTAGCGGCCGTCGTCACGCCCGAGCGCGTTTCCGCCCGAGAGCACCAATGGCGCTACGAGTAGCGCACTCCTCAGCGAGAGCTTCAATCGATCCATGTCGGCACCGATCAAATGCGAACCGCCTGCTAGTTCCACAAAGCGGCGGCAAGCTCGAAGTTCCACGATTGCAGCCCGCGGCTCCATTACCGCAAGGAAGGCTGCGAGAACTGGAACTGTGATGAACGAACACGGCTTTTTCGGACGAACTGCGTCACCATCCCTGCGGTTAACGAGAATGTTATCGATAGCCCCGCGGGGAAGTCCGAGGATGAGCAGGAAAGGCGGCCCGAGGGCCGCCTTTTTTCACTCCGTCGCTCGGTGCGGTCGTCTTACGCCAGCGGGACGGCGACGAACCTTGTCGCCTCCGCGCTTCTGACCTGCAACAGCACGCTGCGCTTGCCCGACGATTTGGCCTGCGCCAGTTCCGAGCGGACCTCGCCGACATTGGCAACGGCCTTGCCGCCGACATTGAGGATGACGTCGCCGGTCTGAATGCCATGCTGTGCCGCCGGCCCTTGCGGGTCGACCTCGGTGACGACGAGGCCCTTCTGGCCCGCCCCCTGGACGTCACCTGCCGGCGCCAGGCTGAGGCCCAGGCGCGGCGTGCCGGCACTTGGCTGCCCCCTGCCCTCATCGGTGCCATTTCCCTTGGCTTGCCGCTCGTTCGGCAGCTCGCCGAGCGCCACGGTCATCGTTCTGCTGTCGCCGTTGCGGAAGACATCGAGCTTCACGGACGTGCCCGGCGCCAGGGTGGCGATGGTGCGGGCGAGGTCGCGGGAGTCCTTGATCGTCGTGCCGTTGACGGCGGTGATGACGTCGCCCGCCTCGATGCCGGCCTTCGCGGCCGGGCTGCCAGGTTGCGGATTGTCGACGATCGCGCCGCGCGCTTCCTTGAGGCCGAGGCTGTCGGCAATATCCGACGTCACCGGCTGCACCTGCACGCCGAGCCAGCCTCGGGTGACCGCGCCCTTGTCCTTCAATTGCGCGACGACGAGCTTGGCGGTCGAGGCCGGAATATCGAAGCCGATGCCGACCGAGCCGCCCGAGGGCGAGAAGATCGCGGTGTTCACGCCGATCACGTTGCCGTTCATGTCGAAGGCCGGGCCGCCGGAATTGCCCTTGTTGATGGGCGCATCGATCTGGATGAAGTCGTCATAGGGGCCATTGCCGATATCCCGGCCGCTGGCCGAGACGATGCCGGCGGTCACGGTGCCGCCAAGACCGAAGGGATTGCCGACCGCGACCACCCAGTCGCCGATGCGCGGCTTCTGGTCGGAGAATTTGACGAACGGAAAGTCCTTCTTGCCGTCGACCTTGATCAGCGCGAGATCGGTCTTCGGATCGGTGCCGACGACCTTCGCGGTGTAGGTCGTGCCGTCGTCCATCGTCACCTGCACCGACTCGGCGTGGTCGACGACGTGGTTGTTGGTCACGGCATAGCCGTCGGCGGAAATGAAGAAGCCGGAGCCCTCGCCCGTGATCATCTGATGCCGCTGGCGCGGCATGCCGTTCATGCCGCCCGGAAAACGGAAGCCGAACTGTCGCGAGAACTGGTCGAACGGCGTATCCTCGTCCGAATCCATCCGATTCTGCTGCAGCATCGCGCTCTTGTCATTGTCCTGGTCGATCTTCACCCGCACGGAGATGACCGCGGGTTTGACCTTGCTGACCAGATCGCCGAAGCCCGGCGGCGTCGCGGCAGCTTCGGCAGCCTGAGCCGGCGCAATGAAGGGGTGCATGCCGAACGGCGAAGAGCCGGGAGCAGCCGCCAGCATGGCCACGCCAAGCGCGGCCACGGTGCCGAGCAGCGCCAGCCGGCGCGGCCGCAAGATCTTGCGAGACGTGGTGGTGTCGGATTTGACGCGATCGTTCATGTCGAAATATCCATGTTGAGCTGGTGTCGCCTTGCCCCCAACATGGCCGTTGCCACCTTACGGCGTCCCGTCCATCGGATTAAATCTCGGCAAAGTGCGGGTGAGCGGCCGCAGCAGGCAAATCGTCGCTGCCCCTTTGATGCAGCTCAACACAGGCGCTTTGCGCCGTGAAAAACTGTCATCATCGGATGATGTCCACCGGAGGTGCGCCATGTACAAAGACATTCTCGTCCACATTCCCACCGAGCGTCCCATGCGTTCCGTGATCGAGGGCTCGATTTCGCTCGGGGCGCACCTCAACGCACATCTCGACGCGGTCGCGGTCGGCTATGTCGCGACCAGTACAGCCTACGTGATGGAGGGGGGCGCCGCGGTGGCGGCCGTTTTCGAACTGGAACGCGAGCGCGCCGTGGAGCGTGCCGAGGCCGCGCTCGCAGTGTTCAGCAGCGAAGCGGCGAACGCCGGCATCTCCTACGCCTGCCACGCACTCGGCGCGATCCCGGCGGATGCAGCCGGCTCGCTCGGCGAGATGGCGCGACTGCACGACCTCAGCATCGTGCTTCAACCTGATCCGACGCAAGGCTCTTTCGACAACGACGTGCCAGGCGAGATCCTGTTTCAGGCGGGCGGCCCGGTGCTGTTCCTGCCCTACACCTTCCGTGGAGCCTTCAAGGCGAACCGGATCGGCATCTGCTGGGACGGCAGCCGCCTCGCTGCCCGCGCCGTGCGCGATGCAGCAACATTCCTGGCGCGCGCCGCAGAGATCGTGATCATCACCATCAACGAGTCCGACACCGTCTCCGGCGAGGCTTCAGCGACCAGCCTGGCAAAGCATCTCGGCCGGCGCGGACTGTCGACCCGCACGGTCAGCCTGTCGGCGGCGCGCGCCGACATTCAGCCGACCATCCTGTCGCTGGCGGCCGACGAGAGCCTCGATCTCCTGGTGATGGGCGGCTACGGCCATTCGCGGCTGCAGGAGCGCGTTCTCGGGGGCGTCACCCGCGCCATGCTGGAGGCCATGACGGTCCCGACGCTGATGTCGCATTGAGCCGAGCCGGCTTGGCGCCGTTACGCCGCGACGGGAGCCTGCCATGTCGCGGGCGGGGTGGCTTCCTCGACGCGTTGCACATTGCACGCGTCGAAATGCGCCTTGAGTTCGACTTCGGCGAGATGTTCGAAATGTTCGGCTTGGCCGAGAAGTTCCCAGTTCTGGAGCGGCCGGTAGGCCGCCTGCTGACGACAGAGAGACGCCAGCGCCCGGTAGCGACGTACGTTCTCCATGAGACCCTCCCTCGCATTGGCAATGCTTATCGCCCCGATTTACGTCAGGCCGATGGCGGTTGTGCAAAACATTTGCTGCGCCCACCCGCACCTGATCCCGGCTCGTTCTTGAAATGCGTATTCAGGCGAAAGTTCCAAATGACGCCGACCGACGCTCGGCCCCCACCCCGCGCGGACAGTCTCGGCCGATTGCGGCGTCGCCGCGAAATCCGGCGATGAAGACAGGCTACCGGAGACGGCCTCCATCGCTTACGCGCATCCGCTGCGCAGCACTGTCTTGCGGGTGCGGAACTCGGCCGGCCTCGGCAGCGAGGCGAATGGCCGCAATATTGGCGGCATAGTCGGCGGCGCCCTTGCCGCGGAACACGGCGGAACCCG
>NZ_AJQE01000411.1 GCF_000261685.1 Bradyrhizobium genomosp. I (2014) | reverse complement strand
GGCCACAGCCGCCGCATTGTCACGCGTGACGCCGCCATCGACTTCGAGCCGGATCGGCCGCTCGCCGATCATGGCTCTGATCCGCTTGATCTTCTCGATCTGCGATCCGATGAAGGATTGGCCACCAAAGCCCGGATTGACCGTCATCACCAGCACGAGATCGATGCGGTCGAGCACATATTCGATCGCCGCCTCCGGCGTCGACGGACAAAGGCTGACGCCCGCTTTCGTGCCGAGCGAACGGATCGCCTGAAGCGTGCGATCCAGATGCGGCCCGGCTTCGGCGTGCACCGTGATGAGGTCCGCTCCGGCTTTCGCGAACGCCTCGAGATAGGAATCGGTCGGCGCAATCATCAAATGCACGTCGAAGACCTTCGTCGTCAACGGCCGGATCGCCTTGATGACGTCAGCACCGAAACTGATGTTCGGCACGAAATGGCCGTCCATGACATCGCAATGGATCCAGTCGGCGCCGGCCGTGTCGATCGCCGTGATCTCTTCGCCGAGGCGCGCGAAATCCGCGGCCAGGATCGATGGGGCGATGAGAATGTCGTCAGTCATGGCTTGGCACTCCGCGCGTCGGCGCCGCCACTGAAGACACGGCTCGCAAGGACGTCCGGGGGATCGATGGTTTCGAGGTCGGCGACATCGAGCATGCGATCGAGATCGGACACAAGGCGATCGGCCTGCCGCAGACGGATGCGGTCGACCGCGTTGCGGATCGAGCGGGCGTTGGAGAAGAACGGCTGCGTCCGGCGCAAGGCGATATACTTCTCGAAGGCCTCGCGTGCCGCCGCCGAGAAACGATAGCCGCGCTCCTTCAGCATCAGCTCGGCGATAACGAGCAGCTCGGCTTCCGCATAGTCGGGAAATTCGATGTGGTGGGCGATGCGCGAACGGAATCCGGGATTGGAAGCGAAGAAGCTCGTCATCCGCTCGCCATAGCCGGCGAGGATCACGACGAGATCTTCGCGCTGGTTCTCCATCACCTGGAGCAGGATCTCGATCGATTCCTGGCCATAGTCGCGCTCGTTGTCGGGACGATGCAGGTAATAGGCCTCGTCGATGAACAGCACGCCGCCCATCGCCTTCTTCAGGATTTCCTTGGTCTTCGGCGCGGTGTGGCCGATATACTGGCCGACGAGATCGTCGCGCGTCACCGAGATCACCTGCCCGCGCCGCACGAAGCCGAGGCCGTGCAGGATCTTGGCCATGCGCAGCGCCACGGTGGTCTTGCCGGTGCCGGGATTGCCCGTGAACGACATGTGCAGGGTCGGCGGCGCGGCGGCGAGGCCCGCGCGCTGGCGGATGCGTTCGATCAGCAGTAGCGAGGCGATCTGGCGCACGCGGTTCTTGACCGGCTTCAATCCGACCAGCTCCTGGTCGAGCTGCTGCAGCGTGTCGGTGATCCCAGCGGCTTCGGCCTCCTTGCGGAGATCGAAGCGGGTCTCGCTCGGCTCGGTCGTGGTTGCGTGGGGTACATCCAGCATAACTACCCTCGAAGAAAGGAGCTTCGCCGCGGGGGAAGCGGCGAAGCAGTGGTCCGCCAAGGATGCGGAGCAGGGAGAGCTCCGCGCGGAGGAGAAAGGCTCAGATCGAGGCTTGCGCGACCGGCTTGCGCACGGTGGTGTAGCGGATTGCACGGCCACCCACCTCCTGCCGCACCAGTTCGAACTCAGCCTCCTGCTTCGGCCGATTGACGAGGAAGGAGATCCGCACCGACTCCCAGCCATGACTGGAATCGAAGCCACTGATGCGGATGTAGCGGTCGCCATACACCCTGCGGCACTCCGCGAGCTCCATCATCACGCCGGCGGCATCCCGGAGATCGAACATCGGCAGGCTCCACATCTCCCAATAGGTGTTGCGGGGATGCGGATCGTCGGTGAATTCGATGTTCACCGCCCAACCCTTGGCAAGGCAATACTGCACCTGCCTGTTGATCTGGTCGTCGGTCAGGTCGGGCAGGAACGAGAAGCAGCCCTGAGTCAGTTTCATCTCAAATCTCCTCAGACGGTTTCCAGCGCCGTCGGCACGAAGTCCGGCGTGTCGGTGGATTGATAGTTGAAGGTGACGTCCTTCCAGACCTCGAGCGCGGCCTTCAGCGGCGTGCAGGTCTCGGCCGCCTTGGCGAGGATCTCCGGCCCTTCGTGGACGTAGTCGCGGCCCTCGTTGCGGGCGAGGATCATCGCTTCCAGCGCCACGCGATTGGCGGTCGCGCCGGCCGCAATGCCCATGGGATGGCCGATGGTGCCGCCGCCGAACTGCAGCACGACGTCCTCCCCGAGCAGGTCGAGCAGCTGGTGCATCTGGCCGGCATGGATGCCGCCGGAGGCGACCGGCATCATCTTGTTGAGGCTCGCCCAGGACTGATCGAAGAACAGGCCGTGCTCGAGCTTGGTCGGGTTGAAGTCCTCGCGGCAGACGTCGTAATAGCCGCGCGTGGTGTTGGGATCGCCTTCGAGCTTGCCGACCACCGTGCCGGCATGGATGTGGTCGACGCCGGCAAGGCGCATCCATTTGGCAATGACACGGAACGAAACGCCATGGCTCTTCTGCCGCGTATAGGTCGAGTGACCGGCGCGATGCAGATGCAGGATCATGTCGTTGCGCCGCGCCCATTTGGCCATGGACTGGATCGCGGTGTAGCCGATCACGAGGTCGATCATGACGATGCACGATCCGAGCTCCTTGGCGAACTCCGCACGCTCGTACATATCCTCCATCGTGCCCGCGGTGATGTTCAGGTAGGTGCCCTTCGCCTCGCCCGAGGCCGCCTGCGCCCTGTTCACCGCCTCCATGCAGTAGAGGAAGCGGTCGCGCCAGTGCATGAAGGGCTGCGAGTTGATGTTCTCGTCGTCCTTGGTGAAGTCGAGCCCGCCCTTCAGCGCCTCGTAGACCACGCGGCCATAGTTGCGGCCGGAGAGTCCGAGCTTGGGCTTGACCGTCGCCCCGAGCAGCGGCCGGCCGAACTTGTCGAGGCGTTCGCGCTCGACCACGATGCCGGTTGCAGGCCCCTGGAACGTCTTCACATAGGCGACCGGGAAGCGCATGTCTTCCAGGCGGAGCGCCTTGAGCGGCTTGAAGCCGAACACGTTGCCGATGATCGAGGCCGAGAGGTTTGCGATCGAGCCCGGCTCGAACAGATCGAGGTCATAGGCGATATAGGCGAAATACGAGCCGGGCGAGCCCGGGACCGGATCGACCCGATAGCATTTCGCGCGGTATTTCTCCGCCGCGGTCAACCGATCGGTCCACACCACGGTCCAGGTCGCGGTCGAGGATTCACCGGCCACCGCAGCCGAGGCCTCGATGGGGTCGACGCCCTCCTGCGGCGTGACGCGGAACAGCGCGATGACGTCGGTGTCCTTTGGCGTGTAGTCGGGCTCCCAATAGCCCATGCGCTTGTATTCCATCACGCCGGAGCGATAGCGCTCTTTGCCGCGGACTGTGCCTGCATGTGCGTTCATGTCTCTCTCCTGCTCTTTTCTCTGCTCTTTCTGATTGATCAGGCCGCAACGGGCTCGCGGGCGTCGATGCGCGGATCGAGCTCACCGGCGCGATAGCGCCGCGCCATCTCGCTCAAGGGAACGACCTTGATCCTGCTGGCGTGACCTGCGGTGCCGAACTGCTCGAAGCGCTCGCGGCAGAGCTCGCGCATCGCGTCCATCGCCGGTTTAAGGAATTTGCGCGGGTCGAACTCGTTGCGGCTCTGCGCGGCGACCTTGCGGAACACAGCGGTCATCGCCAGCCGGCAATCGGTATCGATATTGACCTTGCGCACGCCGCTCCTGATGCCGCGGACGATCTCCTCGACCGGCACGCCCCAGGTCTGCGGCATCTCGCCACCGAACTGGTTGAACATGTCCTGCAGCGGCTGCGGCACCGAGGAGGAGCCGTGCATCACCAGATGCGTGTTCGGCAGCCGGCGATGGATCTCCTCGACCACGCGCATCGCCAGAATGTCACGATCGGGCTTGCGGCTGAACTTGTAGGCGCCGTGCGATGTGCCCATCGCGATCGCCAGGGCATCGACCTTCGTCGCCCGGACGAAATCGACGGCCTGGTCCGGATCGGTCAGCAACTGGTCGTGACTGACCTTGCCCTCGACGCCGTGACCATCCTCCTGCTCGCCGCCGCCGTGCTCGAGCGAGCCGAGCACGCCGAGTTCGCCTTCGACCGAGGCGCCAACCCAATGGGCGAGATCGACGACGCGCCGGGTGATCGCGACGTTGTAGTCATAGTCGGCCGCGGTCTTGGCGTCGGCCTTGAGCGAGCCGTCCATCATGACCGAGGTGAAACCGTGGGCGATGGCCGAGGCGCAGGTCGCCTCGTCGTTGCCGTGGTCCTGGTGCATGCAGAGCGGGATGTCGGGATAGGTCCGCTCCAGCGCGTCGATCATGTGCGAGAGCATGAGATCGCCGGCATAGCTGCGCGCCCCGCGTGAGGCCTGGACGATGACGGGCGCATCGACCTCGGCGGCCGCCTGCATGATCGCAATGCCCTGCTCCATGTTGTTGATGTTGAACGCCGGCACGGCATAACCATGGCTGGCGGCATGATCGAGCAGCTGGCGAAGTGTGATACGGGCCACGGGACGTCCTCCTTATTGGCTCTTGCGGGCAATCGCCCGGCGGGCGGCTTGCGCAATGCTTTGCGGCGTGATGCCGAACTCGCGGTACAGCACCGGCGCAGGCGCCGAGGCGCCGAAGCCGCGCATGCCGACGAACTCGCCGTCGGCGCCGATCCAGCGCGGCCAGTCGCCCAGCACCGCCGCCTCGATCCCCACGCGCGGTGCTGTGCCGAGCACAGAGGCGCGGTAATCCTCCGGCTGCTCCTCGAACAGCGCAAAGCAGGGTGCGGAGACGACGGCCGCACGGACGTGCTCGGTGGCGAGCAGGCGGGCAGCGTCCAGCGCGATCGAGACTTCCGAGCCGGTCGCCATCAATGTCACGTCGCGGCCCCCGTCCGGGGAGACAACGAGGTAGGCGCCGCGCGCGACGCGATTCTTGCCGCGCGCATCGCTGCGGAAGGTCGGCAAAGCCTGCCGCGACAGGCACAGCACGGATGGACGATGCTCCGCCGCCAGCGCGCAGTCCCAGGCCTCCAGCGTCTCCACGGCATCAGCCGGCCGGAACACGAGCAGGTCGGGAATCACGCGCAACGCCGCGAGATGCTCCACCGGCTGGTGCGTCGGGCCATCCTCGCCGAGTCCGATCGAGTCGTGCGTCATCACATGGATCACGCGCAGCCGCATCAGGGCTGCAAGTCGGATCGCCGGCCGGCTGTAGTCGGAGAACGCGAGGAACGTGCCGCCGTACGGGATGAAGCCGCCATGCAGCGCGAGGCCGTTCATCGCAGCTGCCATTCCGTGCTCGCGAATGCCGTAATGGATGTAGTCGCCGCCGAACGCACCGCTCTTGACCGGAGCCTGCGCCTTGGCATGTGTCAGGTTCGAATGCGTCAAGTCCGCCGAGCCACCGACCAGGCCGGGAATTGTCCCGGCGATGGCATCGAGCACCTGTTGCGAGGCTTGCCGCGTCGCGAGCTTTGGACGCTCGCCGGCGAAGCGTTCGCGCAATTTCGCTGCAGCCAGCGCATAGGCGGCGGGCAGAGCCACGGCCTTGCCTTCTACGAACAGATCGCGCTGCTCCGGCGTCGCAGCTTCGTAGCGGTCGAGCCAGGCGAGGCGATCGACCTGCCCGCGCTGCCCGATCATCCGCCAGGCCTTCTGGATCGGAATCGGCACCACGAAGGGTTGATAGTCCCACCCAAGCGTCCGCCGCGCCGCTGCGGTCTGCTCGGTGCCGAGCGGCGCACCATGCGCCTTCTCGGTGCCCTGTCTATCAGGTGCGCCATAGCCGATGATGGTGCGGCACGCGATCAGCGACGGTTTTGTCGTTTCGCGCTCTTCGGCAATCGCCTGCGCGACAGCTTCGGGATCGTGGCCGTCGACGCGGCGTACCGACCAGCCGGAGGCGGCGAAACGCGCAAGCTGGTCGTCGGAGGTGGCCAGCGAGGTCGGGCCATCGATGGAGATGCCGTTGTCGTCGAACAGCACGATCAGCCGACCGAGCTGGAGATGGCCGGCGAGCGAGATCGCCTCCTGGCTGATGCCTTCCATCAGGCAGCCATCGCCGGCGATGACATAGGTGAAGTGGTCGACGAGGCCGTCGCCGTGCCGCGCGTTGGCCATGCGCTCGGCGAGCGCCATGCCGACCGCGGTCGCAATCCCCTGCCCCAGTGGACCGGTCGTGGTCTCGACGCCGGGCGTGTGGCCATATTCGGGATGCCCCGGCGTCTTCGAGCCCCACTGCCTGAAGGCCTTGATGTCGTCGAGACTGACATCGCCGCCGGTCAGGTGCAGCAGCGCGTAGAGCAGCATCGAGCCGTGGCCCGCCGACAGCACGAAGCGGTCGCGGTCGGGCCAATTGAGGTGGGCCGAGTCGAACTTCAGGAAGCGCGAGAACAGCACGGTCGCGACGTCGGCCATGCCCATGGGCAGCCCGGGATGGCCCGATTGCGAGGTCTCGATGGCATCCACCGCGAGGAAACGGACGGCGTTGGCGAGATCGTTGTGCGTGATCGCCGTGAGGTCGGCTTCGGCGTGGACGGAGATGTTCATTGGATTCTCTCCCTGTTCACTTCAGGCTGCGCTTGCGCTCGATGAGCTGCATGATCAGCGGCGTCAGGATCAGCTGCATCGCGAGATCGAGCTTGGCCCCGGGACACACGATCGAGTTCGCGCGGGACATCCAGCTTTGCGGCAGCATCGAGAGCAGATAGGGGAAATCGATGCCGCGCGGATTCTTGAAGCGGATCACGACCATCGATTCGTCCGGCGTCGGGATCCAGCGCGCGATGAAGGGATTGGAGGTGTCCACCGTCGGCACGCGCTGGAAGTTGATGTCGGTCTCGGTGAATTGCGGGCAGATGTAGTGAATGTAGTCCGGCATCCGCCGCAGGATGGTGTCGGTGACGGCTTCGGTCGAATAGCCGCGCGCGCTGCGGTCGCGGTGCAGCTTCTGGATCCATTCGAGATTGATGACGGGCACGACACCGATCTTGAGGTCGGCATAGCGCGCGACATTCACCTTGTCCGTGACCACGGCGCCGTGCAGGCCCTCGTAGAACAGCAGGTCGGAGTTCTCCGGCAGCTGCTTCCAGTCGGTGAAGGTGCCGGGCGCCGCGCCATGCAGCGCGGATTCCTCGGCGTCGTGGACATAGTGCCGCGTCACCGCCGTGCCGGTCTCGCCGTAATCGCGGAACGCGCGCTCCAACTCCTCGAACAGATTGGTCTCGGGGCTGAAATGGCTGAAATGCTTGTTGCCGCGCTCGGCTTCCTTGGCCATTTGCGCACGCATCTCGGCGCGGTCGTAGCGATGGAACGCGTCGCCCTCGATATAGGCGGCGTTGACCTTCTCGCGGAAGAATATCTGCTCGAAGGTCTTCTTGACCGAGGTGGTGCCGGCGCCGGAGGAGCCGGTGATGGAGATGATCGGATGCTTCCTGGACATGGGACGCCTCGCTCAGAGCCGGAAGAAGCCGCGCCGCGCGAACAGCGGCGCGGAGACACTGGCGACCAGCAGCGGATCGCAATGAAGTTCCTCGACGCGCCGCACCTCGTTGCTCGAACCCATGATCAGCGGCACGCGCTGATGCAGGCTCTGCGCCGACAGTTCGAGAATGCGCTCGCGTCCGGTCGTGGCCGAGCCGCCGGCCTGTTCGACGATCATCGCCATCGGATGCGCCTCGTAAGTCAGGCGCAGGCGGCCGTCGCCATAGCCGGGGCGCGCGTCCGAGGGATAGAGGAACACGCCGCCGCGGGTGAGGATGCGGTAGGCCTCCGCGACCAGCGAGCCGATCCAGCGCATGTTGAAATCGTGGTTGGCCGGCCCTTCGACACCGGCGAGGCATTCGTCGATGAAGGCGCGCACCGGTGGATCCCAGTGCCGGCGGTTCGACGCGTTGATCGCGAACTCCTCGCAGGCCTCGGAGATCTGCACGCTGCTGCGCGCGAGGCGGAAGCAGCCGGATTTGCGGTCGAGCGTGAAGATGTCGACGCCGTCGCCGAGCGTCAGCACCAGCGAAGTCTGCGGACCATAGGTGACGAAGCCCGCCGCGAGCTGCGCCGAGCCGCGCTGATGGAAGGCCAGCGAGAGATCATCAGGCGCCGGCAGGATCGAGAAGATCGTACCGACGGTCATGTTGATGTCGATGTTGGAGGAGCCGTCGAGCGGATCGATCGCGACGCAGATGCGCCCCTGACGGTCGACGATCTGGGCCTCGCGCATCTCCTCGGACGCCAGCGCCGCGATCGGCAGCCGGCCGAGGCAGCGACGCAGGATCGCGTCGGCCTGGACGTCGAGATTCCGTTGGACATCGCCGTCGCTGTTGCGGCCCGTCGTCAGGCCCGAGGCGTCGGCAAGATCGCCGGAGGCGATGAGATCGGCGATCTCGATCGCCCCCGCCGCGATGGCATCGACGGCGCCCGCCACCGCCAGCGCGAGCGGCGCGGTCTCTGAATACCGTTGAAGGTGGTCGTCCAGCCTCAGTTGCCCGGTCATCTGCGTCCATCCCCTTTGCCGGCGCCGCATCCGGTGTCCCTCCGCGCTGGAGGTTGGTGCGGTCAATCCCGGCATGTGGAGATTGACAGGGGCGACTTAATAAGGAAAATTTCTATTCATAATGAGCATCAAAGAATTTTCTTATAATGGCCCCGGCCATGCGGCGGCCCAGCTCCGGCATCTGACGATCCGGCAGTTGCGGTCGCTCGCGGCGCTGTCGGCGAAGGGCAGCGTGACGGCGGCGTCCGGCCATCTCGGGCTGACGCAGCCGGCCGTGACCCAGCAGCTCCGGCAGCTTCAGGACCTCGCCGGCCTGCCGCTGGTGCAGCGAACCGGCGACGGCATGCTGCTGACGGAAGCGGGCAAGGAGGTGCTGGCGCTGGCCGAGCGGGTCGAGGCCGCCATCACGGATTGCCAGGGCGCGCTCGATCTGCTCGCGGGGCGAACCGGCGGCAAGGTGCAGCTCGGCGCGGTCTCGACCGCGAAGTATTTCGTGCCGCATGCGATCGCGGCGTTCTCCAAGCGCCATCCCAAGATCGAGATCAAGCTGACCATCGGCAACCGCGAGGAGATCCGCGAGGCCATGCACGGCTACGACCTCGACTTCGCGGTGATGGGTCGGCCACCGGCCGACGTCACCGTCGACGTCCGCCAGCTCGGGCGCAATCCGCACATCATCGTCGCGCGCAAGGGCCACTGGCTGGAGAAGGATTCCGGCCTCAACCTGACCGACCTCGTGCACGAGACCTTCCTCACCCGCGAGCCCGGCTCGGGCACGCGGACGCTGATGGAGGGCATGTTCCAGAAGTCGGATCTCGAGCCCATCATCGGCATGGAGATGAGCAGCAACGAGACCATCAAGCAGGCGGTCATCGCCGGACTCGGCATCGCCTTCATCTCGGCCCATACCGTGGCCCATGAGCTCGCCGAGGGCCGGCTCGTCGTGCTCGACGTCGCGGGCCTGCCGATCGTCCGGCAATGGTACGTGATCCGCCGCAGCGACAAGGTGCTGCTGCCGCCGGCGCAGGCGATGTTCGATTTCCTGGGCTCGGAAGGATCGAATTATCTGCCCGATGTGCCCGAACTCGGCGGGCGATAGCCGGCCGGCGCTCAGCTCATCAGCTTCATGGCGACGGTCGCCGCCAGCACCACGATGATCTGGAGCAGACGCTCCGTCGTGAAGATGCGGTTGAAGGTGGTCATCGCTTGCCACGGCCGACGTGAAGGAGAGGCCCGTTGCTAGCACGGAAGGACGCGGAGACAACCCCGTAATTGCCCCGCGGGCGATCACACCTTCGGCGAGCCGGTTCAAGGCCGCGCCGGTCGTTGTCGATCAGGCCGCGAGCGGGGCGGTGCAGTCCGCGCGCGTCGCGAAATAGGCTTCCAGCTCCGACAGCGCCCGCGCTTCCCAATCCCTCGCCTGCTCCAGCAGCGACCAGCTCTGGCCCGGGCGGAATGCAGCGGTCTGGCGATAGAGCGATGCGATGCCGCGATAGCGGCGCACGTTCTCCAGGATGGCGTGACCGCTTGTTTGGCCGTTCATGTCCGAAAACTCCCTCGTCATTCCCGCGGGAGAAACTGCGGCCAAATCTTTTTCGAAAAGTTAGCGGCGCGCGGCAAGCTCCCGGATGGTTGCCGGACTGTTGCGCTCGCGCAACGCGCACGATCGTGCACGGCGAATCTATTGCGAATCCGTTGCCGCGCCCCCGCCCGAGCCGTTCGGCCCGCCCCGGCTGACGATCCTCATCGTCTCGCGGCAGAGATCGGCAAGGCCGATCAGCAGCATGGCGAGCAGGAAGAACAGGTTGATGGAATCCGCATAGTCGCTGGTGAGCGGGCTGAACCGGAAGAACGGCGGGATGAAGCCCCACCACACCACCGGAATGGTGAGCAGCGCGGCGAATCCCGCCGCCGGCGCCCCCGTGACGATTCCGAGCACGAACAGGCTGGGCAGGAACGCCGCAAAATAGACTTTTGCGCCGAGCGCGACGCAGATGCCCTGAAGCACGGCCGACATTGCGACGACGACTAGCCCGAGCAGAAACGCCTGCCACGACCATGGCCGTACCCTCGGTACGCCAAACAGCCCCGCACGCCTCATCAGCCTCCCCCTGCCGCCCGTTAACCAGGTGCGCTTGCAACCAAAGTACTACAGCGGCTCCGGGGCCGCGAGACGGAAATTGCATCCTCGCGGGGTTGGTAAACGGGCCGCAACGCACAATTCCGGCCATCCCGGCGGCTATTCGGTCGCCGCATAGAGCAGGCCCGCGACGGGCAGAGCGAGGCCAATGGCCGACGCGAGTGCCCAGCCGCCTTGCGCGAAGGCGAAGGCTCCGACCGCGGAGCCGGCCGCGCCGGCTGCGAAGAATGTCGCCATGTAGAGGCCGTTGAGGCGGCTGCG
Organism: Bradyrhizobium genomosp. I (2014); assembly: GCF_000261685.1. GTDB lineage: Bacteria > Pseudomonadota > Alphaproteobacteria > Rhizobiales > Xanthobacteraceae > Bradyrhizobium. The sequence goes on along the minus strand of NZ_AJQE01000411.1, from coordinate 2,233 downwards.
GTGCTCGTGCCCGAGCGCGAAGATGGCGCGGAAGCCGAGCACGACGTTGCCCTGGACACCGATATCGATGGCGATCGCGGCCACCACCAGGCAGGCGAGATTCAGCATCGAGCCGGGCGCGCCGACATAGGTCGCGAGGAAGCCGGCGGCCGCGAGCAGCATCGCGACGAGCGTCGCGATCCGGCTATGGCCGCGGTCGGCGAGCCGTCCGGCGATGGGAGCTGCGAACACGCCGGCGACGCCGGCCAGCGCGAACAGCGCGATGCCGCGCTGGGAGAAGCCGAATTCGGCTGCGAGCTGGAGCGGCGCCACCGTCCAGAACAGGGTGAAGGCGCCGAACAGGCTCGCCTGGTAGAGCGCGCGGCGCCGCAGCAGCGGCGTGGCCCGCACCAGATCCGGCATCGACAGCAACAATTCGCCGTAGTGCATCCCCGTCACCGGCTTCCGCTTCGGCAGCGTCATCCAGAGCACGGATGCGAGCACGATCATGAGCGCGGCCGAGCAGAAGAACACCGCGTGCCACGACAGGGCTGCGGTGACGAAGCTCGACACCGGACGCGCCAGCATGATGCCGAGCATCAGGCCGGTCGAGACGTTGCCGACGACGCGGCCGCGGATGGCTGCGGGCGCCAGATGCGCCGCATAGGGAATGATGATCTGCACGGCGACCGAGCCGAGGCCGATGAACAGCGCGGCGATCAGGAACGGCAGCGCATGGGTGGCGAAGGCGGCGGCGAGCAGCGCCGCGGCGCCGAGCGTGATCACCGAGCAGATCAGGGCGCGGTTCTCGACGAGATCGCCGAGCGGCACGATGAGCAGCAGCCCGGTGCCGTATCCGATCTGTGTCATGGTGACGATCAGCCCCGCCGCCGCATGCGACAGGCCGAGCGCGGCGCTGATCGGGGCGATCAGCGGCTGGGCATAGTAGATGTTGGCGGCGACCATGCCACAGGCCGCGGCGAGCACGAAAGTCAGGCGCTGCGACACCGCATCCGGTTCGGGTGCGGTCTCGATCGTGGCATTCATCGTCATTCGCATGGACTCCAGATAGGTTTAGGGAATGACCATTCCCTATTATGACAAAAATTTCAGGCGAGCAGCTTCATCGCGACACCGACGAGATGCTCCCCGTCGAGCGGCAGCCGCGCCTTGCCAACGACGCGCATCCCCTGCGTGATGCAGATCATCAGCCGCGCGGTGTCGTCGGCGCGGACATGGCGGGGGATCGAGCCGTCGGCCTGCCCCTCGTGAATGAGGCCGGCGATGAACTTTTCGTTGGTCGCGAGCTGCGCGCCAACGCGGGCGGCGACCACCGGATCATGCGCGGACAATTCGACGGCGCTGCCGACCACGAGGCAGCCCCGCCGTCCCTCGACGCCCTGGGAGTGCTCGACATAGGACAGCAACACGTTGCGGATCTGCTCGCGCCCGCTTGTGCCGCGCCTGGCCGCGCTGCGGGTCTGCTCCTGGCGCAGCGCCGTGTAGCGCTCGAAGGCGGCGAGAAACACCGCATGCTTGTCGCGAAACGCCTTGTACACGCTTCCGGTGGCGAGCCGCATCGCCGCGGTGAGGTCGCCGATCGAGGTGGCATGATAGCCCCGCTCGCGAAACACGCGCACGGCGCGGTCGAGCGCGGTGTCCATGTCGAACTCCCGGGGGCGGCCGGGCGAACGGGCAGACTGGGATCGGCGGGCGGCTTTTTGCATTGCGGGATAATAGGAAATGATCGTTTCCGAATAAAGACACGTGGTTGTGAGCAGCTCAAGGAGAGGATTCGACGGCTCTGAATACGCCGCTCTCGCTCGTGTCCCGGACAAGCTGCAACGCGGCAGCGTTGCGGCGCAGAGCCGGGACCCAGGGCCACACGGTACGACAACAACGATATGGGCCCCGGCTCAGCAGCGCACCGTCGAAGAGACGCTGCGCTGCGTCCGGGGCACGAGAGTGGAGTATGGCGCACGCTCTCTCCTCCTCGTCATTGCGAGCGCAATGACGGAGGGTGTGGCATGGGCTTTCAACCACCACCGTCATTCCCCGCGCAGGCGGGGAATTCAGTACGCCGTGGCCTCTCGATTGAAACACAGCCGTCTCGGAGTACTGGATCGCCCGCCTTCGCGGGCGATGACAGCGCGTGTATGACCGCGGACATGCCTTCCCGTTCTCGCGGCGCGTCTCGCCCGAGCTTTGCCTGGTCTCTCCACCCTCGAAGCCAAGAGGGCGCAGGGAAGGCCGG
>NZ_AJQE01000410.1 GCF_000261685.1 Bradyrhizobium genomosp. I (2014) | reverse complement strand
CAAGAAAGTCACAGCTGCCTTCGATGGCGGTCGATCCACGTCTACGACACGGATAAGAGCCGGCCCGTGGCCGTCGTGCTGCGGCCCGGCAAGACGCCGGGCGGCGTCGAGGTGCGTGCCCATCTGCGCCGCCTGGTACGGCATATCCGCACGCGATGGCACAACACGCAAATTACGTTCCGTGGCGACGGGCACTATGCCCGGCCGGAGGCAATGGCGTGGTGCGAGACCAACGGCATCGACTACATCTTCGGTCTGTCCGGCACCAAGCCTCTCGCCAGAAAAGTCGACGAGGTCGCCGACGACATCCGCACCCGACGCGCCATCGAGAACCTGCCGGTTCTGCGTGGCTATACCGAGACCCGCCACAAGGCAAAGTCCTGGGATCGCGAACGGCGCACTGTCGCCCGTATTGAGGCGGCGATGCTCGGCCTCGACATCCGTTTCGTCGTCACCAGCCTCGATGTCGGCTCGGCCGAGTGGATCTACGACAGCCTGTATTGCGCGCGCGGCCAAGCCGAGAATCTGACAAGCTGCATAAGTCACAGCTCGCCTCCGACCGCACCAGCTGCCGTTCGGCGCTCGCCAACCAGGTCCGTCTCGTGCTCCATACGGCCGCTTATTGGCTGATGCTGACCGTGCGCGAGGCCATTCCCAAAGTCCGGGAATTGGCCGCTGCCGAGTTCGCGACGCTGCGTCTTCGGCTCTTGAAAATCGCTGCCCGTGTGGTCGAGACCACGAGCCGCATTCGCCTTGCGTTCGCCGCGGCCTGTCCGGAAGCCGACCTGATCCGCTGCTTGCCAGGTGCGCTGCTGCCGCTCGGTCCTTGACCGGCGGGGCGTCCGCCCCCCGTTCGCCCAACCTATACCTCAAGCGCGTTGCAAAGTACGGGTCGTCAGGCGGTGAAAAGCCGAAGGCAATCCTGTGCGCCTCGTCAGACAAGATGTTCGGCCGCATCAATCGGGCCCCAAAGCCGCACTCTCACGAATAGGACGGGCTAGCATTGTTAGGAGGTTTGTGCATGTGCACATGATGCGCGCCGACTCGAACGACGGCCAGGCGCGGAGACGTGACCATAGGAGACGTCCGTGAAATCTTGGACGGACTTCGCTGCAGGCTCTCCGATTGATCGATATCGTACAGATTCGTCGCACTCTCAGGATTGCTGGCTTCTTCAAGAATGCAGGAGCTTTGAATGAAGGATGGGGAATGCCATGGGTGTGCTGGTTTCCGCTCGATCTCGCCCACCGTTCCGATTTGGTGTCGCCCGCCATGCCCAATCGCTTTTCTTAGCTGCGGCTGAAGTTCGTGCATGGTTTCCTCGGCGCGCCCGGTGCTGCTGCTTCTTCCTCGCACGTGCGTCAGGCATTTCCTGGCATTGGACGGGGTCTTCTCGGCATAACGCATTGCAAGCTCGTCAGGCTCCAAGCTCTTCTCAGGCAATTGCAGACGCGACAACCACAAGCAGTTCTGCCCGCAGCAGCCCATTACCCTTGCCGTCCCACCAAGCCTGGTAGGTGCGATCACGGGTCGTTTCGGGGATGATCCGACGCGAGTAAAGGTGCAACAACGGCTACAGCTATCAACTAGGAAATACGAGCGTCGGCCTCCAAAGAACGGAAGCCGGATTTCCTATGGCGACTGGTTTCACCAGCCAGCGGTGGCGAGAACTGTTTCCCGGACGGACTGATGTCACATCAATCGTGGATTTTCAGGTTGCACATCCGCTCGTCGGTAACGCCGGCGATATTCTGCTCGAGCACCAACTAGGGCGAGACGGCGAACGGCCGCTAGTGAACTGGCGTCCTGCCAATGACGAAGCGAGAGCCCGTGCAGAACAACTGGGCTTCGTTCATGTGGATCCCGATGATATGGTACTTGATCCCACCCAGTCCAAACAGTGGAGATATAGGGATGGTGAATGGCAGCGCGCAACCAATTCTTCGATGTATCTCTCCAAAGCGTCGAGCGATGATGAACCTTCATCAGAGCCCGACTCGGATGGAGACTTCATGTGACGTGAGATCTCTACCAATCCATTTGAGGTGGAGCAGAGCGCAGACCAACCGACACCTGCGGCTTACGATCGAGCCTTGGACGGAGCGAAGCCCAAGCCAATTCGGCTCAAGCCGTGAGGTGCACTGTACTGGCGGCGGTTTACGAGAGCTGGTGCCTATAATAGCACAAAAGAAAACCCCGGCTTCCAGCCGGAGTTTTCGACTCCCGCCCGGGCGGGAGGAGCGGATTGCCTATGGCAGGCGCCAGCGTCATTGTGTCCTCGCCATCAGAATGGCTCGGGATCTTTCCGGGTTGCCTGGGTGAGGAGGGTTTCGTTGGCCGTTTTCTTCGTAGGCGTCTCGAGAAGTGTCGGGCCAACTCATCGAGCAACGAGACCATCCACCCGGGCTCGCCGGCATTGGATGCGAAGATCAAAAAATGGAGCAGATGTCAGGACAACTACCTTGCCTTCGTTCAACTCGCGTCAGTCAGGCTATGGCTGCGCCTTAATGAATCCGCGCCCTAACACTACTTTGGCAGATTGTTAGAATTGGGCTTTTTATTAGGATTCTCATCCTGGCTTGGTTGTGATTCAAGCTTGGGATGGACCGATTCGTTTTGACTGACGCCCAATGGGCGAAGATGGAGCCGCTGTGTCTTGGCAAGCCGGGCGATCCCGGCCGGAGCGGCAAGCTGTTTGTCGAAGCCGCGCTGTGGATTGCCCGCACGGGCAGTCCGTGGCGCGATCTTCCGCGCGCCTTCGGCAACTGGATAACTGCGTACACGCGCTTTCGCGACTGGGCGAAGGCGGGCGTCTGGAAGCGCATGTTTGATGCGGTCTCAGACGAGCCGGACATGGAATATGTCATGGTCTGTAGAAGTTTCGACTTAATCTGACGGCAAGGTTTGAACTGGCAGGGAATGGAGCTGCGGGCGAGCAGGAGCGCTCACCCAAAGGGCGCTCCCGCGCAGCCCGCGGCGTCTCACAGGGAGACGTTACCATGACCCAGGAACAGAAGTCATTCGCGCGAAAGTCGGCATGCTGGAATTGGCCAAGCAGCTCGGCAACGTCAGCCAGGCTTGCCGGATGATGGGCTATAGCCGCGACAGCTTCTACCGGTTCAAGGAACTGTACGACAAGGGCGGCGAGCTGGCGCTGATTGAGATCAGCCGCAAGAAACCGGTCCTGAAGAACCGTGTCGCGCCGGAGGTCGAGGCAGCCGTCGTTGAGCTGGGGATCGACCAGCCGGCCTGGGGTCAGGTGCGGGTCAGCAATGAGCTCAGGAGCCGCGGCCTGTCGATCTCCCCGTTCGGCGTGCGGGCGGTGTGGCTGCGTCACGACCTCGCCAACGTCAAGAAGCGGCTGACGGCGCTGGAGGCCAAGATGGCCCAGGACGGCCTGGTGCTGACCGAGGCCCAGCTCGTTGCGTTGGAAAGGGCCAAGTCCGAGAAGGAGGCGCACGGCGAGTTCGAGAGCGAGTGCCCCGGCTATTGCGGTGCGCAGGACACCTTCTATGTCGGCAACATGAAGGGGGTCGGGCGGATCTATCAGCAGACCTTCATTGACACCTACAGTAAGGTGGCGTTCGCCAAGCTGTATGATCGCAAGACGCCGATCACGGCGGCCGAACTGTTGAATGATCGCGTGGTGCCGTTTTTCGATGCGCGGGGCATCCCGCTAAACCGGATCCTGACCGACCGCGGCACCGAGTATTGCGGCAATCCGGAGCATCACGAATATGAGCTCTACCTCGCCGTCGAAGACATCGATCACACCCGCACCAAGACGAGGAGCCCACAGACCAACGGCATTGTCGAGCGCTTCCACCGCACCGTGCTCGAGGAGTTCTATCGCGTCGTGTTCCGCAAGAAGATCTATCCGAGCATCACTGCCTTGCAGAGCGATCTCGATGAGTGGATCGCTGCCTACAATGAGGTGCGCCCACATCAGGGGCGCTGGTGCTACGGCAAGACGCCGATGCAAACTTTGCGTGACGCAAGTGCTCTGTCGAGAGAAAAATTGTTGCCGGCTGCGTGGGGTCGCACATGAAACCTTTGTCGGACACCTGCCGCGACAAAGCACTCGCTGTCAGCTCAAGTCCCTTCTTTTACAAAGTTTTCCGTCTTGCAACACTCAGCGGCCTACATTCTCATCCGAGCGCCGATGTTCGCCACACCCCGCAATGGCAAGCTTGCTTGCGCGCCGATTGGCGATCCTCCGGACTGCGGGCTGATAACCCTCCCGAAAGGAGTGTTCTCTCCAGGCTCCATGCTTTTGTAAGATAGAGCTTGATGGGGCTCGGCGCTGCTCAGGCAGTCCGCCAAGCCGATGGAGGCATGAGCGCTGTCACCGGATGGCTCACCGCCGCAAGACGATACCTCACCGGATCCCCAGTCGAGCCATCTGCGCTGAAGCGTGCTCCGGATCGGGGAGGGGCTGCCACGGCTGGCCAGCGGCGGTGCTTAACAAGGACTTGCAGAACACAGGAGTGAGCCTGCCGCGATGGATCACGACATTGTCGTGCCCCTCGGCGGCTCGAGCGCTCTGCCAGTGCCGATTGTAGCCGCGCTGTTCGTCGGACTTGACGTGGCAAGCGGCGAATTCGCGATCGCCCAGCGTTGCCAATTGCCAGGCATTTACCGGGCGCTTGGTATGGATGTGCACCCACATCGGCCTTGGCATCGCACCGCTGCGCAGCGCCCTGGGCTGCAGCTTGATTTCGAATAGCGTCCCCGGCTCTCCCTTCAAGGCGTGCGGTGGATCCACTGACGCCAGTTCTCCCGCTTCCCGCAACTGTTCTAGGTATTCTTGCGATGGAAACGCATAGGTCTTCGTGCAATCGCTTGTGATTGCTGCCTTTCGCGCGTTCAATGAGCTTGCCTGTCCCTGAACCTCGGACCACATCCTTGTCAGCCGGACTATTTTTTCGTGCACTTCAGGCACTTGCGCAGGCGTGAGCAGGCCTCGCCGGCGAGGCTCCTCCAGCGCGGCTACACAGGCCTCAATCTCGGAGGACTGCGTCTGCATGCGCTTGATGACGACATCCAACACGTGTTCGGCGTCCTCGGGCTTCATGTGGCGAGCTTGCGAGGCGGCGCTTTGCTGAGCCGGCAGATCGAACTGCAGCAGCTGGTCCAATCGCTCAAGTAATCCCGGCAGTGCTTTCCTGGATGGCGGAGCCATCCACATCTGGAGGTTATCGGCCGCAGCGGATGACGCGCGTGCCTGCTCCGGAGTGGCGAGTTTCTTTGTACCGAGATCCGAGAGCACGATGACCTTGCCCGCCGGGGCCGTCGCCGCATCGGGCCTAGCGAGTTGCGGCGTGGCGGGGCTGGCCGTCGAACTCCCCTCTCCTGCGGCTGCTGCGGGCCTTGCTTTGCCCGTTCTGCGCGCCGGACTGCCTCCGCCCGCTGGGCCAATATTATCCGGAAGCGCAGCCCAAGCCGGCGGTTCAATCGTGGCTTGCGTCTTTGGCTGCAATGCCAGCAGCCGCATGACTTCGTTCGCCGTCACCCACGCAGCTTCCACGATCTGGTCCAGCAACGGCAACGGAAGGTCAGTTTCCGTTGCAGTCCCCCTCAGGCTGTCAAGCATGCCGCTCAGCCCCGATGCAAATTCCGAAAGTCGTTCCATGACTCCTTCCAGAACGGCGCGATGCTCCGCTTCGAGCGCCGCTCCATCGCTGTACAGAACGGCTTGGGCCGTCGAGACGAACGCCGGAAAAACATCTCCGATGAAGGCCCCGAGCAGGCGCACCCTCCCGCTCTCATCCATGAGGGCGTCGCGCACGTCTGGTTCCAACGTGCTCGCTTGCGAGTTGACTAAAAGCTCCACGAGAGCGATCCGCGATTGCAGATACATGCACTTCGTAAAGAGCGCCCAGCCCGTATGATGCCTTAGTGCGGCATCTTCGGCCGTGCGCATGGCGGGCGTGCTGCCTGGAAGGTGGGCGGTAGCGGCACAGACTGACTGCATCCGCTCACAGCGCAGCACCTTCTTTCCCCACAACTCCATGCATGCTGCATAGTGGTTCGCAACGCTTGTAAACAGGCGGCTCAGCTGTGCAGGCGAGGCGATGTCTTTGAGGCTGTCGAGCACGCCTTGTGCTTTCTTTCTGCTCTCCTCCAGCTCGTAGATAATCTGGGTCGCCACTTCATTACATTCGTCAGCCTCCCTCACAGTGTCATCGCGGAGCCGGCGAGCCCGATCGTTTGGCAGAATTCGGCGCGCCAAATCGGGTGGCAGACTGGCGTAGTACGCCAGAACTGTTGCGCCTGCTTTGACGACCTGATCCATCAGATCTTGTCTCTCCGGCAAGTTCCGGGCATGCCCGGCCGCTCGGCGGCAAGCTTCAAGTTCCTCAAGCAGGCTGCTCAATTCTCGCTTTGCTGCCTTTATCTCCTCCCTCGTTGGCGCCGCTACGTCCGAAGTTGGCGGCGGGTTCGCAAGCGTCGCCGCTCTCACATCAGGCTCAGACCGTATCCGCCCTACGACGGCATCGAAGGACTGATCGCGTTCCCCAGGGAAGAGACCAGACTCCGGGCTCGAACGGCTCGATTCCCTAATGCTTTCGGCTCCCGCGGCCTCAAGCTCTGATGGACCAGCTCGGCCAATGCCTTTCATGCTTCATCTCCGGATAATTGAGGGTGCGCAGCCTGTCTGGATAGGCCGACTGGCTGACGACTAGCTGACCAAGAGCATTCATCCGGATGCGCAAGGAAGAAGATGCGGCCTTGTGTTCGACTTCTATCGCAGCTTCCATGCTGCTGGAGTAACCGCGTCAGTTCCGGTGTCATCAGCTGAGACGCGAACAGGCCAGACGCCCCCTTATAGAAAACTGACAGCTATAGAAAAATGACAGTCGCGTGCACCAAGCATTCGCCTCACGTATCGTTCTTCACGGGCGATTCAACGTCTGCCCGGTTATAAATAGCTGCCGACAGAACCTTCGCTTCTATCCATTCATCTGCGCAGTTTGAAGAAGCCAAGATAGTTCACATCAATCCACACCCACCGCACACCGGCGGTCGAGACTGTCCCGATCATGGCCTAAGCTTCAATCCGCACGGGGAGAGCGGAATAGCCGTGCACGAAGTTAGATGCAATTCGCTCGGGTTCGCCGACGACCTTGATCTTCAATCCCCCATCCAAAATCTCTTCCCAGAGGACTCTCAACTGCAGTTCCGCAAGGTGTCGGCCAAGACAGCGATGGATTCCGAATCCGAACGAGAGGTGTTGCCGCACATTCTTGCGGTCGATCACGAAACTGTTGGCGTTCTCAATGACCTCTTCGTCTCTATTGCCGGAGATGTACCACATGACGACCTTGTCGCCTGTCCTGATCGGTTTTCCCCCAACGATGCTGTCTATAGCAGCAGTGCGGCGCATATGTGCGATCGGCGTCTGGTATCGAATGATCTCAGACACGGCGCTCGAGATCAACTTGGGATTGTCAGTTAGTTTCCGCAGTTCGGAGGGGTACTGGCTCATGAACAGGAGGCCGCCGGTAATCGAGTTGCGCGTGGTATCATTGCCGCCTACGATCAGTAGAATGAGGTTCCCAAGAAACTCAGTTGGCTCCATATGGCGTGTGACGGGTGAATGCGCCATCAAGGAAATCAGGTCGAGGCGTGGCTCGGCATTGATGCGCTCGTTCCAAAGCCGTGTGAAATAGTCCAGGCACTCCGACAAGATGGTGCTTCGCTTGTCCCAGCTGTCGATGGCATAGCCTGCTTTAGGAGTTGTAACAGCTGCGTCCGACCAATAGGTCAGGAGTCGCCGATCCTCAAATGGGAAGTCGAACAGCGTGGCGAGCGTTTGCGTCGTCAACTCTATGGAGACCTTGGTTACCCAATTGAAGACTTCATTACGCGGCAAGCCATCGAGAATCATCCGGACCCGAGAGCGGATCAAGGTTTCGAGCCTCGTCAGGCTTTCCGGCCCGACGATCGGACTCACCGTGTTGCGCTGCTCGGCGTGCTGGGGAGGCCCCATCTTGATGAAACTTGGGGTCCAGTGCTTATCAGGCACCTCGACAATGGTGACACCTTGCTGTGACGAAAACGCGTGGTGGTTTGTGTCGACCGCTACGATATCCCGGTATTTCGTTATTGACCAATATGGACCATGAGCGCTATTTTGACAGTAGTGAACGGGATCTTCTCTTCGCAACCGCTCGAAGCAACCCCATATGCTGTCGTCTTGAAAGCGCTTGCCCTCGCTTACATCCAGCTCGCTGAGCGGGATAATATATCCATCATCCGCTCTATGGATTTCCAATCGCCTGTTCATAACATCTCCGCAGATTTTGTTCGCGAGAGCTTACGGATCCAAACTTACGATTCACCGGTTTGAGCTGTCGTGGCGTTTGGCTGTGACAAGCTACCCGAACAGACTATCTCAAAGTGCGGCTAGCCAGCCCTACCATGTCGGGCAGTAAGGATCGCATTGACTTTCCGGCTCCATCTACTCAATGGATCGCTGAGAGCTGTCACCACCGCTGGCCTCGCCGTTTCCGGGAACGGCATCGGCGTCAACATAGTGGCTGTCGTTGCCCTGACGGCGAAGGAGCTGGTCCGGCTGCCGCGGCTAGGTCCTGTTCTTCCCAGTGACACCGTCCTGCGCCGCCCTAACAGAGGCCGCCGACGAACGTCATCGCGCTGCCCGATCGCTATCTGAGCGCTACCGCGCGAGCCCAGCGCGAAACTTCGCCTTCATTGAGGGCTCCTACAACCGAACTTGGCTTCATTCCGCTCGCATATATCGCCCCAATCGACATGGAGCTAAGAGCCACCTAACCCCGTCTACTTTTTCGGGCGAAGATCTATGAGTAATCGACTCGCTACGACTGCTTAGGCAAATCGATCCAGATATCCTGAGCACCATTTAGGAGCGTATCCTGATCTGGAACATAGATGCTATCGGAAACCGTGAGGCCATGAGCCATTGCAGCCCCAATAATTAAGAATGGGAGCTTGACCTGCTCTAAATCTTTGAAATTATCAGCGTCGACAATCCGAACAAACTCGAGTCTAAACTGTCGAAACTCTATCCGAGATGTCGCCGACGCGACCAGATCCTTCACGCTTGACGCTCCTCGGGCGATCTCTTCTCTTGAACGGTTGAGTGCCGTGAAGAGACAGGACAGCTCATCAAGCTCGGAACGGTTAAATCGCCTCAAGCGCGACGAAATGGGCACTCCGTTCTTGTATCTCACGGTCGGCACAAACCTTATCTCGCAATCGAGAAGCAGGTCTGCGACGGCGCGCTTTACCAGGATCGCCTGACCTATATCTTTCAGGCCGAAGTAACTGCGAGTTGGCCTCGAATAGCAGATCCAGCGGATTGCTCCAGTAACGGCTTCCTTCAAATAAGTTTCAGGCCCCCCTAAACGCAAATCACAGTCACCTTGCGATACATACGTTCGATAGCCGACCGGGAACATTTCGGTGTCGCTCGACGAAATCACGGCAGTTGCTCCTGAACGTAGGGCAAGTCCAATATCATCGTCCAAATTGAAATCGTAGCTCCCACCTGGTCTAAGCTGGATCTTGTTCGGGTACACTGTGACGATCGCGACATCATTCTCCAATGCCGCTCTTCTAATCAGCTCTGCATGCCCAAGATGCAGGGCGCCGAGAGTGTGGACCGTTCCAATCGTCTGACCTGTTCTCGCGACCTCCCGGATGAACGCCTTGCCTGCGGAAAGACCTGTCAGATGCATCTTCTTACTCCGCTTTTTGAACGCCAAAATAGTGGCGCGTTCGGATCTCGGAAGGCGCGCCGCCCAGCGTCTCGTGGGCCGCGCACGCCAACGAGCACCAAAGAGGTTTTACGCCCTCTCACACCTCGACCACCGCACGAACTGTCCAAAGCTCGCGCGCACTGTTCTTGCAGCTCCGAAGCAGTCAGGTTGACCCTTCTCGACCCCGTCTGATCACCGATGAGAATTCAGCCAGATAGCTTGATGGTTCGCGCGGCTGCCGCCCCTCCAGAGCGACCTGCAGTCCCCGACAACGGTCGGCGAAAAATGGTGGCTCGAAAGTGGTTATCTTAGCGCCCGAAAAGTCCACCTTTACGAAACTGGCCTGGAACGGCGATATCCCACTCAGGTTCGCATCGCGCAGGGACGATTGGTTCATGCGAACGTATGCGGCTCGCGTTGCCTCCAGGTTACTTTCGGTCATATCCGCGGCGAGATATGCCTGAACGAGATTTGATCCCTCGAAATTTGCGTGATTCAATGCCATTGATTGCGGCGGATCACCGGTGATCATCGACCTGTAGAGGTAAGCTTGGGATAGGTCCGCATGCTCCAGATCGCAGTCGCGCACAAAGGCGCAGCGGCCGCGAAAACCGGTGAATTTGGCCGCTCGCATTGTGCTCTCTGTTATCGAAATGCTTTCACCTGATGCGCTAGATAGATCCGCCCCATTCAGCTGACAGGAGTGAATAGATGCACCGGTAAGCACGGCACCCACGAGGTTCGCGTCGGACAGGCCTACGGACAGAAGCCGCGCCTCGGTCAAGTCTGCCTGTTCCAGCTCCGCTCCCGCAAGATTTGATAGGTGAAGATCAGCGAATGGGGCGCTCAGGGCTCTCGCCCGAATCCGCCCGCTCACCTTTGAGAGTCTCAGATACGGAAGATGAGCGCCCTCTAAGACGAGACCATCGATCGAGATGGGACGCACGATCGATAAACAGTCTCCCTTCGACTGAAAGAACGAGCAATCCGCCAGATGCGCCTTCGTGATCGTGACCTGGCTCAGCTTTGCGAAGCGGAAGGACGCTGAAGGGAGGAAGCATTCATTGATGGTTGAGCCCTGTAATTCCGCGCCGTCGAATACAGCATCACTCGCGTCGCACTGGTAAACGAGGAGCCCGCTGAGCATCGCGTTGTCAAAGCGTGTTCTTTTCATGCTGCAACCGTGAAAAAGGCTGCCGGTTGCATCGATTACATTGCGCAGACTGGCATCATCGAAGTTGCAGACCTGCGCTGCCATCGCATGCATATAGGCAAAATCGAGCTTGGCCCCCATGAAACTTGCCCGCTCTAGCCCCGGACAGATAAGGTTCGCCTCAGAAAGATCTGCTCGATCCAACTTTGTTCCGTAGAGCTGCGCGCGATTGAGGGTACAGCGTCGCAGCGGGAAATCTGATAGGTCATGACCGCTAAGGTTCTCGGAGGATAGCTGCAAGCCAATCCCGGTCCTTCTGATTGCCTCCTCGGTTCGCCTCCTAACAGCAGCAACCGCCAGCAGCCGGTCGGCAGCCCGGCTCCAGTACCGAACGAACTCGCCATCTGATGAAAGCTTGTCTTTCGGATCTGAGTAGTGCTCTGCCCCTTCATTCACGGTGCACTCGCTATCAGCGCCGATCCTTTGCGACATGTCGAGAGTTCCGTACTGCCAGGATTACGAGGACCTCTTTGTGCTTGGCATGGACGCAGGCTGCGGGCTTTGTGGCGAACTCGCCGGGGATTTGGTGACACGACGTGTCGACGAGACTCTTATCATGTCGCTGTCCGCGGCGGCCGACGCTTGACCACGTCAGCCGAATTCTTGTCATGCGTGTCCACTGCCAATCGGTGCAATTGTCTACCACACCCACCAACCCTGATCCGTTGTTTGGCAGCGCTGATATGTCCGAAAGTGTGTTTCTTTTCGCCAGCTCTTCGACACTCCACATCACTCTCCATTAACCCGAATGCGCAACATTCTAGGTCTTTCTTCTTGTTCGGAATGGACCCGCGGCTTGCGGGCGGAACAGTGATCGTTCACCTAGCTCTGCACTCAGCCTGGCCTTACCTCATCGGCAGCAACAACCGTGCCAGCCGCATCAGTCGGAATTGTCGAGCTAAATCGGCAGCGTAATTTCCACATGGGCGCAGAATGTTCTGATTCTGACAAACACGGTCCCGCTGACAGAAACCGCATTATGGTCGCTACGCCACCTTGAAAGCAAAAATTCCGACTTCGGTTGCAGGAGGGCAAGAGCCGCAGTCCTTACGGGCACGCAATCGATCAATTGCAATTCGACACTTGCGGATCGCCGGCCTCCTGGTTAGCCAAAGCTCGCGATCGGCTAGGCCTGCTCCGCGAGCCGACGGGTCCATCTATGGGAGAACGAGTTGGGCCGATCGAAGTCGCACCCCCGTGGCTTGTTTTGCGACTAACGCTCGGCGCGCCGACGCGATCCATCGCATCAGTATTCCCAACAATGGATCTTCATGCCACGCGGCCCGGTCAGAGCCCGATGGCCGCGGCATGATCCGGCGTTAGTATCCCCAGCAGCTTCTTGAAGAGCTTTTCAAAGTCCTTCACGGGGAGCCGATGCAAGCTAGTCCAGGCAGGCTGCCCCATGCGGCTCAAGCTTACGGTAAGCGGGCCCTCCCCCGGGCTGCTTCCCCATAACCTTTCATACGGTACTGCCATGAAGCGGAGAGCGACAATGGCCCATCTCGCCAAAACTCTGCTCCGCAATAAACAACAGGCTCGCCGGCACAGACGCAATGGCCACGGGCTTTCTTCAAGCAATTGGGTCTGGTCAGCTGTTCGACAGCTAGGCTTTCTAGCATAACAGCATCTTTATCCGGACTGGAGCCCGACTCGAACACAAATATCTGGACGAGAAGCATGAGCTGGATTGCCGGTCAGGGGCCTGCCGCACGCCTCAACACCGAACGTTCGAGAACCAGACCGGTGCATCTTATACAAACTGCGCCCGTCTCAGTTCCTGCTCCTGATCTGATCAACTTTTGCATGACGATATTGAAGGCCGACAAAAGGAGACCGGAATGGCCCCATTTGACAACGTCAACCCATCCGAGGCTCGGATGCATAACCTCGATCCACAACAGGAAGAGACGGCGCAAGCAGACTTTGAGCATCGGCTTGGAGAGGCTCAGCCAATCCTCGCATCATTAGCTTCACCCGCGGCTGGATCGAACCCGACGGTAACGGACGGCAACAAGAAAGCGCAAGCTATCCCTGAGAACGAACGGTGCGCGGCTGCATCGTTCGTGAGAACGCGCGGTCAGCTTGCCGCAACGTTGACTTGCGCTAACCTTGCGGAACTCAGAAGAGACATCGAACTCGCTGCGCAAAGATCAGCACAATGGCCAAGAGCGACTGGATCGTCAGCCTATCGCGTCGACAGTGACCGCGTTTACGACGACGTGTTGGCATCGTCATACACGGAGCTGCAGCGCTTTCAAAACCACGCCAGCCACTGCAGGCCACATGTGTTGGACCGTCAAAGCGCGATGGCCCATTTGCGTTCCATGGCGGCTTTGCGTTACGAGCAAGCTCCCTGGAATATCTGGGGAGGCCAACGACTAGATCTGGGCCGCGCAGCGGCAGAGCACATGAGGGGCGATACCAATTCTTCGCCTTTTGTGTCACTGTCCGAGGACGCCTCACTACTGCTCGTTTCGCCGGACGACGACAAGGAGTTTGGCGCCAAAGTCATCGCGGAAAACGCGAATGATTTGCACACCTACACGGTGCCGAGGGTCACAACTTGGACGGCGGAAGACATCGTCAGTATTCTCGAGGATGGAACCGAAAATGATGAACCCGATCTGGCATGGGTGAGTGCTACCCCAACCGAAGAGCGTGAGGTACTATTTCTGGGTGGGAATCTGGACGACTTTCGGACGGCCAGCGCATCGAATCCGTACAAAAAGTCAGGAGCAAAAGGCTGATGACGCAGGCTCCGGAAAGGGTGATTTGCCTTTTCCGATGCTTGGAAAAGTCGAAAACAGCGTTCATGCTATAATCCTCCGGTCCGTCTGCCCGGCGAGGGGGAGCGTCAACAACGCCGGCCCTGGCTGGATCCGCTTAAATATGATGTTCTCACGAGGGCCGCGGGCAGCGCGCGGACGTAGCGAGATCATCTGGACGTTCAACCGAGAGGTATTGGCTCAGCCCCATACGACGACTGCATGAGCCGCCGATCTTCCACCTCAAAGATCGAATGGAGATCGGCGACATTCATGAGTTAGCTGAGCAACAAGTTCAGGCAACTTGATCCTTCCCTGACGAAAAGACGGCTAGAAAGAGTCTGGCAGTCCTGACGATCGAAAAGATCCGTATCATGCCCGGCGAAGCTGTCCACACGATGGAGGATCAAGTCTACGAAGCGCCCGTCTGCTCTGTGCTCTTCGTTACCAGATGAACTTTGCGCCATCCGGCACTTCGCAGATGAATTCGCCTTGATTCGCGAGTTCGGTGGTCCCGACGACAAGTTTGGAGGCTCGCACCGTCAGCTTGCCTTCGCGGCTAAGGCTATGGCGGATGTACTCGGTCACGGCATGTCCGGAGC
The DNA here is from genome assembly GCF_000261685.1 of Bradyrhizobium genomosp. I (2014). Classification (GTDB taxonomy): domain Bacteria; phylum Pseudomonadota; class Alphaproteobacteria; order Rhizobiales; family Xanthobacteraceae; genus Bradyrhizobium. Next base: position 10,300 of record NZ_AJQE01000410.1, on the reverse strand, counting down.
TGTCGACCGTTTGATGAGCATTGGCGAAGCTGATGCCGCTCTGGCTGGTCACCCTGAAGGCATTGATGACCAGACCGGCCTGCGTCGCCGACGCAGGTTTGCCACCATCCGCGTTGGTACAGTGGGTCATATCGAGGATGAGCTTCACATTCTTCCCCGCTTGGAGGGCTCTGAGTACTTCAGTGTATTTCGGCGAGGGGTCGTCGGCTCTTGCCGGCGCGCTCGCGGCCGAAAGCAAGGACAACAGGATCGTTAGTCCTCGGCCAGTAACCTTCATATGCTCTTCTCCCTCGATAAGTACCGCCGATTGCGGCCTCCAAGTCGTGATGCTCGCGATGCGTTTGGCTGATTCCAGACAACAAGCGCGCTCGTACAAAGCAGCCTGTCGCAACGACGCGCAAGACGTTGTAATGGCTATTCCGACATCACAACCTCGTATGTTAGGTTTGCGGAAGTGGCTTAGCTTCCCGCGCGTCGACTAGACCGGCTTGATCCAGCGTCGTCCGCTTGGAAACAGCAAACCAAACCGGTTGCGCTGGTCCGCCACAGGCCTCTCGAGCGAGAGAATGTAGTTCTCGCCTCTGCATAAGTAGACGATCTACGAACGCGCCTTTCGCCACCTCAAGCACCGGCTCGTCCATCTTGCTGTGCACGGGCTGTCTGCCTTAGATCACGCGTCCACAATGAAGTGGTGGGCGCGTCCTGGCGTGCCGATCCGAACAATCTCAGGCATCCAATAGCAGCCCAATCGAACACCAATGCCAGGAGGCAAACGGCAGCACCGATTTTGATCCGACGCTTCGCGCGACTTCCTTCCGGCTGGCTGTTCGCCATGCTGACTGACTCAATTCGACTCCGTCAAGAGCTGAAACTAAATGGCGCCCTCTCTGGTCTGTCAGCTTCTCGAAAGCTGCGCCTGCAACAATCTAGGCTGGCATCCGGCACTTCGAAGGGAGAGAGATATGAACGTTGATCCACGAAATGCTGTGGACACTCCCTTTGAGGTTCACAACGTGGTACAGCAGGCGCGCCGCGTCCATGGACAACAGGATGAGCTTGGCGCCGAGAGCAGCGCAACGGCACACAATTCCGAAGATCAAGCAAGCTTCGAGCAGCAGCTGAATGACTTGGATATAGACGACCTCGATTCGGCCTACCCGACGCCGCCTTCACTCTGCTTAGCGGCAAATTCCGCGACTGCCACGTCCTCGTCTGCGCCAGGCGAGGCCGCCTCGGAACCCGGTAGCTGCCCAGCCCCATCATTTGTCAGTGCCCGCGCTCAGCTTGCAGCAACACTGACAGGTGCCAATCTTGAAGTGCTTCGCAATGAGATCGACCTTGCCGTGCAGCAGGCGGCGCGCTGGTCACCGGCGAGCGCACCTAGCATTGACCGAGACGGCGTATTTGACGACGTCGTGAGGTCGTCTTATGTCACACTGCGGCGTTTTCAGAATCAGAATAGTGACTGCAAGCCGCATACGGACGAAAACACAAGCGCCATATTGCATGTTCGCAACACGGCTCGGGATCATTCTTCCATTGGAGATCATCCAGAGCGGTATCCTATTGACCGGGCGCGCCAAGCTGGCTGGCATATGCGCGGCAAGACAACAACATCACCCTTCGTATCGTTGGTCGAAGATCCGGCGAAACTCGCCGTTTCTCGCGATCATTGGGCGAGGGCGATCGCCAACAATGCGAACGCACTGCACACCTACACTGTTCCGAAGCACAGTGTCTGGACGCCAGACGACGTGATGAGCAGCATTGCGCTCAGAATGAATGCTGAAGACTACGACAACATCGATGCGGACGTCGATTTGATGTGCTCACTTGGCAGAACGCCAACGAAAGAGACCGAGCGCCTGTTCTTGGGCGGAAACTTGGAAAGCTACCGCACCGGCAGAGAAGAAAATCCCTATAAGCGCGAGAGCAATGAGTAGATGGTCTCTCGGCCAAACCGTTGGGCTGGTTCGTTGGTTTTCAAGCACCCAAACTCCCAAAAGAAAGACCTTGAAGCGGCGTACCAACTCCGCACACGCAGAACAGCTTAAGCTTATGCGGCGACCGGCGGCCCGATCAACTCGCCGGTCGAGCGGCAGAGCGGTTGGGTCTCCGACAAGATGCACTTCCGGCGACGCGAGGATGTCGGACAATCCTCCTCCTGTGCGCGCTCGTTGGAGCATCCCGGCGCCTTGGACATTGTGAGTTCGAACGACATACGAGCTCACGGCTGGCTGGCGGCTTTGGTGGAGTTACGCCGCTGAACGCGCTGCGTCCCTCTCTGTACTCGGTCTGAAATTGGCCGCGCGGTCAAGCAACAGGTGTTTCGGCCGCGATCGCATCGGGCATTCGCTCCCCGCGATAAGCCGCGCTGCTACAAGACAGCCGATCCGTCACCTGGATGCGTTCCATCAAAACAATCGATTTTGCGGAGCGCGCCTAAGAGGCTCATAGTCGATCGCAATATAAGGAGGCCGCATTCAAGATGACGTCTGGCAATCGATTCTCTCCTCAATCCCTTGCCGAACAACTTGGCTCGAGCGATCGACAGTCTTCACCTCGAACGTTGCTTCCTGTTCATCAAGTGGACGTCCACCTCTCGCCACGGTCTCCCCGCTAAATTGACACGCATGAGGCGGATCGGATCGCCCCGCTCCTGGTGTCATGGCTTACCCCGCTTGCCAAGAGCGCCTGCCTCTTCTGCACTCAATAGCGCTTCTGCGAGACGTTTAATTGGACGGACGAATGCTCACGGCTTTGTACACAGCGAGACGGACCGCCGCGCGCAGTTCGACGGCATGGTCGAACTGTGTCGCCGTTGCCTCACAACGATTCCAAACTGAAGGCACCCCGACAAAGAGCATTCAATTGCACTTGAATCTCACCTCGCGTCAGATTGTAGGATTTCCGACAGTCTCGCGACACAGTCCGCTCGTGTGAACTCTTCCTGACGGGTACCAACAATTGCGAACGTCTCAAAAACTCAATGCTCGGCCGATTCGGTTGATCACACTACCCAACTCCTCCTTTTTAGAGCTTGCATCGTTCATCTGCTCTGTGAGGGCTGGGCGAAGCGCCGTCTTCGCAGGCAGACCTGGATCCAGCGCGCGAGAACAACGCGGGCAGTCTTTGTTTCGCCTATGCCGACGAAAGGCAGAGTTCCTGAGCCGTGCACCCGATCCGACGACATGGAGCCGGCGTCGCCGCCTCAGACAAGGCACGACAGCAATGCCGCACGTAATTTGTCCTTCATTGGCAGCACTAGCTCAGTTGGGACGGAGAACGCCTCGGAAGCGACCGAGCATTGGAACGGTTGACATCTTACTTGGATAACGCCGGCAAACGAGAGGACGTCTGTCCCGAAGGACGCGTTGATCGTTTCGTCGCATCTCGGCCTTTTACACCCCATTGGCCGGCACATAGCGCGCGAAGTGTCTTTAGCGCGGAACACTTGCAATGCCGCGACTTGACGGCACTACGGCCAACAGCCTCGCAAGACTGACCGCGGATCAAGACGAACTGGGAAGTATTCAATGTCGGTTTCGCAAGCCTGTTCGACGACAAATACAGCTGATCTCGCCCGTGCCTTGCTTTCGCTGGGGCAGTCTCGCGCGATCACTACCGCTAGCATTCGCGCAGCGCATGCAGGCATTGCTATGTGCCGCCCACAGATGCATCAGTGCGCCGCCAGGGCTCTCAACCCCGTAAGTCATCGCAGAGCTCTTGCCAACATAACGGATATGTTGAGCTGCGCCGCCCGCCCAGGCGACCCGCCGCGAGCCGTCACATATCCGATGTCAATGGATGCGCATGCATCGGTCGCCTGCCAACAAGCTCTTGCGGGTCGTCTACGGCTTTTCGAATTCATGCCAGACCGGCAGCATCCAGTCGCCGGATCTCTTGGTCAACCCTAACACGCTCAAGTCTTGCCGAGGACGGACGAGAGGCGATGGATGCGAATTCTCCTGGTTGATCATCATGCGGACTTTGGCCGCGCTGTGAAGGCAACGCTCGTGAATTGCGGGTTCGCGGTGGACGTGACGCCCACGCTGGATGAGGCGTCAGCCGCGCTGGATTGCGCAAACTACCACCTCGTACTGCTGGAGTCCGTCTTGCCGGATGGGGATAGTTTGGACTGGTTGAAGCAGTTGCGGCGCGAAGGACGATCAATGCCGGCAATGATGATGAGCAGTCTCAATGATCTCAGCCGCCGGATCGCGACCTTCAATGCGGGAGCGGATGATTTCCTGCCCAAGCCTGTGTCGATCGACGAACTCATCGCTCGCATGCGGGCCATTTTGCGAAGGTCAACGCAAATGACGGCGCCGGTCGTGACATTCGGGAATCTGCATTTCGATCCGATCGCCAGACAAGTCTCGGTGGGTGGCCGGATCCTGAGGATTGCTCGGCGTGAGGTGTGCATTCTCGAGCATCTGCTCAATCGCGCCGGCCGCACTGTGCCGCGCGCTTCGCTGGAAGATAGCTTGTACGCGTTCGATGACGAGGTTTCGACCAATGCGCTGGAAGTCGGGATTTATCGCTTACGCGCGCATTTGAACCAGGCGGGTGCGACGCTCAGAATCAAGACCGCGCGCGGCGTCGGTTACACTCTTGAACTCGTTGGCACAGCATCGGCTGCCTAGCAGCGTCACTTAAAGGCAACAATCGCTTGAAGGTCCTTAATAATGCCGCCGGCGCTACCCAGCCGCCTGCGATCACCAACCCACAACGCTCTGCCGCTCTCAATCGTCTCTGCTACCTCCTATGCGGATTTGCTTTGCTGTTTCCGCTTGCGGCCTCAGCCGAGACCAAGCGGGACGGCAAAGGAGAGATGCCACGTGCGGCACCCGGCAGCACCACGGGCACGCTCAATATTACCTCGTCACAGGGAAAGACGGTGCATTTGAGCGCACCGGCGGCGACCATTTTTGTCGCCGACCCTGCAATTGCCGATTATCAAGCTCCGTCGAGCAGTACAATTTTCGTGTTCGGCAAAAAGTCCGGGCGGACGAGCCTGTTCGCCCTCAACGAAAACGGCGAGGCTCTTGCCGAGCTGCGTATTGTCGTAACCCAACCACTCGAGGATCTACGGGCCGCGCTCAAGGCCGAGGTCGGCGACTATCCAATTCAGGTCAGCTATACCCCGCGCGGGGCGATCCTTAGCGGTATAGCGCCCAATGCCGATGTCGTTGAGGCTGCGAGGAAGGTCACTGAGCAATTTGTTGGCGCGGGCGCCCCGGTCGTCAACAAGATCCAGGTCGCCGGCTCACTGCAGGTAAATCTCAGCGTGCGCGTAGCAGAAGTCTCCCGCACCGCCGTCAAGGATCTCAACATCAACTTCACCGCCTCGGGCCCAAACGGCGCTTTCCTTGCCACCGGCAAACCGGGAGGGTCCGGCAGGGCTGGCGGCGGCGGCACGATTGGGATCGGGTTTAGCACCGGCAATATCAACCTCAGCGCTGTTCTCGACGCTCTCGCCAGTGAGCACCTCGCCTCAATCCTGGCTGAGCCGAACCTGACGGCAATGTCCGGCGAAGCCGCAAGCTTCCTCGCCGGCGGCGAGTTTCCGATCCCAGTCATGCAGGACAACAGGCAGGTTTCGGTCCAATTCCGGCAGTTCGGCGTGAGCTTGGAATTCGTCCCGACAGTGCTCAGCAACAACCAGATCATTGTCCGTGTGAAGCCCGAAGTCAGCGAACTATCGACCGAAGGCGAAGTCAAGATCAATGGTATGGCGGTTCCTGCCCTCTCGACGCGGCGGGCGAGCACCGTGGTCGAGCTCGCCAGCGGCCAGAGCTTTGCAATCGGCGGCCTCATCAGGCGCAACTTCAACACTGATATCGGCGAGTTTCCCTGGCTCGGCGACGTACCGATCCTTGGTGCGCTTTTTCGCTCTTCATCGTTTCAAAAACGCGAAACCGAGCTAGTTATCGTTGTTACACCTTACATCGTACGGCCGGGATCAAATCCAAGCCAGATAAGTATTCCGACCAACCGCATCGCACCGCCATCAGATGCAGGCCGCATCTTGACGAACACGGTGGCACGGCCGCCTCAAGGCCGCGATGCGCCGCGCGCGAGCGCACCGGGACTGACGGGCAACGCCGGCTTTATCATCGAATGAGGATCGACATATGAACATGCGATATTTGTCCCATTCGATTGTCCTTGCCGCAATATTGGGGGGCTGCGCAAATACTGCGTCGATCCATCCCAATCCTGCCGAACAAGGAGTCCAGGTCGAACAGAAAAAGCGTGTCTTGCTTCTGCAGAGCCTCCATGCCCTCGAAAAGCTTCAGCTGCGTAATTTTATCGCCGACGCAAGTGGTGGCCGGCGGGATGCGCTCCATGTGGATGTCAGCGGCTCCCATAAGCTCATTGCGCAGGTGGCGCACGAAGCACGCGCCATGGGGGTTGTTCCCTCTAACATCCGGCTGTCCGCTTCTCCCCTCAATTTATCGGGCCGTTCCGCCGTCAGGATCGAGGCGATTACGTTTGAAGCGCATCTTCCGAACTGTCCGTCGCTTTTGATCGCAGGACCAGCAGTGGACGACAATTCGTTCGAACCGACTCTTGGTTGCTCGACCAAAAACAACCTGGGAGTGATGGTGAACGATCCGCTCGACCTGGTTGATAATCGGTCTGTCAGCACGGTAAATGGCGATCGCGCCGCCGCTCCTCTTGCTAGTCACTCTACTCTCGCAGCGCGCAACAAGGGCAACGGAGAAGATGGAGCAAGCACGACAGCGCCGGACGCAGCGGGACCAACAACACAGAATGTGCAGCCGCTCCGATAGGCGCTTTAAGCGCTTGTCGGAACCTACTGTGCAGCACCTGGCGCTCAGGCGCACGAGCGATGCTGCAAGGCGCAGAGAAGGCAATTGCGAGCCATCATTTATCCTTTCATTCTACCTTTCCGCTTGGCGATGTCAGGTTTTGGAAAGCAAACGTGAGTAGCGAAATAGCGAGAGAGCGAGCCCTGCGGACTGAACATGGACCGATTCAACACGATCAACCCAGCCGATAAGGCGTCCGCTGCGTCGGATGCCGCCGTGGAACAGCCGGATCAAAAGCATGTGGCGTTTGAGCAGCACCTGGCAGGCGTGCGAGAGGCGGGCCCTGTATATCCGCACGCGGCGCTTCATGATGTCACTGAGGAAGACGATCACCTCATCCAGGCGGCATCGGCCGCTGCTCTCAATGGAGGGCCGCCGCCGAGTGAGACCACCGTCAAAATTTATGATCGTCGGCTTCGCAAATTCGCCGAGGGGCTGAAGAAGTCCGGCAAATCAATTGCTGGGCTCGATGACGATGCCTTACTCGCTAACGCTAGGAAGCTGCTGCCAAACGACAGGGTCATCGCGCCAGCATTGTTAATGATCAGTCGGTACCGCGAGCCCGACGCCAACGCTCGCCCCCTCTCAACACATTATCGTCCTTCCAGGGAAGATGAGGGTCTTATCAGGGATGCCGCCGAGGCAGGTTTTGGTCGACAGATCGGCAGGAAAACGGCCGAGAGCTATGCGAGCGGACTGCGGAAGTTGGCGGTAGCGCTCCGACCCTTGTCCATTGCCGACCTCAGTGATGATAAACTGCTCGGACACGCGGATAGGTTGTTCCCGAAGGACAAGATGCTCATCTCCGCCTTGAATGGCCTTCGGGACTATCGCGCCATTACCCTGCAGACCAATTTAGGCGGAGAAGGAGGCAGTTCGCGCCAGGTCATCCAGCCGTCCACCCCCTCAGCTATGCCGGCCGATGAGCAGCCGATTGGGGACGATGCAGATGAGCGCAGCTCACGGCCGCCGGGGTTCAATGCTCCGCAGGTCTGGCATGGAGTGGGGTTGGCCGTCCATTCGCCTACGGAAAGTGTCGCCCAGGACGTGCTTTTCGATGCTGCAGAAGCCGAGAGCTTCTTGCCGGCGACCATGCTTGGGCCAACGGTCAGTTCAATGGTTCACTCGCCGGTGCAAAGTGTCGATCAGGAGGCGCTTTTCGATGCCGCGGATCGTGCGAACCTTTTGTCGGCGGCGACCTCCAATGCGCCGGTACCTTGGCCAACGATGAGTCCAACCATTCCCTCGCCGGTGCAACGTGTCCCTCGGGACGCGCTTTTCCATGCCGAGGGTCGCGAGAACCTCTTTCGCGCGCTGACCTTCGATGCACTGGTGCCTGGTCCAATGATGAGTTCAATCATCCACTCGCCGGTGCAAAGTGTCCCTCAGGACGCGCTTTTCGATGCAGCGGACCGCGAGAACCTTTTGCCAACGCCGACCTTCGATGCGCTGATGCCTTGGCCAACGATGAGTCCAACCGTTCCCTCGCCAGCGCAGAGTGTTGCTCAAGAAGCGCCTTTCGATGCCCCTTCTTGGCATCCGAGCTTGCGGCAGCCCGATTTCGCCTCTGAAGACCACTCTGGACAGATGATGAACGAAGGCGCTGCGGCGCAGACCACCCTTGAGCAGACGATCGCAGCAGCCGGCGAAGCCTTTGATGCGTCTTTGAGCGTTCCCGAACATTTCTCCCACGGGACTCAGGCCGCGCCGAATATGATGCACAGGCTTCGCCGCTGGGGCCTCTTGCCGGATGCAGCACAGCGGGTAAAGGCCTACGACATTCGAGGTGAGCGCTATATGGCCGTCTTGGGACCGGGAGGGCTCAACGATGTTCAGCTCGTCCATCTGCTGTCGCCCGCTGTCGGCGATACGTTTGATGTTTCTTTCGCCGTTCCCAAGAATTTTTCCCATCGCACCCAGCCGGCCCCCGACGAGATGCTGTCCAAGTTAGGCGAGTGGGACTTCTTGCCTGTTGTGGAACATCCAATCATGAACTTTGAGATCGGCGGCGAACGCTACACGGCCATCTTGGGACCGGAAGGGCCCAAGGACGTTCAGCTCATTCATCACCCTCGGCCCGCTTTGCCGGGCGAAGCTAGGCCTGCGGCACTGAGGACTTCCTCAGATATCTACGGCGGTCTTGCGCCAGGGCTTGATTCGGCGGCTCCGTTCGAATGGAGTAGGGACGCTCCCTCGGCGCTGGCGCCGAACCTTCCTCTGCCGTCTGCCGCACCTGCATCAGGCCATCAGCCAGTCCCGCAAGTGCCTGAACTGGGAGAGTTCTTGGGCGACGGCTGGACGCACGCCTCCCAAGAGGCTTCGCCCGCCGTGATCGACATATTGCAGAATCTAGGCCTTCTGCCGAGCCGGGACGTCCCAATGACCGCTTTTTTTATCCACGGTCAGCTCTACACGGCAGAGAGCCTACCGGGAAGCCGCGTTCTTCTCTTCCATCAGCCACAATTTGGCTGAATGAGGGGCTCGTCGGCACCTCGGACAGCTGCTCAGGCGGACCTAAAACCACGTCTGATCCTCCTTCCGGAGATCTTAGAAGCACGCTTCAACGATGCCGGGCGGTGAGCAAATCCGACCTTTCCAGTGCCACCATGATCTCAAGCAGCTATCGATCAAGTAAGCATTCGGCAGCACCGCACTCTGCAGAGCAAGAGAGGCGCGGTCGAGTAGCTCAGCCATTTGGCTTTCGCCCTCACAGATCCGGGCGGGCGGATTTCCCGCACCCGGCTCTTCCCGAGGGTAACCCGCGTCATATCCGCGCCTGCGCCCAAGTGCGAGTGATGCGTGGAACGGGCAGAGGGAAGCGTGCCGTCAGGGTGTCGAACTCCGACCAGCCCATGCGCCGACTTTTCTGGCTGCGTCGTCTCAGACAACGTAGCCAGATCCGACGCACTTCGCGGTAGAAGCCGTTGAGCGCTGGATAATTGTGCGGCCTGCCATAGTAGCCGTAGTGCCCGCGCAGTGCGGCGGCGAACCGCTCGTGCTGCGTGGCCAGTGGCGCGTGCATGAGCCGCCAGGCGTCCTGGCGCAACGCCGTCAGCTTGCGCGTCAGGCGTTTCCCTTCCGTCTTGTGCTTCACGATGAACCGGCCATCTCGGGTCCGCCCGCAGTAGTGGGTGAAGCCGAGGAAGGCGAAGGTCTCTGGTCGCCGCTCGCCGCGCCGCTGACGCGAGACGGCCGCGAACCGGCCAAACTCGATCAGCCGCGTCTTGCCCTCATGAAGCATCAGGCCAAAGCTGGCCAGCCGCACCTTGAGGGCCAAGAGCATTTCCTGCGCATCTGCCTTGCTCTCGAAGCCCATGACGAAGTCGTCCGCATAGCGCACGGTCACGACGCGACCGCGGGCATGACGACGACGCCATTGGTGGGCCCAGAGATCGAGGATGTAGTGCAGGAAGATGTTGGCAAGGAGCGGGCTGATGGTTCCCTGAACGCAAAAGATAACT
>NZ_AJQE01000409.1 GCF_000261685.1 Bradyrhizobium genomosp. I (2014) | reverse complement strand
ATTCAATAAATCCGTGAACCGCTCTAGATCGCATCAGCTGAACATGCCCAACCCAGATAGCGGCCGAAAAGGCCGCTATCTTTTTGTGTGAACGAGGTCGAAGCGAGACTATGCCGGCAGGAAGAGCGCAAAGGGCTCTTCCACCGTGCGGCGCAGATGCTTTTGATACAGGACGTAGTTGGCGTCGTCGGGCGCAACCCGCCCCAAGGACGGCTTCGGAATATTCCTGAGCGGCACATAGGCGATGGGCGCAGCGATCGGCGTCAGCTGCGAGCCGGGGCCGGCGCGGAGCGTCGAGATGATGCCGTACATCTCGCCGGCGACCGTCGGCCGCGACACCGTGATCACGCGATGCTGGCCGTGCTTGATGATGACGAGGTAGACGAAGCCGGACTGATGCGGCACGGCAACCTCGCCGGTGTGCTCATAAGCGGCGTCGGTCCGCTCGCCCTCGCGAAAGACCAGCGCTGAGAATTTCGGCTCCCAGACGATCTCGGTGCGATAGGCAAAGATTGCGTCCTTGTCGCCGAAGGACGGGCGCAGGGTGATGTAGACGTGCTCGAGCCAGGTCAGCGCGCGATGCGCATAGGAGCCGAGGCTGTCGGGCGCGACGTCGTTTGCGGCCGGAGGCGCCATCACGATGGCGCTTTTGCGCAAGGACACGCCCAGCGCCTGCTCCAGCCGGACCGTCGTCGCCAGCGTGAACGGCCGGCGGCCGCCGAGCACCTTCTCCAAGGTCGACAGGCTGACCTTGGCCTGCTCGGCCAGGGCTTGCCGGGAGATCCGGCGTCTGGCCAGCTCCTCGCGAATGGTCTCCGCGATTTCGCGGCTCTGCTCGTCCGAAAGCTGCTTGTCGGCCTGCATATGCATCGTCAACCCTGCCCTTTGAGCGCCATTCTAGCAGGGCGGACAAACCAGCACAAAACCGCACGTGGCCACCCGGCGGCAGCCTGCTCGGGCCGGCCGCGGCGGAACATTGCCGATCATTCTGCTCGCGAAATCAGCCTCTCCAGGCCGATCCTTAGAGCCAGCAAACAGCCCCTTGGAGAGGCCAAATGGATACCTACGACACCGCCGACGGCGACGAACGCCCTATCCTGAGCCGACTGATCAAGCTCGGATTGTTCCTCCTCGCGCAGGGCATCGCGGTGATGCTGGTCGCCTTCGTGGCCCTGCTGGTGAGCCTCGGAACGGGTTGGTCGGCGACGACCGGACAGGCCGGCCTGCTCCAACCTGGCGAGGCGTGGTCGGGCAGCCTGCTGTTGAAGGAGGACGGCGCCACCACGGAGGCGATCCGTCTCGGCACCGACATCGACATCACCGTGTCGGGTCCAACGCTGCGCGCCCGCGTCACGCAAGCGTTCCGCAATCCGACCAGGGACTGGGTCGCGGCCACCTATGTCTATCCGCTCGCCACCAATGGTGCCGTCGACACGCTGAAGATGGTGGTCGGCGACCGCGTCATCGTCGGCGACATCAAGGAGCGGCAGCGGGCTCGCGTGATCTACGAGGAGGCGCGCCGCGCGGGCCAGAAGGCCGCGCTCACCGAGCAGGAGCGGCCGAACATCTTCACCAATTCGGTCGCCAATATCGGTCCCGGCGAGACCGTGCTGGTGCAGATCGAATATCAGGAGCCGGTGCATCAATCCGGCAACGAATATTCGCTCCGCGTGCCGCTGGTGGTCGCTCCGCGCTACAATCCGGCACCGATCGTGCAGAGCGTCGACTTCCGCAAGGACGGCTCCGGCTGGGGCATAGCGACATCAGACCCGGTTCCGGATCGCGACCGCATCTCGCCGCAGGTGCTGGATCCCGCCAGGAATGCGCCGGTCAACCCGACCAGCATCACGGTGCGCCTGAAGGCCGGCTTCGCGCTCGGCGAGGTCAGGAGCCACCACCATAACGTCAAGGTCGAGAGTCCCGACAACACGACGCGTGTCGTCACGCTCGCTGATGGCGCTGTCCCCGCCGATCGTGACTTCGAGCTGACCTGGAAGCCGGCCGCGGGCACGGCGCCATCGGTCGGCCTGTTCCGCGAGCATGTCGGCGATGCCGACTACCTGCTCGCCTTCGTCACGCCGCCCAGCACCGAGCAGGCAACTCAGAAGCCGTTGCCGCGCGAGGTCGTGTTCGTGATCGATAATTCGGGATCGATGGGCGGCACCTCCATCGTTCAGGCCAAGGCGAGCCTGCTCTATGCCCTCGGCCGCCTCCAGCCGAATGACCGCTTCAACGTGATCCGTTTCGATGACACCATGGACGTGCTGTTTCCGGCCTCGGCGCCGGCGGATGCCGCGCATGTCAATGAGGCGCGCTCCTTCGTCGGTGCGTTGCAGGCGCGCGGCGGCACCGAGATGGTGCCGGCGATGCGTGCCGCGCTGACCGACAAGCTCGTTGACGGCAGCATGGTTCGCCAGGTCGTGTTCCTGACCGACGGCGCGATCGGCAACGAGCAGCAATTGTTCGAGACGATCACGGCGATGCGTGGCCGTTCGCGCGTGTTCATGGTCGGCATCGGCTCGGCCCCCAACACCTTTCTGATGACGCGCGCCGCCGAGCTCGGCCGCGGCGCCTTCACCCATATCGGCTCGGTCGAGCAGGTCGAGGAGCGCATGCGCGGCCTGTTCGCCAGGCTGGAAAATCCGGCGGTGACCGGCCTCACCGCAAAATTCTCCGACGCCAAGGCCGATGTCACTCCGGCGATCATCCCCGACATCTATCGCGAGGAGCCGCTGGTGCTGGCGGCCAGGCTCGACAAGCCTGCGGGCTCCCTCGAGATCAAGGGACGCGTCGGCGATCGCCCGTGGTCGGTGACGCTGCCGCTGCAAAGCGCCGCCGAAGGCAAGGGCCTGTCAAAGCTCTGGGCCAAGCGCAAGATCGGCGATGCCGAAGTGGCGCGCGCCATGCGCGAGACGACGCCCGAAGAATCCGACAAGGCGATCCTGGCGCTGGCGCTCGATCATCAGATCGTCACACGGCTCACCAGCCTCGTCGCGGTCGACAAGACCCCGAGCCGGCCCGAAGGCGAGCCGCTCAAGCTCAGCGACCTGCCGATCAATCTTCCGGACGGCTGGGATTTCGAGAAAGTGTTCGGCGAGCGGCCGCATCTGACGCCGACACAGCTGCGCGAACGCCATGCCGACGCGCGCAACCAGCCGACACCCGCGGCACCCGACACGATCCGCCTGCCCAAGACTGCAACCTCGGCCGAGCTGAAGATGATCGCAGGCCTGATCCTGATCGCGCTCGCCCTGATCCTGCTCGTGTTCAAGCGGCGTCGGTCCTTGCTCACTGACGCCGCTTGAGAGAGGAGCCCCCCGAACTCCTCTGTCAGCGCGCGCGGCTGCCCGTCCCATAACGGCCGCGCGCGCCTTTTTTTCTCCACGTCATTCCGGGACGGCTCGCAGAGCCGAACCCGGAATCTCGAGGTTCCGGGTTCTCGTTGCGCGAGCCCCGGAACGGCGAACAAGAGATACACAATGCCCCGCCTCGTCTCTCCTCTGGCTCTCGCGCTCGTCGGACTCATCCTGTTCGGCGACGGCGCCTACATCCATGCCAAGGCCTGGCTGGCGCAGGTGCTGCTCGAGCGCGCATTCGACCGAAGCATTGCGACGGGACAGGCGGTGAAGCCATGGCCGTGGGCCGACACCCGGCCGGTGGCGCGGATCGAGGTCAAGCGGATCGGCGCCAGCGCGATCGTGCTGGAAGGCGCGAGCGGACAGGCGCTCGCTTTTGGACCCGGCCATATCCACCAATCGGCCGATGCGGGTGAACGCGGGATCGCCGTCTATGCCGCCCATCGCGACACTCATTTCCGCTTCCTGCGGAATGTCGCCATTGGTGACGTCATCGATGTCACACGCAGCAACGGCCGACACTTTCGCTATCGCGCGGATTCCACGGCCGTGGTCCGTTTCGATGCATCGGGCATCGATCCTGCGGCCGAGGGTTTCGAGCTCGTTCTCGCGACCTGCTGGCCATTCGACGCCGTCACTTCCGGCCCCGAGCGCTACGTTCTGCATGCAACATTGATTGGGGCCAGCAGTTAGATCGCCCTGCGGGCTGGCGACACGCGTCGAAGCGGACTTCATTCCACCACACGGCATGACACCCACATGGTTGCCACTCCGACGGACTCGCCATAGAACAGAGCGACGCGCCACCAAATAAGAACAACAGGTGAGGTCACGCTATGGAAGCCCATGTGTCTGCTGCGTCCGCGTTCCGTCCATGGTTTCCGCCGCCCGACGCCAGCGACATCGTCAAGGGTATCCACGCCATGCTGCACCCGCGCAACATCGTGCTGGTGGGTGCGACCGACAAGCCCGGCAATTATGCTGAGCGTATCTGGAACAATCTGGTCAAGTACGGTTACGAGGGCGGCCTCTATCCGATCAACGCCAAGCGTAACGCCATATGGGGCGTTCCCTGCTACAAGGATTTTGCGAGCCTTCCCGAGAAGCCCGATCACGTCCTGGTGCTGGTGCCGGCGCGCTTCGCCGTGCAGGTGATCCGCGACGCCGCCGCAGCCGGCGCGCGTTCGGCCACCATCGTCACCTCGGGGTTCAGCGAGTTGCAGGATGAAGAAAGCCAGAAGCTCGCCGCCGAATTGCAGGCGGCCGTGCGCGAGACGGGCCTTGCCGTCACGGGCCCGAACTGCCTCGGCAATCTCAGCGCCGGCGAAAAGCTGTTCACCAACATCGACGATCGTGTCGTCACCATGGAACAGGGCGCAGTGGCAATCGCCGGGCAATCCGGCGCCATCGTCATGGCGATCCGCCAGGCGCTGGAGGATCGCGGCGTCGGTGTCGGCTACATGGTCACGACCGGCAACGAGGCCGGGCTCGAGACGCCGGACCTGATGCGCTATTTCGCCGAGGATCCGAGCATCAGGGTGATCGTCGTCTACCTCGAGGGCGTGCGCAACACGAGGGCCTTCCGCGAAGCCTGCAAGGCGGCGCGCGCCGCAAGCAAGCCCGTGATTGCGCTCAAGCTCGGGGCGTCGGAGGGTGGCCGCGCCGCGGCGATGGCCCATACCGGCGCGCTGGCGGGCTCGATCGAGACATTCGACGCGATTGCGACGCGCGAGGGCGTGATCCGGGTTGGCGGGCTCGACGAACTGATCGAGACCACCGAATGCTTCGTTCACGCCGCCGTGCCCAAAGGCAACCGGCTCGCCGCCGTCACGCTGTCCGGAGGCAAGCGCGGCATGCTGATCGATGCCTTCTACGCCGCGGGGCTGAACTTCGCGCCGTTGAGCCTGCATGTCAGTTCGGAGCTGGCGAAGATGCTCGGCCCGGGCTCGATCGTCGGAAACCCGCTCGACGCCGGCTTCGCCGCCGTCGTCGATCCCTCCGTCTACATGAGGTCGATCAAGCTGATGATCGATGACCCCGATATCGACATCGTCATCGTCGATGCCGAACTGCCGAAAACGCCGCACGAGTTGCGCGAGCGCAACCTGCGCATCGTCAACGAGATGGCGGGACAGGCCGGCAAGCCGGTGATCTATATCAGCGCGATGTCGATCGGCTTCACCGAGTTCACGAAGACCTTGCGCAAGTCGCTGCCGCATCTTGCGGTCATGCAGGGCATGGACCGCGCAGTGACCGCGATCAAGTCGCTGCTCGACTACGCGAAACTGTGCAAAGAGGTGCCCGATATCGTCTCGAGTTCGAAGCCTTCCGCGCGCGCCGTGCTGGAGAAGACGTTGAGATCGGCCAGCGGCGCAGCGCTCGACGAAGTCGCCTCCAAGAAGCTCCTGAAGGCCTACGGCATCCCGATCTCGAAGGAGGCGATCGCACAGACGGCCGCCGAAGCCGTGAAGATCGCCAAGCAGATCGGATTCCCGGTCGTCGCAAAGGTCGTCAGCGCCGAGATCCTGCACAAGTCCGACATCGGGGGCGTGGTGCTGAACCTCAACAGCGCGGCCGAGGTGAAGAAGGCATTTTCCGACATCACGGCGCGAGTGGCGAGGCTGAAGGGCAAGCCGAAGCTCGACGGCATCCTGATCGCGCAGCAGGTCAAGGCCGATCTCGAGCTGGTCGTCGGCGCCTCGCTCGATGCCGAGATGGGTCCGGTCGTGCTGTTCGGGACTGGCGGCATCGACATCGAGCTGATGAAGGACGTCGCCCTCGCCGGCGCGCCGCTGGACGAAGCCGAGGCACGGCTCCTGATCGGTCGCACCAAGGCCGGCATCAAGATGCGGGGCTATCGCGGCAGGCCAGCCCTGCACGAGGCCTCGGCGGTGAAGGCGCTGGTCGGCCTGTCCAATTTGATCGCGGATGCCGGCGACCGGATCGCCTCGGTTGACATCAACCCGTTCCTGATCAACCCCCGGGCGGGTGTGGCCGTCGATGCCCTGATCGTGCTCAACAATGCCGCGGCAAGACGCGCCGCCGGACATTGAAGTCCTGGTGGATTAGCGAAGCGTAATCCACCGAATCACCGCTACGCATGCCAGAGATGGTGGCGGGTTACGCTTCCGCCTTCGCTCTCCGAGCTTCGGCGGGCAAGTCGTTAACCCGCCCGATGTACCATTGCCGGCTCCTTCCAACTTCCCCGCTTTGGTCGTAAAATCCTTCCTGCATGGCGCGCGCGAGCAATCTTGTGATCGGAACGGCAACGCTGGCGGCGATCGCCGTGGCGTTCGGCGGCGTGCTCGGCGTGCAGAAGTGGCGCACCATCCAGAGCCGCAGCCAGTTGCGCGTGGTGTTCGAGGGTGGTTCCGCCAGCGGCCTGCGCCGCGGGGGACCGGTCAATTTCGACGGCGTGCCCGCCGGCCAGATCCTGTCGATCAAGCTCGACAGCCCCCGCAGGATCGTGGCGCTGGTGATGCTCGACAACACCGCACCGATCCGCAAGGACACCGCGGCAGGCATCGAGTTCCAGGGCCTCACCGGCGTTGCCGCGATCTCGCTGATCGGCGGCGCTCCCTCTGCGCCACCGGTGCCGCTGGACGCGGACGGCATCCCCGTGCTGACGGCCGATCTCAGCGACGCCGAATCCATCGTCGAAACCCTGCACGGCGTCGACCGCACGATCGTGAACAACGCGCCGGCGATCAAGGAGGGCCTGGGCACGTTCGAGAGCCACACCGCCGACCTCAGGAGCAAGGGCGCGGAAATCGATTCGGTCATGGCCAAGGTCGACAGCGCCTTTGCGGGATTCGACAGGGCGGTCGCGAAGATCGAGGGCGTGGTGCCAGGCTTCGTCGACGGCAAGGCCGACGAGCTGTTGGAGAAGATCAAGGGACTGCACGAGCTTGCCGACATCATGAAGAAGAAGTCGGCGACCTATCTCGAAGACATCCGCCGCTCGCTGCTCGACGTCAGCGAGGCCGCCAACAAGATGAGCGGGACGCCCGCGCCCCCGCGTCCACCGCGCAAGCCCACGGAGCAGAAGCGGTAGTACCGCTACCTGGCGCGCGACGTCCCTGCCGACATGCGAGCAGGTGACGTGCGCCGGCGATTTCTCAGTAATTGCTTGGAGACGCTCCATTCGGGATGCCGTCGATCGGGCACTCGTCCGTGCCCGGGGTCGAACGGGTCATCGCTTCCACCATGTCGCGCGTGCCTTCGGGGTCCTTGATCCAGTTCTTGTAGAAATCATACGGGCACGCCGCGACACCGCGCGGGCTGTCACCGGAATTGATCATGCCGGTGTAGCCGCGGTGGACCAGCTTGTAGAGATGGTTCTGCGACTGGCCGTTGCGGCGCGCGTCGCGGATCAGATGTTTCGAGAGCTGGGCGTACTGGATGCCGTAATCCTCCTCGCCGCATTCGCCGAGGGTGCGGCCGTCGAAGCCGATGATCGCGGAGTGGCCGAAATAGGAATAGACGCCGTCGAAGCCGGCGGCATTGGCGACCGCGACATAGACGTTGTTGGCCCAAGCCATGGCCTTGGAGATCATGACCTGCTGCTCCTTGGCCGGATACATGTAGCCCTGGCAACGCACGATCAGCTCGGCGCCCTTCATGGCGCAGTCGCGCCAGATCTCGGGATAGTTGCCGTCGTCGCAGATGATCAGGCTGACCTTGAGGCCTTTCGGGCCCTCGGAGACATAGGTGCAATTGCCGGGATACCAGCCTTCGATCGGCACCCAGGGCATGATCTTGCGGTACTTCTGCACGATCTCGCCCTTGTCGTTCATCAGGATCAAGGTGTTGTAGGGCGCCTTGTGCGGATGCTCCTCGTGGCGCTCGCCGGTGAGCGAGAACACGCCCCACACTTTCGCCTTGCGGCAGGCCTCCGCGAAGATCGCGGTTTCCTCGCCCGGCACCATGGATGCCGTTTCGTACATCTCCTTGGAGTCGTACATGATGCCTTGCGTGGAATATTCCGGAAAGATCACGAGGTCCATGCCGGGTAGGCCGAGCTTCATGCCAACGATCATGTCGGCGATCTTGCGGGCGTTATCGAGCACCTCGGCCTTGGTATGCAGCCGGGGCATCTTGTAGTTGACCACTGCAACGCCAACGGTGTCGTTGCTGCTGGAAATATCGCCGTGAAGCATGTTGACCGCTCCTTTACTTGACTCGTTGTTCTGGGTCGCCGCCGATCAGGCGGTCGCGTAGATTAGTGGCTGATCATCCAGGGCCGCGCCGTCGGAAAGCCCTTGGCACCGCTCCCGGTCTTGGTCATCAGACGCGCCGGTTTCTTCCTGCCCGTTGCGCCCTTGTCCTTCACGGTCTTGCCTGAGGAGCAGCAGCCGCAGCCGGGGCCGTGCGAGGCCTTGTACTGTGCGAGCGTCTGCGGCGCATGCGTGCTGCGCTCGTTGACCGCATGCGCCTTGCGCTTGTCGGCCGGCATGCAGAAGAAGTTCGGCGCGGTCAGGATGACGCGGGGCGCCAGCGTCTCGCAGTGCGGACAGCTTTGCGGATTGTCGCACTCCGCCATCGGGCGAAGGTCCTTGAATGGACCGCAGTCGTCACAAAGATATTCGTAGACCGGCATCGCATCATCCCCACGCTGGAGCCTGCTCAACACACCTGGCGACGGATGCGGGGCGGCAAGTACGCGCCGTCCCGCATTCCGTCGCGCAGGGATCACTTGTCCGGCGAGATCGGCATCTGGATATCGCCGGTGATGTGCTTGATGGGACCGGCCGCCGATGGCATCACGTCGAAGTCGAAGATCTCGGTCGGCAGCCACAGCGTGGCGCAGGCATTGGGTACGTCGACCACGCCGGAGATGTGGCCCTGGCACGGCGCGGTGCCGAGGATCGAATAGGCCTGCGCGCCGGAGTAGCCGAACTTCTTCAGATACTCGATGGCGTTGAGGCAGGCCTGGCGGTAGGCGATGTGAACGTCGAGATAGTGCTGCTTGCCGGCCTCGTCGACCGAGATGCCCTCGAAGATCAGATAGTCCTTGTAGTTCGGCGTGATCGGCGAGGGCTTGAAGATCGGGTTCTTGATGCCGTATTTCGACATGCCGTCCTTGATCACTTCCACCTTCAGGTGCAGCCAGCCGGCCATCTCGATGGCGCCGCAGAAGGTGATCTCGCCGTCGCCCTGGCTGAAATGCAGGTCGCCCATCGACAGGCCCGCGCCCGGCACATAGACCGGGAAGTAGATCTTCGAGCCGCGCGAGAGATCCTTGATGTCGCAATTGCCGCCGTGCTCGCGCGGCGGCACGGTGCGCGCTCCCTCCGCGCCGATCTTGGCTTTCACGTCGCCCTTGGCGCGGCCACCATGGGCGGTCGGCGCGAAGGGTGGATTGGCAAGGCCGGGCACGCGCGTCGGGTTGGTCGAGATCAGCTCGGCCTCGCGCTTGTTCCACGTGTCCAGCATCTTGGGATCCGGCAGACAACCGATCAGGCCGGGATGAATCAGGCCCGCAAAATTCACGCCGGGCACATGGCGCGACGAGGTGTAGAGGCCCTTGATGTCCCAGATCGACTTCTGCGCCAGCGGGAAATGGTCCGTGAGGAAGCCGCCGCCGTTCTGCTTGGAGAAGAAGCCGTTGAAGCCCCACAGGCTCTCCTTGAGCGGCCCGACGTCGAGCAGGTCGACCACGAGGAGATCGCCGGGCTCGGCGCCCTTGACGCCGATCGGGCCGGACAGGAAGTGCACGATCGAAAGGTCGATGTCGCGCACGTCGTCGGCGGAATCGTTGTTCTTGATGAAGCCGCCGGTCCAGTCATAGGTCTCGATGATGAAGTCGTCGCCGGGATTGACCCAAGCCACGATCGGGATGTCGGGGTGCCAGCGGTTATGCACCATGTCATTTTCATAGGCCGACTTGGTGAGATCGACCTTGATCAGTGTCTCTGGCATCGAGATGCTCCCCTTTACTACGGTTGGTTAGACGGACAGATATTTCGAGACCTGCGCGGCATCGACGGCGTCGCGCGGATCGTCGCGCACGATCTCGCCGTTCTCGATCACCAGCACGCGGTCGGCGATGTCGAGCGCAAAGCTCAGCACCTGTTCCGAGACGACGATCGAAAGGCCCTTCTCGTCGCGGATACGCTTCAAGGTGCGCGCCATCTCCTTGATGATCGACGGCTGGATGCCTTCAGTCGGCTCGTCCAGCAGCAGAACTTTCGGCTTGGTCGC
>NZ_AJQE01000408.1 GCF_000261685.1 Bradyrhizobium genomosp. I (2014) | reverse complement strand
CTGCTGCTGGCCGCCGGAGAGATTGCCGCCGCGGCGGCCTTTCATTTCCAGCAGCACCGGGAACAGTTCGTAGATGTCGCCAGGCACCTCCGACCCGCCGGAGACGACGAGGCCGGTCTCGATGTTCTCCTTCACCGTCATGGTGGAGAAGATCATGCGGCCCTGCGGCACGTAGGCGAGACCCTTGGCCACGCGGTCGTAGCTCCTGAGGCCGCCGAGCTCGGTGCCGTCCATCGTCACCGAGCCGCTTTTTGCCGGCAGGATCCCCATCAGCGACTTCATCAAGGTGGTCTTGCCCATGCCGTTGCGGCCCATGATCGCAACGATCTCGTTGGGCGCGACCTTGACGTTGAGGCCGTGCAGCACCTCGCTCTGGCCGTAGGCGACATGGAGGTCAGAAATTGCCAGCATCGAGATTCTCTTCAGTGCCCCAGATAGACTTCGATGACCTTGGGATCGTTCTTCACCTTCTCCATGGTCCCCTCCGAGAGGATCTGACCCTGGTGCAGCACGGTGACCTTGTGCGCGATGTCCTCGACGAATTTCATGTCGTGCTCGATCACCAGCACCGAACGGTTCTTGATGATGCGGTTGAGCAATTCGGCGGTCTTGGCCCGCTCCGACACGCTCATGCCGGCGACCGGCTCATCCAGCATCAGCAGGTCGGGGTCCTGGATCAGCAGCATGCCGATCTCGAGCCACTGCTTCTGGCCGTGGCTGAGCTCGTCGGCATAGGTGTTGAGCTTGTCCTTGAGAAAGATCATCTCCGCGACCTCCTCGACCCGGTCCTTCACCGGCTGGTCGCGCTGGAAGGTCAACGAGCCGAACACGGAGCGGCCGCGCGGAAACGAGATCTCGAGGTTCTCGAACACCGTGAGGTCCTCGAACACCGACGGCGTCTGGAACTTGCGCCCGACGCCGGTCTGCACGATCTCGTTCTCCTTCATCTTCGTGAGCTCCTTGCCACGAAACTGGATCGAGCCCGACGTCGCCTTGGTCTTGCCGCAGATCAGGTCGAGCACCGTGGTCTTGCCGGCGCCATTGGGACCGATGATGACGCGAATCTCGTTCTCCTCGACGTAGAAGGAGAGATCGTTGACCGCCTTGAACCCGTCGAACGAGACGGTCAGTCCGGAGACCGCGAGCAGGAATTCCTTCGGCTGATGACCGACGAGCATGATCTATCTCCTAACTGCCAACGTGGCATCGGCATCGTGATGTCCGACGAGCATGATGATCCCCTCACTCTGCCGGTGCGCCGTCGGCGACAGAATTGCCGTTCCAGTCCGCCTTCGCCTTGCGCGATGCGAACAGCCGATCAATGCGAGGTTGCACGTAATCGGCCCAGAGCCCGGACAGACCATTCGGGAAGGCGAGCACGACCGCGATAAACAGCGCGCCGAGGCCGAACAGCCAGAGTTGCGGGAAGGATTCCGACAGGCTGGTCTTGGCGAAATTCACCAGGATGGCCCCCCATATCGCGCCAAAGATCGACATTCGCCCGCCGACGGCGGTGTAGATCACCATCTCGATCGACGGCACGATGCCGACAAAGGACGGCGACATGAAACCGACATTGAGCGCGAACATGGCGCCGCCGATCGCGGCGAAGACCGCGGCCATGCAGAAGGCGAAGATCTTGAAGTTGGCGACGCTGTAGCCGGAGAAGCGGACGCGGTCCTCCTGCTCGCGCATCGCCACCAGGATGCGGCCGAGCTTGGTCAGGCGGATGAACTGTGCGATGCCGATACAGGCGAACAACAGCACCACCTCGACGAAGTACAGGATGACCTTGGCGTGATCGGGCCGGATGTCCCAGCCCTTGAGCGTGCGCAAATCGGTCATGCCGTTGATGCCGCCGGTATAGCCCTGCTGCCCGACGATCAGGATGGTCAGGATGGCGGCGACGGCCTGGGTGATGATCGCGAAATAGGTGCCTCCGACACGCCGCTTGAACATCGCAGTGCCGATGATCAGGGCGAAGAGACCGGGAACCAGGATGATGGCGAGAATGGTGAAGGTGAGGCTGTGAAATGGCTGCCAGAACAACGGCAATGACGTGATCTGATTCCAGTCCATGAAGTCAGGAATGCCGGGCGTCGACTGGATCTTCGTGTTCTCGACGCTCGAGGCCTCGAGCTTGAGGAACATCGCCATGCAGTAGCCGCCGAGGCCGAAGAACACGCCCTGCCCCAGGCTCAGAATGCCGCCATACCCCCAGCACAGCACGAGGCCGAGCGCGACGAAGGCGTAGGTCAAATATTTCGCGACCAGATTGAGGCGGAACACGTCCAGCGACAGCGGCAGGATCACGAACAGCACGGCGGCCAGGACGACAAAGCCCGTGAGTTCGGAGCGATTGAAGAAGCGTGAGTTGATGATCATGGCTTGCCTGCTTCTCGTTATTTGCGGACTTTGAGGGCGAAGAGACCCTGCGGCCGCAGCATCAGGATGCCGACGACAGCGAGCAGCGTGAGCACCTTCGCCATCGAGCCCGACATGAAGAATTCGAGCGTCGATTGCGTCTGCGAGATCGAGAAAGCCGAGGCGATGGTGCCAAGCAGGCTGGCGGCGCCGCCGAACACGACGACCAGGAACGTGTCGACGATGTAGAGCTGGCCGGAGGTCGGGCCGGTCGAGCCGATCATGGTGAAGGCGCTGCCGGCGACGCCGGCGATGCCGCAACCGAGACCGAAAGTATAGCGATCGACCTTTTCGGTATTGATGCCGACGGCCCCGGCCATGATGCGGTTCTGCACGACCGCACGCACCTGGCGGCCCCAGCGCGACATGTAGAGAACGTAGGCGACGGAAATGGTGATCAGTACGGTGAGACACATCACGAAGACGCCGTTGATCGGCACTTCAATGCTGTCGGTGACGTGCAGCGAGCCCAGCATCCACTGCGGCAGCTCGACGCCGACCTCGCGCGCACCGAACACGGAGCGATAGGCCTGCTGCAGCATCAGGCTGAGGCCCCAGGTGGCGAGCAGCGTATCGAGCGGGCGCTTGTACAGATGCCGTATCAGCACCCACTCCACCAGCATGCCCAACGCACCGGACGCGACAAAGGCGAGGATCATTGCGAGGAAGAAGTAGCCGCCGAACAGGCTCGGCATGTAGGTCTGGAACAGATTGGAAGTCATCCAGGTGACGTAGGCCCCGAGGATCATGAACTCGCCATGGGCCATGTTGATGACGCCCATCTGGCCGAAGATGATCGCGAGCCCCAGCGCCATCAGAACGTAGACCGAGAACAGGATCAGTCCTGCAAAGCCCTGCATGACGAAGATGGAGCCAAGGTCACCAAGCGAATAGTCGCCGAACATCGATGTCCTCCGTCGGGGATAAGGGTCCCGCGTCGCGATGCAGAATCGCGACGCGGGGGCTTGGGCATGGACTTGCGATCCACGCCAGGGAGCGGCTTGGTGCCTGGGAGAAAGCGCGACGGATGTCGCCGTTTACCGATGGCGCTTCTTACTGGTAGCCCTTGGGGAACGGATCCGGCTCGACGAGGTCGGCGGTCTCGTAGATCAGCTCGAACTGACCATCGAGCTTGGCGCGCCCCACCCGGGTCTTCGACCAGAGGTGATGGTTCTCATGGATACGCACGTAACCTTCCGGAGCGCCCTTGAACTCGACGCCCGGCGAGGCCGCAGCGATCTTGTCGACGTCGAAGGAGCCGGCCTTCTCGACCGTCAGCTTCCACAGCCACGGGCCGAGATACGCAGCCTGGGTGACGTCTCCAATCACGGTCTTCTCGCCCCACATCTTCTTGAACGCGGGCACGAAGGCCTTGTTGTTGGGATTGTCGAGCGACTGGAAGTATTTCATGCAGGCATAGGCGCCCGCAATGTTCTCGCCGCCGATGCCGTCGATTTCGTCTTCGGTCACCGAGATCGTCAGCAGCGGCTGCTTGGAGAGATCGATGCCGGCAGCCTTGAGCTGCTTGTAGAAGGCGACGTTGGAGCCGCCGACGACGTCGGTGAAGATCACGTCGGGCTTGGTCAGCTTGATCTTGTTGATGACCGAGTTGAACTGGGTGTTGCCGAGCGGATAATACTCCTCGCCGACCACCTTGCCCTTCAGCACGTTCTCGACGTGCTTGCGCGCGATCTTGTTCGAGGTGCGCGGCCAGATGTAGTCGGAACCGATGAAGAAGAAGGTCTTCGCGCCTTTCTCCTTGGCGATCCAGTTCAGGCCGGCGAGAATCTGCTGGGTCGCTTCCTGGCCGGTATAGATCACGTTCTTGGACTGCTCGAGGCCCTCATAGAAGGTCGGGTAATAGAGCATGCCGTTATACTGCTCGACGACCGGCAGCACCGCCTTGCGCGAGGCCGAGGTCCAGCAGCCCATGATGGCCGCGACCTTGTCGTTGACCAGCAGCTTCTTGGCCTTTTCCGCGAAGGTCGGCCAATCGGAGGCGCCGTCCTCCTGGATGAACTTGATCTTGCGCCCGAGGACGCCGCCGGCCGCGTTGATCTGCTCGATGGCGAGCTTTTCGGCCTCGATCGAGCCGGTCTCGGAGATCGCCATGGTGCCGGTCGCCGAATGCAGGATACCTACCGTCACCTCGGTGTCGGTGACCGCAAGTCCTGTGGTGTTGACCGCCGAGGTCGCCGGGGCCTGCGCAAAGGACGCCCGCGGCAGCATCGTGATGGCCGGCACGGCAGCCATCCCCATCAACAATTTGCGCCGCAGCGGCGACAACAGGCCCTTGTTTGCTTCGTCTGACATGAGCACCCCACTTTTGTTCGAGAACACGCGATTGGCGCCGTGAGGATGGCTCGAATTTACGCAGCGCAAGCATACGCAAGATCGCGTATACTGCACCGCAAAATGCCGACGTAGGCTTTTGGTACGGAATTTGCGAGGGCTCAGGGTCCGTATCGGGAGTGGGGTCGAGTGGCAGGGCGGCAGCGAATAGACCGCGTCAGGCGCCAGTACAACCAATGGGTCGCCAACCAGACGCTGGAAGACTATGCGCTGCGCTTCACCGCCAAGAGCGCGCGCCGCTGGTCTGCCGCCCGCGTCGCCAACACTGCGCTGGGCGCAATCTCGTTCCTGGCGATGGAGGCGATCGGCGGCACCATCACCCTGAACTATGGCGTCACCAACGCGACTGCCGCCATCCTTGTGGTCTCGATCATCATCTTCTGCTGCGGCGTGCCCATTGCATATTATGCCGCCAAATGCGGCATAGACATCGACCTGCTGACGCGGGGCGCCGGCTTCGGTTACATCGGCTCGACCGTCACCTCGCTGATCTACGCATCCTTCACCTTCATCTTCTTTGCAATCGAAGCCGTGATCCTCGCGTCCGCGCTCGAGATGTGCTTCGGGATTCCACGGCCGGTCGGCTATCTCATCAGCGCCGTCGTCATCATCCCGCTGGTGGCTTACGGCATCACGCTGATCAGCCGCTTTCAATTGTGGACCCAACCCCTGTGGGTGATCCTTCATATCATTCCGTTCGCGGCGATCGCCTGGCACAACCCGCACTCCTTTACGGAGTGGCGCAAGTTCTCGGGCGAGCACGGCGATCTCAATGGACATTTCGATCTGCTGCTGTTCGGCGTTGCGGCCTCGGTCGCGTTTTCGCTGGTGGCGCAGATCGGCGAGCAGGTCGACTTCCTGCGATTTCTGCCGCGCGACCGACGCGCCTCGAGGGCCTCCTGGTGGATGGCGCTGATGAGCGCGGGACCGGGCTGGATCGTGCTCGGCGTGCTGAAGCTCCTCGCGGGCTCGTTCCTCGCCTTCTTCGCGCTCAGCCACGGGGTGCCGCCCGAGGAGGCTGCCGAGCCGGCGCACATGTATCTCGAAGCGTTCCGCTATGTGCTGTCGCAGCCTGACCTCGCGCTGGCCTTGACCGGCACGTTCGTGATCCTCTCGCAGGTCAAGATCAACGTCACCAATGCCTATGCCGGCTCGATCGCCTGGTCGAACTTCTTCTCGCGCTTGACCCACAGCCATCCCGGGCGCGTGGTCTGGCTGGTCTTCAACGTCATCGTGGCGCTGCTGCTGATGGAGATCGGCGTCTACAAGGCCCTGGAGCAGACGCTGGCACTCTATTCGAACGTCGCGATCGCCTGGGTCGGCGCGCTGGTCGCCGATCTCGTCGTCAACAAGCCGCTTGGATTGCGGCCGCCGCAGATCGAATTCAAGCGCGCGCATCTCTACGACGTCAATCCGGTCGGCGTGGGCGCCATGACGATCGCGACCATCGTCTCCATCAGCGCCTTCTACGGCCTGTTCGGGCCTGTCGCGAGGGCACTGTCGGCATTCATAGCGCTCGCGGTGGCCTTCCTCGCCGCGCCGTTGATTGCCTGGGCCACAGACGGCAAGTACTACATCGCACGCAAGCCGAAGCGGAGCTGGCAGAACCTCGAGGCGATCCAGTGCTGCATCTGCGAGCACTCGTTCGAGCCGGAGGACATGGCCTCCTGTCCTGCTTACGCCGGGCCGATTTGCTCCCTGTGCTGTTCGCTGGACGCGCGCTGCCACGATCTCTGCAAGCCGCATGCAAGAATCCAGGCGCAAGTGGCGGAGACGCTGGGCAAGCTGATGCCGCAATCGATCTACGCCCGGATCAACTCGCAACTGGGCCACTATATCGGCGTGTTCGTGGTCTCCGCCGGCCTGGTCGCGCTGGTGCTGGGACTGATCTATCTGCAGACGTCGGCGAGCGTGCATGGCGAAAACGCGCTCGTTTCCGACGTGCTCTGGAAGGTATTCTTCTCGCTCAGCATCATCATCGGCGTGGTCGCCTGGCTGTTCGTGCTGGCGCAGCAGAGCCGCCGGGCCGCGGAGGCCGAGACGCGGCGTCAGACCGCGCTGCTGATCCAGGAAATCGATGCGCACAAGCGCACCGACGCCGAGCTCCAGCGCGCCAAGGAGGTCGCCGAATCCGCCAACCTGGCCAAGAGCCGTTACGTGGTGGGCCTGAGCCACGAGCTGCGCTCGCCGCTGAATGCGATCAGCGGCTATGCCCAGCTCCTCGAGCAGGATGCGACGCTGGGCGCGAAGCCCCGCGACCAGGTCCGCGTCGTCCGCCGCAGCGCCGATCACCTGTCCGGCCTGATCGACGGCATCCTGGACATCTCCAAGATCGAGGCAGGCCGGCTGTATCTGTCGCGCGACGAGGTGCGCCTCAGCGAATTCCTCGACCAGCTCGTCGGCATGTTCCGCCTCCAGGCCGCAGCCAAGGGCATCGACTTCGTGTTCAGGCGACCGGCGTCGCTGCCGCTCGTGGTCTATGCCGACGAGAAGCGGCTGCGTCAGGTGCTGATCAATTTGCTCTCCAACGCCATCAAGTTCACCCAGTCCGGCAGCGTGCAGTTCGTCGTGCACTATCGCAGCCCCGTTGCCGAATTCGAGGTGATCGACACCGGCCCCGGCATCCGGGGCGACGATCTCGAGCGCATCTTCGCGCCTTTCGAGCGCGGTGCGCTCGGCGTCTCGCAGCCGCAGACCGGCACCGGCCTCGGCCTCACCATCAGCCGCCTGCTCGCCGGCGTGATGGGCGGCGATATCAAGGTCACGAGCGCGGTCGGCACAGGCTCAACGTTCAAGGTCAAGATCCTGCTTTCGGAGGTCACCAATCCCCAGCGCATCGCGCCGGTGGAGGCGCCGGTTTCCGGCTATCACGGCGCTCGCAAGACCATTCTCGTCACCGACGATGATCCCGTGCATCGCGACCTCCTGCGCGAGGTGCTGACGCCGCTCGGTTTCATCCTGCTCAGCGCGCCCGACGGCGCGGGCTGCCTCGCGCTGGCACAGCATTGCCGGCCCGATCTGTTCCTGCTCGATATCTCGATGCCTGCCATGGACGGCTGGGCCGTCGCCGAGGCCTTGCGCGCGTGCGGCCATCACCAGGCGCGCATCCTGATGGTGTCGGCAAGCGCGTTGGAGGCCCACGGAGCGCCGCTGGCCCAACCCTTCCACGACGGCTACCTGATGAAGCCGATCGACATCCCGCGGCTCCTGGAAACGATCCGCCAGCTCCTCAGGATCGAATGGCAATACGGTTCGGACGAGGTCGCGGTGCCGTTCTGGCGTCCCGAGACCGGATCAAAGCCGCCGCTGCGGCACATAGAGGCGCTGATCAGGCTCGGCCAGATCGGATACGTCAAGGGCATCCAGTTGAAGCTGGACGAGATCGGCAGCGAGCACCCCGAACATGCCGACTTCGTCGCACAGATGCGGTCGCTGGTCGATCGCTTCGATCTCGACCGGTACATGGCCACATTGAAGACGTTGCATGCTCATGAGCATTGAACCAAAGAAGCGCGACGTCGCGCTTGTCGTCGATGACTCTCCGGAAGCGCTGCGGCTGCTCACCGACGCGCTCGACGGCGCCGGCATGACGGTCATGGTGGCGCTCGACGGCGCCGCGGCGATGCGCATCATCGATCAGATCACGCCCGACATCATTCTGCTCGATGCCGTGATGCCCGGCATCGACGGCTTCGAGACCTGCCGCCGGCTCAAGCGCGATGCGGGTCTTGCCAATGTCCCCGTGATCTTCATGACGGGTCTTGCCGAGACCGAGCACATCGTGCGTGGCCTGGAAGCGGGCGGCGTCGACTACGTGACCAAGCCGATCGTGATCGAGGAGATGCTGGCGCGCATCCGCGTCCATCTCGGCAATGCCCGGCTGACTCAGAGCGCGCGCGCCGCACTCGACGTCTCCGGCCGCTTCCTGTTCGCGGTCAATCGCCAGGGCAACGTGCTATGGGCGACGCCGCAGGCGCAGAAACTGCTGTCCGACCATCACGGCGCGCAGGCCGACGACTTCGTGCTGCCGCCAGCGCTGCTGCAATGGCTGGAACAGGTCAAGGCCAAGGGCGGCTCGAAGTCTCAAGGCGCTTCCTTGCCCGACAATCCGCAACTTCGGCTCTTCTACATGGGCGAGACCGCGCCGAACGAGTTCCTGCTGCGCCTCTCCAGGGAGTCCGGCACCGCCCTGCCGCCCGAATTCACCAGCGAGCTCGGCCTCACCACCCGCGAAGGCGAAGTGCTGGCCTGGCTCAGCAAGGGCAAGACCAACCGCGACATCGCGCAGATTCTCGGCCTCAGCCCGCGCACGGTCGACAAGCATCTCGAACAGATCTACGCCAAGCTTGGCGTGGAGAATCGGACGGCCGCGGCGGCGATCGCCACGAGTGCGACGAGGCGGAATTCGTGAGCTCACTGCCGATGAGCTGGCAAGCTGCCGATCCAACCAATGGTGTCGTCCCGGACAAGCGCGCTCTTAAGCGCGCGCCGATCCGGGACCCAACCACAGGCAGATGTTTGGCGAAGACTCGGAGTGGTCGGCTCGCTCCATAACCACTCCCTGGGGTTATGGGTCCCTGCGTTCGCACTAGTGCATGCACATATCTCTGAGGCTCCATCCTGCCGCGACGGCGTTGAAGTATTCGAGGCCATTTTTGAAGGTGATGGGACCAGGTGGTTTGGAGGATGGGTAGCCGTCCCAGCCGCCGAGGCGGCCTATGATCCAGGCCGCCCAAGCGAGGGTGTCGGACGGATGTGGGTTCTTCAGCCGCCTGGTTCTGGCTTCGAGCTGGTGGTTGAGGGCCGTTAAAGTTGCGATCTTCTCAACGTTGAAGGTCTTCGAGACGCTCTGCCGGCCACCGTTGCGCGCTTGCAGGAGCTGGATGGTAATGACTGCTGCCTTGGCCGCGACAGCGACCAATTTGAGAAGTCGATCGGCGGTGCCGATTTGGCTATCTTCGAGCTTGAAGCCCTGTGTCTTGAGGACGCGGAAGAACTGCTCGATAATCCAGCGCTGCTTATACCATCCGACGATCTGCCAGGCATCGTCTGCACTGGCGACCTCGTGAGAGGTGAGCAGACGCCAGTGCAGCGGCTCGACGTTGGCAGCGGCATTAATCTCGCGGGCATCGACGACGGCCAAACGCAGGCTTTTCGGCAAATTGCGCAAGAACTTGTTCTGGGGGCGGGCAAGCTCGATGACGCCAAAGCGAAGCTCGAGATCGGCCTCACGTGAGGGCCGCTGGGCGCGCGCAGGCAACTTGATGGTGCGACGTTGCACCGCTGCCATGGCGTCGATGGTTGCGTACAAGCTTGTCTCGTCAGCCTGCTTGCGATCATGCATGCTGCGGGCGATCACGTGGAAGTCCTGTTCGGCTGCCTTGGTATAAAGAGCAAAGATGTCGCTCTCGCGGTCGCCAAGCAGTGTCACCATTGCGGCACCGGCAAGCCGCGGCTTGGCCGTCACAGCGGTAGTAATCCAGCGCTGTGATTCCTTGTCCGAGAGGTCGCGACTATCATGTGAGACGGTCCGACGCCCCTCGCGGGTCCATACTTCACCGCTGAGAAGTCCAAGGCACTCGCCATTGTCGGCATCCACGGCCAGCAGCGGATGCAATAGCACTCCATGCTGATTGCCCTTGCCGATTTCCCCAAGCCCTCGCCGGCGTTGCGACGTGGTATTAAAGTGGATCTCGCTGGTATCCTGGATTGCCAGCACATGGCGGTCTGCGACGGCCGCAACCGTGCTGCCACTCCAGCTGTCAATGATCCGTTCCACTGTCACCTTGCCGTGGCGGAGGAAACGATTGAACCGCACCTCCAGAGCACGATCGCCCCTGGAAAGGCGCCGCAGGCATACATTCTTGCCCGCGACCATGCGTCCGACAAGCGCCGCCCCCCTTTATCGAGACGACGATCCCCGAACCGACCCAACGTCCAGTCGATCTGTGACAGCATCGAGGCACCTCAAGCTAAAAGAAGTGCCGCAATAGAAATCACGCGATTTCCCGATTCTGGAATCCCCCAAGCCCCGGCCGAGTCAATCCGTCGCACCAGATATGTGCATGCCCTAGCGCGTTCGCCGGGACGACACGGAGTGTGTGGGAGCGTCGTCGCCTCTCACACAAATCCTAGCCCACGCTCTCCTCACCCATACACAAACGCCTTGTCGTCCAGGTCCGTCTTCGGGATCTCGTCCTTCTCGGTCCAGTAATCCTGGCTGTGTTGCCACTCCGGCTTGTCGCCGCGCTTGGGCAAGAGGTCCATGTTGCGCATCATGTAGCCGGGGTTGAAGTTTTCCGGATCGATCCAGGGCAGGATCGGCATGTTGTGGTCTTCGGGGCGCAGCCCGACCTCGACCTTCTTTGCACCTTTCGCCTTCATGTGCCCGAGCAGCCTGCAGACGAAATCGGCGACGAGGTCGACGCGCAGCGTCCAGCTGGCGCGGAAATAGCCGAACACCCAGACCATGTTGGGAACGCCGGTGAACATCATGCCACGATAAGTGACGGTGTCGCCGAAGGCGAGCGGCTTGCCATCGATCTCGAAGGCGATGTCGCCGAGCGCGGCAAGATTGAACCCGGTCGCGGTGACGATGACATCCGCCTCCAACAGCTTGCCGGATTTGAGCTGGATGCCATTCTCGACGAAGCATTCGATCTCGTCGGTCACGACGGAGGCCTTGCCACTGGCGATCCCCTTGAACAGATCGGCATCCGGCACGAAGGCAATGCGCTGCCGCCACGGCCGGTATTTTGGCGTGAAATGCGTCTCGACATCGTAGTCCGGACCCAGGACTGCGCTGATCTGGCCGATCAGCTCCTTCTTGACCTGCTCGGGCTTGGACACGCAGAGTTTCGTGAACGCATCCTGTTCGAACAGGATTTTCCGCCGCACGATCTCGTGGATCCAGGTCTCGTCAACCTGAAGCCGGCGCAGTTCTTCCGCGATCTCGATGGCGTTGCGACCGAGGCGGAAATAGGTCGGCGAGCGTTGGAGCATGGTGACATGCGCGCACTTGTCCGCGATGTTCGGCACCAGCGTTGCCGCCGTGGCGCCCGAGCCGATCACCACCACCTTCTTGTTCGTGAGATCAATGTCGTCGGGCCATGTCTGCGGATGGACGATGCGGCCCTTGAAGCGGTCCATGCCCTTCCATTCCGGCGTGTAGCCTTCGGAGTGGCGATAGTAGCCCTGGCACATCCAGAGGAAGTTTGCCGTGAATGTCCTGGGCTCGCCGGTGTCGGTCGTCACCGCCTCGATGGTCCAGAGATTCTGCTCGCTCGACCAGCTCGCAGAATTGATCTTGTGCTTGTAGCGGATATGGCGCGCGATATCGTTGTCGTCGATCACCTCGTTCATGTAGGCGAGGATCTCCTCGGCGGTCGCAATCGGCGGGCCGACCCACGGCTTGAAGCTGTAGCCAAAGGTATGGAGATCGCTGTCGGAGCGAATGCCGGGATAGCGATGTGTGCTCCAGGTGCCGCCGAATGTTTCCTGCGTCTCCAGGATGACGTAGCTCGTGCCCGGAAGCTGCTTCTGGATGTGATAGGCGCTGCCGATGCCGGAGATGCCGGCGCCGACGATCAGCACGTCGAAATGTTCCGAAGCCTGTTTGGCCATGGCTTGACTGCGAACAGCGACATTCATTGTTGCTTCTATGCCTTGCTTGTTTTTGTGGCCGCCCTTGTCCGGACGACGCGTTTCCTCCGCGACGGGCATAGTCGCCCATCGCGCTTCCGCTTCAAAATGACATAGATCAAATCGAGATCAAATCACAGGCCCGCACCCCAGCTCCGCGCAGTCTGCAAGATCCAGTCGCGATAAAGCGTGAGCGGCGTGACGCCGGTCAATCCACCGCAGCCAGCTGCGCCGTTCGGCCCGGTGGACCAGCTGATGAGGCCGACAAGGATGGGACCATTCGGCTTGTCCTCCAGCACGGGGCCTCCGGAATCACCCGTGCAGGCGCCAATTCCATCGCGAACACCGTTGGTTACAGGATCGACCAGGCGGATCTGGAGCGTGCCGGGCTGCCCGGTGGCAACGAGGCCGGCAACGCGCGTCGTGCCGCCGCTCTTGCCTTCACCGCGAACGGTGACGCCGATGCCGGCGATGACGAAGCGGCCGCCGACCTGAATTGGAATACTCGGCATGCCGACCGTCACCGTGGATTTTCCCTTCAGTGGAATTTCCAGTTGCAGCAGCGCCACGTCGGCGGTGGCGCGATGCGCCTGCATCGCCTGCATGTTGAAGTTCGGATGGAGCGCGATGGTACGCACGTTCAGCAGTTGGGGTTGGCCATCGGCACCGCGATCGACGATCTTGTAGTCCGCGCCGGGCTGCACGCAGTGCGCGGCCGTCAGGACCACACGTGGTGCAATCAAGCTGCCGGTGCAGAAATTACCGCGCGAGCCGACGATGGTGACGACGG
>NZ_AJQE01000407.1 GCF_000261685.1 Bradyrhizobium genomosp. I (2014) | reverse complement strand
CGGCGTGCCGCCGCCGACGATGGCGTGCGCGGGCGTGGCGAGCGGCAACGCCGCTATGATGAGAGTTGCAAGCTTCTTCATGGGAACACGCTTCGGCATTGGTGACGGCTGCGGGTTGCTTCGGACTGGCTCTTGCCGATAGCGCATGCTAGCCCTCTTGGAAAGGAATTGACGAGGGCAGGACATTGACGATCGAGGCTGTGGTCTTTGATTTTGGCGGCGTGCTGACGAGCTCACCATTCGAGGCGTTCACACGGTTCGAGACCGAGCGCGGCCTGCCCATCGACATCATCCGGCGCACCAACGCCGCCAACCACCTGGAGAACGCCTGGGCCAGGTTCGAGCGGGCCGAGGTGGACATCGACACCTTCGACGAATTGTTCGCCGCTGAATCACTCGCGCTTGGCGCCGAAGTGCGCGGACGTGACGTGCTGCCATTGCTCCAGGGCGATCTGCGGCCGGAGATGGTCGAGGCCTTGAAGCGGATCAAGGTGCAGTTCAAGACAGGCTGCATCACCAACAATCTGCCGGCGAATGCCATCGGCAGCATGACGGGACGCTCTCTCTACGTCGCCGAAGTGATGGTGCTGTTCGATCACGTCATCGAATCCGCCAAGATCGGCCTGCGCAAGCCCGACCCGCGCATCTACCAGATGATGGTCGAGACGCTGAAGGTTGATCCGGACAATTGCGTCTATCTCGACGATCTCGGCGTGAACCTGAAGCCCGCGCGCGAAATGGGCATGACCACGATCAAGGTGACGAGCGGCGCACAGGCGATCGCCGAACTCGAGAAGGCGACGGGGCTGAAGCTGGGGTAGTTCGACATACTCCGTCATTGCGAGCGCAGCGA
>NZ_AJQE01000406.1 GCF_000261685.1 Bradyrhizobium genomosp. I (2014) | reverse complement strand
TGGCGAACTTTAGATTCATGTGACTAGGGCGCGGACTCATAACGAGCGGCGAGCCATAGCCGGATAGATGCAAGTTGGATGAAGGCAAGGTAGTTTCCAGCAAGCCTGTCGTAGCGCGTCGCCACCCGACGGCATTGTTTGATCCTGTTGAAGAACCGCTCGACGCGGTTGCGGGCGCGGTAGAGATACGGGCTGAAGCAGATCGGATCGGTCCGATTGCTTTTCGGCGGGATATTGGCCCATGCGCCCTTTTTCATGGCAAGCTCCCTGATCCAGTCAGCGTCGTAGCCGCGGTCGGCGAGCAGCATTGATCCGGATCTCAAACGAGAGAGCAGTTTACCGGCAAGTCGAACGTCGTGCGCCTCGCCAGGACTCAACGCAAGTTGTACCGGTAGACCATTGCTGTCGACCACCGCGTGGATTTTGCTCGTCAGACCGCCGCGTGACCTTCCCATCGATTGACGCCAGTTTCTTGTGATGCAGGCCCCATGTTGATGTACGCGAACAATGGAAGTGTCGATCATCTGCACGGCAGCATCATGGGCGCCGGCCAGTGCGCTCATGAGCTTGGCCCACACGCCGGCCCGTCGCCAGCGAACGAATCGATTGTAGCAAGTGGTGTACGGACCGAAGTTTTCTGGCAGGTCGCGCCATGGCGCTCCGGATCGCAAGACCCAGAAGATGCCGTTGAGGACACGACGGTCATTCACCCGCGGCACGCCGCGCGACTTATTCGGCAACATCGGCTTAATGACGGACCACTCATAGTCCGTGAGTTCGTAGCGCATGATTCGGCCCCTTCCGTTGTGTGGCTTGAATCATGGCTCGGCTGTCGGGCTCAACTGGTCGCTATGCACTCGAAAGCCGACCGATTATGCTCACCTTGAGTTTTGTCGTTCCTGACCCAATGTATGGTCCGGCCGTGCGTAGCAAGAGGTTCGTCGATCAGGTGGTGAGTGGTCTTGCATCAATGTATCCGGCCTTTGATTGGAGCATTCTCTCCGGGCCATCATGGATATCAGCGCGCGTGCGTTCTCATTAGCGGACAGGCCTCGATTGGGCCATTTGGGTCACCAGTGTTCGCATGCGCCGGGAAGACCGAACCTCCATCTCGTCTCATCCTCTCGCAGACCTTGGCTGGAACCTGTTGATGGGGTTACGTCATCGCTTGCTCCTCCTACCTCGCAGTTCCTGTGTTCGAGCCGGGGGCCGTTCCTTCGTCCCGGCCCGCAGGACGTGCGTCGCGTCGCGCGCACGGGCGGTCAAGGCCGGCCGTTGCGCTTTGCTTGCGGCTGGCTCCGGCGTTGCCAGGCCGCGCCTTGACCGCCCCGAGCACGGCGCGACGATCAAGCGGATTGGACGTCTGCATCGTTGGTCCTTGTCAGCTCGAAGGCGCGTCCTTTAGCCAGCACCGCCCAGGCGATGCGGGCAAGCTTGTTGGCGAGTGCGATCGCTAGCACGTTGTGGTGCAATCGCTTCTTGGCGGCTTCGATCCAGGATCTGAGTCCGTAACGTTCCCAGTTCTTGATCCTGACCAGCACCACCCATGCCGCCTGCACGAACAGAACGCGCAGGTAGCGATTGCCGCGCCTTGAGATTTTGCCGAGGATCGTGCGGTCTCCCGTCGAGATCTGCTTGGGCACCAGTCCGAGCCAGGCGCCGAAGTCACGGCCTTTGGAGAAGACGTCTCCAGTGCCGATCGCGGCTACCATGGCGCTCGAAATGATCGGCCCGATGCCAGGCACCGTCATCAGGCGCGAACATGCCTGATCTTGACGGGCCAGTGCTTCGATCTCGCCGGAGAGGCTATCGATGCGCTGATCCAGCCGGCGCCAGTCGCCTGCCAACTCCTCGATGACACGCAACATGCGTGGCGACAGGGCATCGGTGCGCGTGGCAAGGATGGTGGGCAGTTCTGTGCGCAGGAAGCCGATACCCTGGCGCACCGCGATCCCGCGTTCCAGCATGAAGGCGCGAATCTGGTTGATGATGCCGGTGCGTTGCGACACCAGCCGCTCGCGCACCCGATGCAGCGCCTGCAGATCCAGTTGCTCCGCGGTCTTGGTCGCCACGAACTTCATCGTCGGGCGTTGCACGGCTTCGGCAATCGCTTCGGCATCATTGAAGTCGTTCTTCGGTCCTTTGCTATAAGGGCGGACATATTTGGCCGGCATCAACCTGGCATCGTGACCTAGCGATGCGAGTTTGCGGCTCAAATGATGTGCGCCGACGCAGGCTTCCATGCCGATCAGGCAAGGCTGCATATTGGCGAGCCGCGCCTCCACCTGGCCACGCGACCACTTTTGCCGCAGCACGATGGCGCCGCGCGTATCGTGGCCCACGACGTGGAACGAGTTTTTGCCGATATCGATGCCGATCACGGCGATCGCAGTACTGGGTGTCTGGGACATGGCGTGCTCCTTGTCTTGGCGCCCCTGGCCAGCTTATCGCTGGCGGGGCAGGAGCACGGCCGGACCATCCCATTAGCAGATCTGAGGCGTTGCGCCGAGCCCCGCGAAGTAGCCAACGTGGTGATCTTTCTCGATAGGACGGCGCCAGCGCGATGGCTGGGCCGTCCTGACGGCTGATGCGGGGACCATCAATCGGCTAACCGGCGGTATCGAAGACAGCTGCCGGTCCTTCATGATGAAGGTCCGTCAAACGTGTGCTACGCAGTGGTTTGCACAGAAGAGCGACGCAAGCCGGTGCTCCATAGCCAAACGGCCGAAACCATAAAGTAGAAGGCACCGAACGCGGCGTAGCCGGCAACGTCACTAATCCCGACATTGGTAACAACCCCCGCCCGGTAGACGAAGAAGCACCCCGCCAGCGCCGACTGTGCGCCGCTGAGGATCATCGCCCATTGTGCGCCGGCCGATCCCCAGCGGCCCACGCCGGTCGCAAGCTGAAGAAGCCCCGCGACGACCGCCCATGCCCCGAAGATCAAAAGCACGGCATTCATGCTCCGCGTCAGCGCGATGGTGACCGCTATTGCAGTAATAATGCTAATGATGACATTGACCATCTGGCTCTTGCTCGAAGCAAGCCCACTGCTGCGTTGCGCGTCGAGATAGTTGGCGAGGGCATCCCACAAGGGATAGGCAACCAGCAGGATGGCCGCGAGATGGGAACGGTCTCTGGCGATCGTCAAGGCCGCAACCGCCCATAGAGCCGCGACGGCAGAGCGAATGAAATAGTAGCGCTTGAGCCAGGCATTGGCTTTCGGAGAAGGACGTGTAGTGCTGAGCGTCATGTGGTCTCTTCCTGGATGGCAGTTACCCGTCCGCCTGGTCATTATGTTTTCACGCCACGGCGTAGCAGAGGGGAAGCATCATGATTGTCGTTTCGCCTCCTTTGCGAGGCGGCGTCGGACAGGATGTAACCAACTACGAGGCGATGCCGGGAGCCGTTACTGAGGCCGAACGAAAATTTTGGACGGTCCTCACAGCCTGAGCAACGCAGGCCTGCATATAAATCGACTATTGCAATTAGGAACCGTTTGGTTTATATTGCCCGTATGATGACCATCAATACCAAACTTCCTGTGGGACGCCCCCGTGAATTCGATCTCGACGAGGCGGTGAGGCGAGCGATGCAAATCTTTTGGGATCGTGGGTTTCACGACGCATCGTTGCCTGATCTGCTTGCCGGAATGCAGCTTTCGAAGGGCAGCTTCTACAAGGCTTTCGGTGACAAGAAATCTGTCTTCCTGCGCGCCCTCGAGTTCTACACCGACGATGGCGTACGAAACGTCCAGGAGGTTCTGCGATCAGCCCCCTCGCCGAAGGCGGCAATCCGCAACGCGTTGGTGCGGTATGCGGATTTGTCGTCTGGGAAAAAAGGGGTGCGCGGTTGTTTCGGTGTGTTGACGGCTGCCGAGATGTTGCCGGGAGATCCCGACATC
Organism: Bradyrhizobium genomosp. I (2014); assembly: GCF_000261685.1. Lineage (GTDB taxonomy): Bacteria > Pseudomonadota > Alphaproteobacteria > Rhizobiales > Xanthobacteraceae > Bradyrhizobium. The sequence goes on along the minus strand of NZ_AJQE01000406.1, from coordinate 20,871 downwards.
GCAGAGGTGATCAAGCGTCTTTTCTCCAGGCTTCAAGCCCTGTTCGCTGCAACGATCGCGAAAGGACAGGCCGCCGGCGAAATCGCCAATAGGTCCGATCCTGAAGTCATCGCGCACTTTATCGTCTCACATGCACAAGGCATGCGGGTGCTTGGTAAAGTTGGATCACGCCGCGACGAGATGCTGAAAGATGCCGATCTCCTGATGGAGATGCTTTTTTAAAAGCAAAATTAGGAACCAATTGGTTCCTATTGCAGTTGTGCCGATGGCACGCTTGGCTTTCCTGGGAGCTTCAATGTTCGGATATCAGCAACAGAGTCACCGATTGGACTGCGGCGAAGGTTACGGTTCGATATGAGGAACTCAGATGCCAGGCGCTCTATGCGGTTCTCGGTATTCGGTGCAATGGCGATCGTTCTCTCGGGTTGTGCCAGTCGCAGCGGCCTCGTCGAGGCCGATATCATCAGCACGCCGAGTGAGTACGCGCAACTCGTCGACGGAGTTTACACCTTACCAGCCGTCGACATATCCGGCGTCGATCCGGCGATGTTGCGCCAGCGCGTGGACTATACGACGAATGAGCCTGTCGGGACGATTGTCATCGATACGGCTGCTCATCAGCTCTATCTTGTCGAGGGCGACGGAAAGGCCATGCGCTACGGCATTGGCGTTGGCAAGGATGGTCTCGCTTTCGCAGGCACCGCGACCATTAGGCGAAAGGCGGAATGGCCGCATTGGACTCCGACCAAGAACATGATGAATCGGGAGCCTGCGCGCTATGGCCATCTCGCCAGCGGAATGGCCGGCGGGCTTGGCAATCCCCTTGGACCACGCGCGCTGTACCTCTTTCAGGGCGAACGGGACACGATGTTCCGCATTCATGGGACGACCGAGCCGGAGACGATCGGTCGCGCCGTTTCGAGCGGATGCATTCGACTCATCAACCAAGACATCATCGATCTCTATAGCCGGGTCAAGATCGGCAGCCGCGTCGTCGTCATCCAGGGCGGCCGAGCGGTGAGTTCTTGAGCATGGCCTCTGATCGCAGAGAGTCGGTCGGCCTTGGCCGATATCACGGGTCGCAATAGCGGCGAACGATTTGCATCGTCTGATAACAACTCGGAGAAGAAAGCATGAAGACTTGGCTCATCACAGGCTGCTCAAGCGGCTTCGGCCAGCGGCTCGCGCTCGCGGCGGCGGAGCGCGGCGATCAGGTCGTCGCGACGGCCCGCAGTGTCAAGACGATCGAGGATATGGCCGAGCCTTTCGACGGCCGCATGATCACCGTGCCACTGGACGTGACCGATGCGGCGGCAGCCAAGGCCGCGGTCGCAAAAGCGGTCGAGACCTTCGGCGGGTTCGACGTGCTCGTCAACAATGCCGGATACGGACTGCATGGCGCGATTGAGGAGGGGACGTCTGACGAATACCGGCCGATGTTCGAGGTAAACCTCTTCGGTTTGATCGAAGCCACCAGAGCCGCCCTGCCCGTCATGCGGCGCTCGGGCGGAGCGATCGTCAATATGTCGTCCGTCGCCGGCATCTCGGGCGGCGGAGGCGGCGGTTACTACAACGCCGCCAAGTTCGCCGTGGAAGGGATTTCCGAAGCGCTCGCCAGCGAGTTGAAGCCGTTCGGCATCCGAGTGCTGATCGTGGAGCCTGGGCCGTTTCGCACCGATTTCCTCGGCCGTTCGATCACAGTCGCCGCCAACGAGATGCCGGAATATGCCGGGACCTCGCGCAGGCACTATCGCGAAACCAATAACGGCAATCAGGCGGGCGACCCCGACAAGGCGATCGCAGTGATCCTGCGCGCCGTCGACGACGACGACGCCCCGCTTCACCTGCCGCTCGGCCCGGTCGCGCATGCTGCCGCCGAGCGAAAGCTGGCTGCCTTCCGCAGCGATATCGACGCCTGGCACGACATCACGATCGCTACCGATTTCGACCCGCCCGGAACGCGGGTCGCGAGCTCCGATCGAACGTCAACATCGACGGGACAGCGACCATGATCGCGACTCTGAAGGGTTTTGCCCAACAGCTGGTGCCGGTGAACGGCATCAAGATCAACGCCGTCACGGGCGGCTCAGGCCCGTCGATTCTTCTGCTGCATGGCTGGCCGGAAACATGGTGGGAATGGCACCATGTGATGCCGCAACTGGCCGCGCATTTCAGCGTGGTCGCGATCGATCTGCGCGGCGCCGGCTTTTCCGACTGTCCGCTCGGCGGCTACGACAAGGCGACAATGGCGCGCGACGCGCACGAAGTGATGGCTGCCCTTGGCCATCAACGCTACGCAGTGTGCGGCCATGATATCGGCGGAATGGTGGCCTTGCCGCTGGCTGCTGTCTATCGAGAGGCCGTAACCCACCTGGCCGTTCTGGACGTTCCGCTTCCCGGCTGGAGCGGATGGGAGGCGACGATCGCAACGCTCTGGCACTTTGGTTTCCACATGAGCCGGGATCTCCCCGAGCGCCTGATCCATGGCCGTGAATACGACTATGTTTCGAGCTTCATGGCCGAGCGGTTCTACGATCACAGCAGCTTCGATCCGGCGGATGTCGAGATCTACGCCAAAGCAATGGCGCTCCCCGGCCGCACCCGCGGCGGCATGGAATGGTATCGCACCCTCGCCGCCGACCACGCAGCGGCGCTTGAGTACAAGAAGCAACCGCTCGAGATCCCGGTGCTGGCTCTCGGCGGGGATCATCGCTTTGGTCCGCATATGGTGCCGATGGTCGAGGAATTCGCCAGCAACGTAACGGGCGGCTCGATCGCCCGCTGTAGCCACTATGTCGCGGACGAGCGGCCGGATGCAGTCGCAGCCGCTCTGATCGAGTTCATCGGAGCCCATTGAAACTCGGCGCCCGTGTCGTTGTGGGCCGGAGAAATCGCGACACTGCGGCAACAGAGCCCCGCACTCATCACGATCGATCAATTCAATCAGAAAGGACAACCCGTCATGACCACACCTATCATCCGCGGCGTCAACCATATCGGCATCACGGTGCCCGACATAGAAGCCGCGAAATCGTTCCTGGTGCAAGCTTTCGGCGGCCAGGTGATCTATCAGTCCTTCGGGCCGCAGGATCCGCCGCGGCAAGGCCCCGAATTCGAGCGGGCCGTCGGAGCGTTCCCGGGAACGGTCGTGCGTGGACAGGCGATGGTCAAGATCGGCACCGGACCCGACATCGAGCTGTTCGAAATGCACGGCCCCCAACAAGCCCAGCCGATCCGAGCGAGCGACTTCGGCATCACGCATTTCGGTGTCTACACCGACGACATCGACGCCTCGGTCACGCGCTTCGAAAAGGCCGGAGGCACACGCCTCACCGCGCCGCGCGCGATTCCTTACGCAACCGAGAAAGGTCTTGGAAACAAGGTCTGTTACTGCCGAATGCCATGGGGCACCACGATGGAATTCATCACCACGCCAGATCGCATGCCTTACCACGACCAGACGGCCTTGCGGAGGTGGCAAGACGAGGATTGAGATGAGCGGGACGGCGCCGGCTCGCGCCGTCGACATGCAGGTTGCACGGCACCGGCTGGGCGCTCGGTCCTCCGCGCGTCTTTTCGAAACAGAGTCCAAGCCGCCGTCTCATCCTCGATATGTGCCCGAATCGGCGGGGCAGCGCGATGCCGGACGATTCACACGGTTCGCGTAAACCGGGCAAGGGCCGTCCGGCGGCCGACATACATATCGATCGCAATCATAAACAGCGGACGCGCGCTGAATGCGAAGGTTCTGTAGAAAGTCGTCTGATGGCAAATGCAACAATGGTCGTGACCTGCAGCGGCGGCACATACTTCGATCGCGACTATTATGTCGACGTGCATCTACCGTTGGCGCTCGCATGCTGGCAGAAGCATGGCCTCGAAAGCGCCGCCGCCTTCTTCCCTCGAGACGTCAATTCGGTAGATGTTTCCGTCGGGTTTTATCGGTTTCGCGATGAGGCTTCGCTTCACGCTGCGCTTGCATCCGCCGACACCGACGCAATTATGGACGATGTCCCCCGATTTACTGACGCCAACGTTACCCGAATGATCGGAGCCCCGCTCTGACGGGCGGATGTCGCGATGCATCCCGTTAACTCGTCAATTCCGACTGGCAGGATCATACGCCTTACCAGTGGACGAAATTCCTGACATTGACGCCGGTCGCGGCCAAGCGTCGACCCATCTCGGAAGTCCGACAATGTCCGCTTTCGCGCCGTTGTTGGGGGACAAGCGGACATAGGTGCGCCTACTCTCAGCGGCAGAGTTTATGAGTACGCACCCTAGTTTACAAATGATCGTTTTACGTTCTTGCGGCGCCCATGGTTGTCTTTGGGCACGAGAGGGCGATCGGCGGACAGTCGAAGCGGATCTCGTAGTGCGGTGGCCAGAAAGCGACATCGCAAATACATAGGAAGAATCCGGACATGAACAAAACCCAGATACATTCCTTCGTGCTTCCCGATGCAGCAAAAGCATTTTTGCAGAAGGAACTAGCTCCCATCAAATATCCTGCCACCGCCTACGGATCTTATCTTGCGCAGATCTCCGCAGTGCGGTCGAAGATCGCCGTTGCGTTGACCGATATCCTGCCGTTTCTCTCGGAGCAGGTTCCTCCGTCAGCTCGCCCCGCGGCTATCGAGATTACGAATCTGCCGGTCGATGCGAACATCGACCGCCCTCCGTCCAATGGCGCGAAGCTAAAGCATATCCCAAAGGCGTCGTACTTGTCTGAGAATCTACTCGTTCTCTTCGCCGGGCTGTTCGGCACTCCCTTCTCGATGTCGTTCGAAAGCGAGAGCCTAGTGAACAACGTCATTCCCTTGCCGTCCGCCAAGTCGGACTTTAGCGCCCTCAGCTCTTCGTCGGATCTGAGCTTCCACATCGAGAACGCGGCCTTGAGATTTCATGACAATGGCCGCGACTGTGCGCCAATGGCGCTGTTCTTCACTGGAGTTGTAAGGCGCGGCTGCCTTGCCCTTGCCGATGCACTCCACCTCCGGGGCGTGGAAAGAATAATGCTTCCAGCCACGCTGACGCTGCTGTTGCGAGCGGATCTGCGAAGCGCGGCTGAGCGGGAGGACGAAGGCGTTCTCGAGCACAGCTCGACCTTCGATCTTGCGGCCGATATCGCGGATGATCGTACGCCTCCGACGGGGATCTCGTCGTATGCGTACGGATGATCCGGCCCAGCCGGCTGTGCAGGATGCGCAACTGCCGCTGATGCCGCCTGAATTGCTTGGCATGGGCGTAGCGTCCCGCCATCATTGCCGCGGTCTTGGCGACGCGAAGATAGGACTGCCGCAGCTTGACCCCGTGCTTCCTCGCCATGCGGTTGAGCCCCTTGATGGCCGCGTGCAGCAGCTTAGCATCGGTCGGAAAGGTGATCGCCTTCGGCTGCACGGTGGTATCGACCGTGACACGCTTGAGGTCCTGGCTGCGTAACGCGCCGGCTTCGTGCGCCACCCGCAGGCTCTCGGCCAACAGCAGCTCCAGCTTGTCGCCGAGCCGCTTGCGCCAGTGGCTCAGGTCCGAGCGCTCGTGCGGAAATGAATGCTGGAAGAACTCTTCGCCGGTGAAGTACTGGAAATACGGGTCGTGGACCCAGCGCTCGCACACCCCTTCGTCGGACAGGCCGTAAATCTGCTTGAGCAGCAGCAGCCCAATCACGAAGCGGGTCGCGATGCCTGGCCGGCCGTTCTCGCTGTAGAGCGGGGCGATCTCCCCATCGATCCAGTCCCAGTCGACCCTGCCGGCGAGCTGAACCAGCTCGTGCTTCATATTGATGATCTGGTCCAGCCTGGCCCGGAACAGATCGCCCGATCCCGTCGCCTTCTGCTTCTTCGGCCGCATCACCCCCTCCGATGCGACCACGGAATCATGACTGGCGATTCGACGGAATCTTGAAAATGAAATTGGAAGGTTCCGATCCCTGAAGCATCAAAACCCTGCAATCGCAAAAAAGCCGGTCTGTCAGATTACGATTCCACATCAGTCGCTTGGTCGCTCTTAACGGACGACTGCCTACTTCATGTTCACGCCGATGATGCGGTTGCTTTCAGCGATTATCCTGCGGAAGGGCTGAACCGCCATTTTGCAAAGCATTCACGTTATCGTACCCCGTCGTCGTGACGGCCGCTAAGCACATCGCTGTCCTGGGCCTGGTCGCCGATCTCCGCAGAACCGCTTCCAGAATCCGGCGCGTCGCAGTAGGCTTGCGACCGGTCGTCTATCGATAGCGCGCTCCTCCAGAAAGTGATTGCGGATGCGTTCCCGTTGCTCATCCGTCAGCCAAATCATTCTTTTTAGCGTCCTCGTCGTCGAAGGTTTCGGTCGCGCGACTAAGCCGAGATTAGGAATATATCCGTAACGAAGATTAGCCAGTACGCTACTTACAAGCCACGAACTTCTATAAACGCTTGGTCCATTGCTAGCATGACTTTGTCGAAGGCCGAATGTCCCTTGAGGTCACTTCGCATGGAACGACGCCGCCCGACAGCCTCAGCTTGCCGCTTACACTATTTCTTCTTCCTGCGACGTGGACGCGCCGGCTTGCGACCTCCAGGCAGGGTCTTGGGAGTCGTCGCACTTTTAGACGGCCGAATAAACAACTCGGACAAATGAACGTCCAGCGTCTCGGCGATGCGTTCGAGAAGATCAATTGTCGGGTTCTTCGATTGCCGCTCAAGAGCCCCCATATACGAGCGGTCAACCCCCGCTTCGTAAGCCAATTTCTCTTGCGAAATACCTCGCTCTACGCGGATTCGACGCACATTCCAGGCCACAATCGCACGAGTTTTCATGCGTAAAACATGTCATGAAGCCGGGGCTTCAAACCACTGGCTATAGTCCCGCTATTAATTTCTTCGCGAAAGCCGCCTGCAGCGCACACTCGCCTAAGCTTCCTCCGACCACGGCTTCGTATTCGGCAAGAGTGCGTATATAGCGCGACAATCAGGATGAGAGTCTCACCCTGATCGCCGCCGCGCATGCGTAACAACGACGGCGGTGGGGACGCCGCCAGCTCCGCCGCGATCTCAGCCGGGCGGACCGCGCCATTGCGACTAACAACTCCATCGAGATGAGCGGAGTCGACGACCCGCAGCCGGCGCCCATCCGATTGCAGTGTGGACGGCAACCTGGTGCAATCCATGGCGGATCCGCACTTCCCCGGCCACGATCGTCACCGCCATGCGCTCGCCAATAAGGCGCCATGGCACGGAGTAGCTGTTCGCGTCGATCTCGACGGCGCAATCATTGCCGACGACGTGGGTCAGTTCACGCAAGGGTCCGAACGACGGCTGTCCGCCGAGCGGTTTCAACCGATGTATCTCATCACGCGCAAAGCGGATGATCGGGGCGCCTCGCCGGTCGCGCCCTGGATGCGAACGTTCGCAACATCACGCTCCCATCTGTCGAGATGCGCCTCGAATGCTTCCCAACTTGGGAAGGAATGACCGGCGATCGCGTTCTTCTTCACGTAGCCGACGCCATTCTCCGTCTCGCCCTTCGTGCGCGCCCGATACGTCTGCAAACAATCTCGGCGTCGACCGCCCGATGGCGCGCAGGCTCGATCAACCATCTGAGCGTGTCTCGCTCACCGGCCTCGAGGACGGCCAGCCGCTCACCTGCCGCATCAGATTCGTTCTCCACGGCTGAGAGCCCACGGCTGAGGCTCGAGGCATCGAGCTTCAGGAGACCGGCGAGCAACAGGCCGAGCGCACGCCAATCGTCGAGGAACGACATGATAATCGGTGCACCTGCGGATTTCGCAAAGACGACGAGCGGCGCTTTGTCCGCCTCCGACAATCGGACGCACCACTCAAAGCTGCCAAGCCGGAAGTCGGGCGCTGTGGCAGACGCCGTGAAGACCGAAGAACTGTCGAGACGGCCATAGACCAGTCCCTGGTTGTGGACGGCTTCAAGCGCCTTCGCCAGACGCTCGGCGTTGCGCCAGAGAACGATGCGCGAGCGCGGGACATCAAGATTGTTCAGCCAGTGATCGGGGCGCGCATGCTTGACCATGGTATCGAGTGGCGCGAGATCTCGCGGCATGGCCAGAAAGAAGGCATCCGACGCCTCGCCGTACCGCAGCAGTTCGACGATGACCTTGTCGGCGCCTGGATAGGCGAGCACACGCTGTGCCTGGCGCATTTCATGCTGCCAAATTTCACGAAGATCATCGTCGACCGCTGAGCCGGTCTTTTGCCAGTATTTGAGCACGACTGGCTGGTCGTCGCGCTTGTCGTGGGCCGAAATGATCGCCGATTTGAGCGGCTCACCACCGGGGGCCGAGAGGTATTGGTCCCCAAGGTCGAACTGATCCGTCAACGGCCGCAGTTTTTTCAATGTGCTCGGCATCAACTATGAGCTCAAATGGAGCATCTGCTTTGGCGCGGCGGGCGTTTGCACATGCAATGATTTTCAGTATTCGCAGCCAACTAACGATGGTATCGAAATTTGCGTCGGCAACGTCCCGAGCAGCGGGATAGCCTGATTCGGCGAGCTGAATTTAACAAGAATTGTCACCGGCATCCGCCGGTCGCAGCAGTATGTCTGAAATATCCCCTGCGAGCCCTTCCGCGTCCGCACCCGCTCTGGTAGCTACCCGCCTTGCCGGGGCCGCCGCAGGCAGCCACCCGGCACCGGTTCAGATTAAGCCAGAAATACCGCAAATTAACTTTTTATATCAACCACTTATAGCTATACTGCCTGATTCTTCGTCGCCTTGGATGAGCTTCTTTGGGGAACGGAACGTCCGAAAAATGCTGCATAGTTCGGACGGACAAATCTTGCCGACGACCGAAATTTGCATCATATTTCGGACATGCTTGATCAACCGACCACAGACCTCCGCCCGCGGCTCATTGCCCGCATCGACGCAACGCCGACAGAGGTATGGACACCCGGTGATTTCGCTGATCTCGGCAGTCGCGCGGCCGTCGACAAGACGTTGCAGCGTCTCGTTGCGGCTGGCGAGTTGCGCCGCATCGACCGCGGGCTCTACGACCGGCCGCGAAAGAGCAACCTCACAGGCAAGCCGATGGTCCCCGACTATCGCGCGGTCATCAGGGCTGTGGCGCGCCGCGACCAGGCCCGCGTCGTGGTCGACGGGATGACTGCCGCGAATGATCTCGGCCTCACCACGGCCGTGCCGGCGCGCATCGAGGTCCTGGTCGACGCTCGCCTGAAGCCGATCAAACTTGGAAAGCAGGTCATCAATTTCAAGTCGGCGGCACCTAGCCGTCTTTATTGGGCCGGACGTCCGGGCATGCGCGTCGTTCAGGCGCTCTATTGGATGCAGGATATGATGGCGGGGAAGGACGATCGACAAGCGGTAGAGAACGTCCTCAGCAAGCTGTTCGCAAACCCGCAGCATGGAAAGGAGATTCGCGACGATCTCCGTGCAGGTCTTTCAGCTATGCCGATCTGGATGCAGGACTTTCTCAGGCCCTTGCTCGAACCTGACGACGCGGCGGAGGATCACGCGTGAGTAGCGCAGCCTACAAGGAGGTCATCTCCGCCGCACCCGGCGAGAAGCTTGATCTTTTCCTGACGACGGCGAACCGGCTCGGTGCGCCGATCGGAAACGTCGAGAAGGATTTTTGGGTCTGCTGGACCCTCAATGCTCTCTATCACGAACGGCCCGCAGGAGGTCCGCGCCTTCTCTTCAAGGGCGGGACGTCGCTGTCGAAGGCATACGGGCTGATCGAAAGATTTTCCGAAGACATCGATATAACGGTGTTTCGCAACGATCTCGACGAGTCTGCTTCAGTCGAAGAACTCGAGATCGATCTTGTCGAATAAGAAACGCCGCGCTCGATTGGATGCGATCCGGGACGCTTGCCGCAGCTATATTAGCGGTCCGCTATACGCCTTCCTGACCGAACATCTCGCCGAAGCGACGAGTGGACGCGGACGCCTCGAGATCGACGCGTCGGATGCCGACGGGCAGACGCTTCTCGTCTGGTATCCCGAGGTTGAACCGCGCGACGAGGCCTATGTGCGGCCGGCAGTCCGGATCGAGTCCGGAGCGAAGTCGGCGCTTGACCCGAACCACCTGGCGAATATCCGTCCTTACATTGCCGACGACGTGGCAGGCCTCGAATTGACGGTGCCGAACGTCACGACGATCGACGCCGAGCGCACGTTCTGGGACAAAATCGTGATCGCTCACGGGCTGCGCCGCTGGTTCGAGCGCCGCGGTGAGCTGCGCCAGGAAGGCCAGCGCATTTCGCGGCACTTCTACGACCTGTATTGCCTCTTCGCCTCCGACATCGGCCGGTCGGCGGTCAAAGATGCCGAATTGGGGGCCGACTGCGTCCGTCATGCTCTCATGTTCTTCAACCGGCCTGATTACGATCTCGTCTCGGCCGTGACCGGATCGTTTGCGCTTGCGCCGACTGCGGCAATGATCGACGCGCTCGCGCGTGACTATACGAACATGACGCCAATGATCTTCGGCGAGGCTCCTCGGTTCGAGCAAATCCTCGCGTCGATGGAAAAGATCGAACGCGCGGTGAATAGGACGCGCTAGCAAACGAGCAGAATTCGACAACCGCCGATGATAGGATCATGGCATGGCTGACGCTCCAGAGAACATCCCAATGCGATTGCCCGATCCCGCCTCGATCGAGGCGGTTCTCGCACGTCTTCCGACCGGATCTGACGAAGCGGCGCTGGCGGCCGCGCTCACAGAGGCGTTTCCGGGATTTCCGTTTTCGACATCGGGCATTGACGAGCAGTATTGGCGCGACACGCGCTCGGTGGTCGCCGCCGACGGGACACGGATCGCAGAATACCGGCCGTGGATGGAAGCGGAGCTTGCCAAGGACAATGGCGACATTGGCGCGCTCTGGACGCGACTGCGCGAGAGCGACCTTCAGATCTCGGAATGGCACGGCAACAGTGTGTATGCCTTCGCGCCAACTGGACCGGGCGCGGCGGACTATGTGCAAATCCGTCTCGGTCTGGAAGTTGAATGGCGTGCCGGGCCGATCGTCAATCCGACATATCGCCCTTGGGGCAAGGGCGAATTACTCGATCCGTCATGGATCACGCACGAAGATATGTCCGACGACAAGGTAATCGCTGGTCCGCTCTATCGGATGCTTGGGCGCCCAGGCAGCAGCGTCGTCCATGTCCGGAGCTTCCTGACGCGGTGTGCCCGCCTCGAGCGCGAGAAGCGCGAGGCGCAGCGGCCAGAGATGGAACGCCGTGTGGTACGTGAAACGACACGCGAGGGCACGACCGAGACGCCGTTTCTTGAACTGGTGCCGGACTGGTTCGAGTTCGTGCCGCGGGAGACGCGCTTCTTCCAGGATTGGGAAGAATCAAGCGCTTCGGCCGAGCGGGTCTATGTGCACTGGGCGCTCGACATTTACGACTACGACGATAAAGGCACACGCGAGATCGGATTCGTGCCGCGCCCGCGGCATCTGCCGGAAGAGAGGCTGATCGCTGGCGACGCCTCGGTTCATATCCTGATGGATCGCGTCGAAGCCATCGACCGTGAGGTCGGCGTCCCATTTGGTTGGTTCTTCTTGATGACCCATGGTAATCGAGTTGCGCCAGAGGTTGGCCAAGCGATCGCCAAGGGCCTGCGTAGTCAGCGCGTGGTCTTACCCGATCGGGATGCGCGTGTGCTTCTCCGCTGGGCCGAACGGTCCTATGGATTCTAGGAAGACAGGGCCGCGGCGGAAGGCCTCAGTAAACCTAACGCCACACTATCGGAGCTCTGGAAAGAGCGTCGCGACCAATCTGCTTGAGGTAGTCAGGCCTCCTCTCACCTGTTGTCGCCGCTTCCAGAAGCCGGCACGCTGCGGGCTTTCGTTCGCTACGTCGAGCGATCTCAGCTGGGTGCGCCCGCCACCCGGACGATGGCGCTGGACTTCGTCCTGTCGTTCGGTGGCGCCGCCGACAGCCGCGCGGTCCGTCACGGCGTGCTCCGCCGATTCTACGAGTACCTGGTCGTCTACGACCCCCAGACCGAGGTCTTGGAGCGCAGAGCTTTCCCGTGGTCCAGGGCGATTCCGCCGCCGCGCATCCCTAAGTGAGGCTGAGCTGACGTCGCTTATCGACGCATGCAGCTTCATTTCGCCAGGGACCCCTCTCAGGGGCCGCACGATGGCGACGCTAATCGGATTGTTGGCCAGCACGGGGTTACGATCGGGCGAAGTGGTCAGGCTTGATCGCGGCGACGTCGATCTGACCAACGGGGGCATCCTCGTCCGTAAAACCAAGTTCCGTAAAGACCGCCTGATTCCTGTTCACCCAACGACCCAGGCAGCCAAACTTCGTCGATACGCCCGTGAGCGCGACACCGTGTTTCCCAGGCCCAAAGGCGAGGCGTTCTTCCTCAGCTCGCGAGGCTGCCGTCTGTCGGCAACCGGCTTGCAAAGCAACTTCGCTAAGGCCCGCAAGCTCGCGGGCCTTGACAATGGCAAGCCTCTGCGACCGCACGATCTCCGGCACCGGTTCGCGGTGACCAGGCTGAGGCTGTGGCACCACGAGCGCGCGGACGTCCAAGCGCTGCTGCCCTTACTCGCCACCTACCTCGGCCACGCCAACTATAGCGACACAGCCTACTACCTCACCGGCTCGTCGGATCCCCACCAAACGGGCCCACATCGAGGTGACGCATCATCTCACCAACGCCGAGGTGGAGGCTATCATCGCAGCCCCTGATCAGACGACGTCCCGCGGTCGGCGCGACCGGGCCTTTCTGCTCTTCTTGGCGAGAACCGGCGCTCGCGTGTCCGAAGCGACCGGCGTCAACGCGAACGACCTTCAGTTGGAGCGAGGACGCCCGCAGGTGCTGCTTCATGGCAAGGGACGCCGAGATCGCGTCGTTCCCATTCCTCAGGATTTGGTGCGATCGCTGACCAACCTATTGAGCGAACGCGGCCTCGCCCATCATGAACCGCGGCCAATCTTCGTCGGGGTCCACAACGAGCGCCTGACGCGTTTCGGCGCGACACACATCGTGCGGCGTGCCGCCTCCCAGGCCGGGTCCACGAGGCCAAGCTTGGAGGGCAAGCCGATATCGCCGCACATCTTCCGGCATTCCCTCGCCATGAAGCTTCTCCGGTCAGGCGTGGACCTCCTGACGATTCAGGCTTGGCTTGGCCATGCTCAGGTCGCCACGACCCACCGATACGCCGCTGCGGATGTCGAGATGATGCGCCGGGGACTTGAGAAGGCGGGCGTCTCAGGCGACGGAAGCGCTTCTGGCCCAGATCGCCGTCGCCAAATATGCCGATGGCCTGCCGCTCTACCGGCAGGAGGCTATCTACGCCCGCGACAAGGTCGAGCTCGACCGCCAGTTGATGGCGCAATGGATGGGCAAGCTCGGCTTCGAGCTCGAGATCATGGCCGACTACATCTTCAGCGAGGTCAAGAAGGCCGAACGGGTCTTTGCCGACGAAACCACTTTGCAGACGCTCGCTCCGGGCTCCGGATCGACAAAGACGGCCTATTTATGGGCCTATGCCAGGGATGATCGAACGTTTGGCCGCAACGGTCCCCCGATGGTGGCTTATCGCTTCGAAGACAGCCGCTCCGGTGAATGCGCGGTCCGCCATCTCAATGGTTATCGCGGAATCCTGCAGGTGGATGGCTACGCCGCCTATAACAAGCTCGCGCGATCCGATCGCGGCAATGATTGCATCACAGGCTGGCTGCTGGTCACACTGCAGACGCAAGTTCTACGAGCTGCATGTTGCAGGGAGCTCAGAAGTGGCAACGGCGACGGTCGAGCGGATGGCGAAGTTCTGGCAGGTCGAGAAAACGATGCGCGGTCAAAGCCCCGACACTCGCGTTGCCGCGCGCCAGCAAGCCTCCGCGGCGATCGTCGCAGATCTCTTCGATCTCTGGCAGCAGACCTTGCGTCGGATCTTCGGCAAATCAAAACTGGCTGAGGCGATCCGCTATGCCGTCTCGCGCCGTGCCATCTTCGAACGATTTCTGACCGATGGTCGCATCGAGCTCGGTAGAGTCGACGACTGACGCGGTGGCTACAGGTTCCGAGGAGTTGCCGTTGGCCGGCAGCTTTCGCTGAGTGCCGGTGGCTCATTTCGGACCATGGCTCCGTTTCCAGTCGCCGCTCGTCAAACCGGACGTGCGGATTTCCCGCATCCGGCTTTCTCTCAACCCATCAAGCCTTCGCTCTCGGCACGTCGGCACGCGCTCTTGGGAGGCGGTAGAGGCCAAGCGTTTCATGCAGGTATTCCTGCGAGTAACGGTTGAAGCCCCGGCCACGTGCCCCGGTGCGCTGGACCAACCAATGACGCAGACGACGGTCGACGTATTGCCGAATGAGGTTGTAAGTTTCCACCACTGGACCTTGGTCGAAGTAGCCGCACCAGCCGCGTAGGAAGCGGTTGATGACAGCGACTGTGTTCTCCGGTGAGTCCGGATACCACTGACGTGTCGTGCGGTCGTGGACCTGTCTGAGCAATCGTCGAACGGCTTTCTTGGAAGGTCTTGTGCCAAGAAAGGCTTGACCTCCCTTTCCATAGAAGCGTCCGATCGTATACCCGAGGAATGTTACGCTATCCTCTGGGACCCGAGCGAGTCGCGTCTTGGTATCGTTCACCTCCAACCCGAGCCTGTTCATTAGCGTCTGCATCCGCGCCATTGCCGTCTCGGACGAACCGGGGCGACAGCAGATCACGAAGTCATCCGCGTAATTCACGATATGCGCATCGAGTTGATCTTGGTGTCCGTGTTTGCGCCAAGCCAGCAGAAACCGACGAAAGTAGAGATTCGCCAACAACGGGCTCAAAGGTGAGCCTTGTGGAGTTCCTCTTTTCTTCGTCCGAGCCTCCGCCGTCCTTGTGATCCGCCGGCCGTCCTTCTCGATAACCGCGACTGTCAGCCAGCCTTTGATCATCGAAAGAAGCCGACCATCGGCGATCCTGCGTGTGAGGCATTTCATCAGTGGTGCATGCGGAATCGAGGTGAAGTAATCCCTCAGGTCCGCATCGACGATCTCTGATCGCCGATGATCTCTGATGTGCCAGAACACGCGGCGCACTGCCATCTTGGCGTCCACCTTCGGGCGGAAGCCATACTGGTTCTCCAGCAGGTCCGCTTCGAAGATGGCGCCGATCACCAGCATCGCCGCCGTCATGACCGTTCGGTCTTTTACGGTTGGAATGCTGAGCGGTCGGCGTCCGCCATTGCTCTTCGGTATCCATACCCTCAGAAGGGGCTGCGGTCGGTAGTCACCCGCCGTCAGCTCCTGTCTGACATTTTCCAGCCATCGTTCGCGTCCCTCGGTTTCGATCTGAGCAAATGTGATGCCATCCGCCCCCGGCGACCCCCGGTTTGCTCGGCAGCGCCTGTAGGCTTCCTCCAGCACATCCAGTCTGCAGATTTTGTCCCAAAGAGAGTAGAATCGATAATCTGGTTCAGCCTTAGCTTTCGCCTGCAGCGAGGTCTGAAGTTTCTGAACGGATATTCTCGGTGTTACTAGGTTCATCACCAATCGCCGTGTTCTCGACTACCGAAACCGGCAGCTTTACGTCTTGCCTGCCGAAATCGAAGTAGTCATACTCAACTTTGGCTGACCAGCCGGGCAGGAAGGCATACTCGATGCCCGCACCCAATGTGCCGCCAAATATGTTCTTGGTCGCTCGGCCATCGGCAGCACCGTTAGCAGCAAAGCCAGCCCCCAAGTTCGATGTAACGGCAAAGGACTGGTTGATGCCGATGCTGGAATCGGCCCAAGCTGCGCCGCCCTTGATGTAGACTAGGCCGCGGTCGCCCACCGTGACGCCGACCCGTCCGGTGATATCGGCAATCCATTTGGTGTCGTTCGTGCAGTTCAAGACCACAAAGCAGCCAGTGCGCCCCTTGATACCACTCCATAAAAAATCGCTTTCCACGCCGTAGACCATCACACCGGACTGGAAATTGTAACCGGCTTGTACGCCGCCGAGGAAGCCGTTCAGCTGCACCTGCGGCAATGGCACATTCAAATCGGCAGTGCCGCCGATGAGCTGGTTTACGGTCTGGTTGACGGGGGCGCCAATGAATGTATTGCCCACAGCGAGGTCGGTCTGGCTGGTACCCCAACCCGAGCCTACACTGCCGCCGATGTAACCTCCAGTCCAGCTGAAGAGAGGATAAACGGGAGCCGGCGCTTTGACGACAGGTGCCGCAGGCAAATCAGCAGCTAAACTTCCGCTCCCAAAAGCGATCGTCCCGAACGCAATGATGCTCGCGAGCGACAATTGCTTGTTGCACTTCATCCGAGAGTCCTCCTGCTGAGCACGGAAAAATATTGCGTAGCTTGTCCCCAAGTTGTGGTTAGCTCGATAGTTCGAGCTGGCAGGCAGATCACCTCTCCAATCTGGTAGGAGGCAGCATCTTGCTGCAACTGCGACAGCCGCTTCTTGCCGTGTCCATTCCAGAGAGGCGAGCAGGCTCTGCTTTCATGCTTGTACGACGGTGCTCAGCAATCCTTTCGCGAAGATCCGTGACACGGCCGAATAATGGGCTATTTTACAAAGCCACGTCGTGGTGATTCTCGCGGCCCTTGGCCGACGTATTGCGCGGTATATCGTTAATGGCTGGGCCTCGATTTGGCTGCGATTTCCACGTTCGCTCTTGATGCGACCCACCATCGGGAAGGGTAGGCTCGATGTCGACGACTCGTGCGTTTCATGTCGTTGTCGTCCGGGACGCGTAGAAGATGTATGTCCTTGCTCTGGTCACCCAAAAAGGCGGAAGCGGCAAGAGCACGCTGGCGGTCGGAATTGCAGTCGCAGCGTTGGGGAACGGGGAGCGCGTCGCAATTGTCGAGGCGGATCCACAAGGCACGATTTCAAAATGGAAAGAGCGGCGCCGCCATCCCGATCCCCGGGTCGTTCGGGTCGCTGATTCGGCCGAAATAGAACGGGCGCTCGTCAGCCTTGAAGCCGAGGGGATCTGGCTTACGGTTATCGATACCGCCGCCACGAACAATGCACTGGCCATGCGCGCCATCGCGAGGGCCGATCTTTGCCTGATCCCGGTGCGTCCGAGTCCCGCCGACATCGAAGCTGCGATACCGACGCTGATTGCTATTCGTAGGCTCAACCGCCGATTTGCTTTCGTCCTCGCTCAGACGCCACCGCGGGGCTGCCGCGTGAGTGAAGCCGCGACGTCGCTCAATTCGCTCGGGGTGCTCGCGCTTCCCTATGTCGGACAGCGCAATGACCATCAGGACGCGCTTGGGGCAGGATTAGGCGTGACGGAGTTTGCACAAGAGGGAAGAGCCTCGGAGGAAGTTCGTGAGCTGTGGCGCTGGATCTTGAAGAAGCTTGTCGAGGGGTCGTCAGATCATGAACCACACGCAAGAAACGAAAAAGCCGCGTACTAGGCAGACGCGCTGCGCGCGACGCTCGCTCGTGGAGCTTACCGCGGCGGCGAGCCGAGCCGTTGACGATGGCCTGTTTGTGCTGCCCCGCGGGATTGCTGCTTCCAATCTGCGATCGGAGCACTCAGGCCCGAATACGTCTGATCAAACAATTCTTGCAAGGCAAGCGACGGCTCCGAGTCCCGTTGCGGTGCTTGAATCTCGGAATGCGGCGGCGCCGCGCAAGGACGAACTCCTAGATTCCGACACTACCACCGAGATGATGGTGAAGGTTGCCGAAGACTCTCAAGACAGAGCTTCTGAAAACATCAAAGCCAGCCTGAATGCTGCCTTGGACCATGCAAACGGCCTCGTAGAGACGCGGGTGGGAGGCGAAGCGGCGTCGAAAACCGTCGTCGCTTCCGGACTTGAAAGCAATTTTTTGACCGTTCTCAAAGAAGCCGCAACGGGGTTTCGCGCGGATGCGGCCGAATTAATCATGCAGAAGGAACCAGCCGACAGCGCGGGACAGTCGCAACCGCGATATATGCGGCGGCTCACCGACGAGGCGGTCAGATTGCTCGACGATCTTCGGAGCGGCAAGCTGGAGAACCAGGCGAACTTCATCCTGAGCGAGTGCTTCAGGGAAGCCGCCAGCGCGTTCTCTATCATCAATCAGCAGCTCAAGCGCGACGGCTATCCCGCGAGCATTGATCCATCAATCTTCATTTGGCTTGCCAATATCACCGAACCGGAGACGCGTGACACCGGGACCAAGCGACTTGAGATCGTACCCAACCACCGAGGTCGTCCGAGCACGTACACGCGCCAGGTCGCTCAGTTCATCTGGCACCTTGTCGAGGGACAGGGCTGCGGGCGCCAGGCCGCATATCGGGCGGCGCTCACGAAGTTCTCCGTAACCGCGAGTTTCGTCGAGAACGCCTATGCGTTTTGGGAGCCGGTCTTCAAACGGGCGGGACCGCACGTGAGGATGCTGACCCGCATTTCAGATCCAGAAGTGTAAAGTGTCAATCGGCTTGCAAATTTGACCCTTCATCGGCGTCCAATTTTGACCCCTTTCCGCGGCGGGGTTTGCTGGTAGCGCTCGTCTCGTCGGAGCTGGCCGGGATAGCGGAGGCGAGACGAGCGCGGGTGGCGTGATCGTCGTCTCGGCTTTTGAACCGCCAGCTATCGTTGCCGGTCTCGACGATGTCGCAGTGATGGGTCAATCGGTCGAGCAACGCTGTGGTCATTTTGGCGTCGCCGAACACGCTGGGCCATTCGCCGAAGGCGAGATTGGTGGTGACGATGACGGAGGCGCGCTCATAGAGCCGGCTGACGAGGTGGAAGAGAAGCTGGCCACCGGACTGGGCGAAGGGCAAATAGCCGAGTTCGTCCAGCACGATGAAGTCCATCCGGGTCAGATGCTCGGCAAGCCGTCCCTGCCGTCCATTGCGGGTCTCGGTCTCGAGGCGGTTGACGAGGTCGACCACGTTGAAGAAGCGGCCGCGGGCACCAGATCGGATGCAGCTTCTTGCGATGGCAATGGCCAGGTGGGTTTTGCCTGTGCCGGTGCCGCCGACCAGCACGACGTTGCGCTGTTGGGCGACGAAGCCGCCGCCAGCAAGATCATTGACGAGGGTCTGATTGATCGGCGTGCCGTCGAACTGGAAGTCGGCAATGTCCTTGGCAAGCGGCAGCTTGGCAATGGTGAGCTGGTATTTGATAGATCTGGCTTGCTTCTCGTTGATCTCGGCGTTGAGCAGGTCGCCGACAATACGCTGAGGTTCGTG
Organism: Bradyrhizobium genomosp. I (2014); assembly: GCF_000261685.1. Taxonomy (GTDB): domain Bacteria; phylum Pseudomonadota; class Alphaproteobacteria; order Rhizobiales; family Xanthobacteraceae; genus Bradyrhizobium. The sequence continues at coordinate 1,737 of NZ_AJQE01000406.1, read as the reverse complement.
CTGGCGCTTGACGGCAGTTGCCATGATCTCGTCGAAGGCAGCCTTCATGCCATAGAGCTTGAGCTCGCCCATGAGGTCGAAGATTTGAGTTCGTTCCATCAGTTGGTCCTCCGAAGGTTGTCGTAGCGGGCACAATCGGCGATTGGTGCATGACGGAGCGTCAGGGCGGCTGGCGTCATGATGTTGGCCGGCGGGGCTGGCTCACGTTGACGGGCCAGGATGTTGAGCACCACATCGGCGGAATGAACGCTGTGACTGAGCGCTTCGGCACAGGCCGCTTCCACCGCAGGCAGACCGTCAGTCAGCACCGCGTTGAGGATGTCGACCATCTGCCGATTGCCATCGTCGATGCTGGCAAGCTTGCGCCGGATCCGCTCGATCGCGGCCGGCAGCACCCAGTCCTTGAAGGGAGCGCCGTTGCGTAAGGCGCCGGGGTTGCGGGCGAGCACCGGCACATAATGCCAAGGGTCGTAGACGGTATCGCCGCGGCCAAAGGATCGCTGATGCTCGGCAACGATACGTCCATCCTGGCGGATCACGATGCGATCGGCATAGGCTTGAACCTCGACCGGTCGTCCGACTGCACTGGCTGCGACCGAGTACTTGTTGTTGTCGAAGCGCACCAGGCAGGTCTTCGAGACCGACGCCGTCACCGCATGGAAGCCGTCAAATCGCCCTGCATAGGGAACGAGCCTAGGGCGTTCGACTTCGAACACGTCCCAGATCGTCTGATCGACCAGTTCCGGATGGCGATGAGCCTTGGCGTAGGTGATGCATTTGTCGAGCAGCCAGGCGTTTAACTCGTCGAGGTTTTTGAACCGCAGACGCGGCGTGAAGAAGCGTTCCCTGACCAGCCCGACCTGGTTCTCAACCTGCCCCTTCTCCCAGCCAGACGCCGGCGTGCAGGCGACTGGATCGACCAGATAGTGGCTGCACATCTGCAAAAACCGGCGATTGTAAAGACGCCCTTTACCGACGAAGATCGTCTCCACGGCGGTCTTCATGTTGTCGTAGATGCCGCGGGTGCAGGTGCCCTTGAACAGCGCGAACGCTCGGTCGTGGGCGTCGAACACCATCTCCTGCGTCTCTCGCGGATACGCCCGGGCAAATAGCATACGGCTGTGGCAGAGCCGGACGTGAGCAACCTTCACGACCACGGTGGTTCCGCTCAACAGCACCACCTCATGGCTCCAGTCGAACTGGTAGGCTTCGCCTGGCGCAAAACTCAGCGGGACATAGGCCGCCGCGGTCGATTGCCCGCGTTCCTTGCTCCACCGCCTGGCGTAACGTCGCACCGCATCGTAGCCGCCGTCATAGCCGCGACCGCGCAGCTCTTCGAAGATCCGGATCAATGTCAGCTGCTCACGAGCCGATTTAGCCGCGTTCGCCGCAAGCAGCCCGTCAAGTTCGACTGCCCATCGTCCGAGCTTTGGCCGCGGCTGCACTTGCCGCTCATACTCGAAGGAGGTCTCTCCCGACCTCAGCACCTTCCGAACCGTGTTCCGTGACACCTTCAGGTCACGGGCGATCTCCTTGATCGTCTTGCCCTTGATGAAGTGCTCGCGCCGAATCCGCGCAATCGTCTCCACGACCAGCATCCTCCACCACCTGCTTTGTTACGAAGCAGGCAGCGCAACAGACCAACCTGTAGGGGGGCAATTTTGGACGCCGATCCCCCGGCTTAGGGGGTCAATATTGCAAGCCGAATGACACCATCGAAGGCAGCTGTGACTTTCT
>NZ_AJQE01000405.1 GCF_000261685.1 Bradyrhizobium genomosp. I (2014) | reverse complement strand
ACTTCCATCCTGTTCGCCGCGCGGCAATTATTTGGGAAAAGCGCTGGGAGGAAGCTGACCTTAGCGATTTTTATCGCACCAAGCTCGCTTTCATCGGCTTCCCAGGTCCAGTGGGCACTTGCACTCTGCTCCCGAGCGGACCAGGTGTTTGCAACGCAGCGCGAGGGGCCTTTGCATAGCGCAATAACTGAACTGGGCATGAGGCCTTAAGCTATGCAGGTTGCGAAATACCGCGCCCGCCGAGGAATTTGGGCGGCCATCAGGAAAAGCCTTTGTCAGCAAACTTTCGTTTGGTGGCCAAGTTCTTGGCGCTTGGCCATCGCCTGCGCTCGGCGCCGGTGCTCCCTCGATCAGGAATGCGTTCGATCTGTGGTAGCTGCGGTTTTCAAGACAAGAATTGGCGGACTATGTGAAAGGATCAGGGATGCAGAAAGCATGTCCGGGCACGCACCAAATTGGTAGAATCGCTTGGCAGATTCTACAAAGAGGAGGCTGGACGGTTCAGGCCGTGCCCCTGCAACGGATCCATCGCCTGCCAACAGCCTCGCTATAGAACGCCTTACGCGAGCTGCCCCGCCGAAAGCTCGATTGCAGGCCCTGCTGCCTCTTCAGCCACGTTCAGGATAAATGCGTACGCGCTGGCGGCCTTCGCTCTCCACCAATTCACCCCTGTAAGGCACTCCGCGGATCTCGAAATAGGTTGGTTGGCCCGCCCGCGGCAAGATGCCTTGGCCTTCCAGGGCGCGGACGAGGTAGGGCGGAAGGAATCGATCTCGGTGCTCCCATCCCCGCGGATCAGATACCCAAGATCAACGGGCCCCTCACCGGATTGCACGGCTGGCACGATCGGCCGGGGACGATAGAGCGACTGAGACGGGCCTGGTTCATCCGGCTGGCTCACGCGGGGATGATGGATCAGGCGAACATCCCTGCGGCCTCCTGGTCCATCGTAGCCGAAAATAGCGCTCCCCATTGATCACAAACTGACTTGGCCCGAACTGGTTTGGCAGCAGATGCATATTTCCCAATACATCGATCAACACGACTGAAGCCGCCTGGGAGCCGTGGCGCCAGCCGGCGCCAACGATCGCTCCTATATCCCGCAGCTCCGGAGCCGCCCCCGGCGGTCCTGCGAACGACGAGGCGGCTGCAAATTCAGATGCTGGCGCAGAGCGCGCATCGTCACGCAAGTCGTGGGGTGTGGGGTGGATCCAGATCAACGAAGGAGTCGAGACCGCCGTAGATGTTTGACGATCGAGGCCTCACGCACGACGGCGATGCGGAGTCTTGCATCTGTTGCCCGAGCCAGGCCCAGGCTCCCTGGCTGGGGGTGGCCGGTGTAGCAGGAAGCTCGAGCGGCGGATGAGCTTGCGCGCCCCAGTGCGGCGCTGGCTCTGGTGAGGCGGGTCCTTGGATCTGCTCGCCAAGCCAGTTCCAGGCTCCGGCGCTCGGCGTCGCCGGGGTTGCGGGAAGCTGCTGCGACGAACCGGCCTGCCAATGGCTGGGCGGCGCTGGCATCGATATGTTGGGCCCGTGGATCTGCTCGCCAAGCCAATCCCAGGCGCCCGCGCTCGGGCTAGCTGGCGTTGCGGGAGGACCCTGCAGTGCATGCGGCTGTCGAGCAGCTTCCCAAGAAGGCTGGCCCGGATCCTCAGGAGGCCTCAATCCAAGCGCCCTGTTCGCCTCCAGGATTTGCTCGTATCCGCCAAGTTTGACCAGATCAGCATTGATCTTCTTGTCGTTGGTTTCGCGCCTGTACTCCTCGAGATCCCGGACAAACGCGGGGGTGGAAAGTCGGCCGGCCATCGGTGGCCTATCATGGGTCCGCAGCCACTCACTCAGCTTAGACATGCGGCGAGCTTGCCTGTCGATCGTCTTCGGCTCGATCCTGTGTGTTGCCTTTTCCGCCGCCGCCCACATGTGGATGAGGGTTGCGTCCGCGCCGTGAGGAGCCAGTCGGCGGAGATCAGGCGCCAGGGCGTTTCCGGCACCGACCTCACGGAGCTTCTTCAAGGCCGCCTTGATGCGCGTGCCGCGGCGGCCTGCGTACCTGTCGACCTCCTCATCGAGCTCAGCTTCCAGCTGGTGGTTTTCCACCTCCGGATTGTCCTGCTGCGCGTTTTCCAATTCCCGGCTATTCGATCCGCAATTGAGGGCCTGCCGTGCTCGCTCAGGAGCACGCTCAAATGGCGCAAATCGGTTGCCGCATTCTTGATCGTGCCGTCGGTGAGGTTACCCGCCGCCTTGTTTCGGAAATCTTTAATGAGCTCCTCATCGGCCGCAGGGACCCCGCGCGTCCGGCCCGGCTGCCTCGCATAATCAATTCGTAAATTCGTCGAAAAGACGTCAGATTGCCCAGCGTCGCGCGACGAATTTTCACTGCTGCTCCGGCCAAGCGCCTTGCCGATTCCCGACTTGAAGCGTGACCATAATCTGCGGCTTTTTCCGCTTTTGGCCGACGCGGCAGACTCTGCGTCCGGAAAGCTTTAGCGCGCGCTGCTGAACAGATCATCTCGCAAACTAGACTGCGGCACTTGCGTCGCAGCGGTAAGCTGAAAGCTGGGAATGTCTACGCTCCGGCGCGTGTCGCCTAGCGCACTCTCCCTAAAAGTGGAGTGCGGCGGCGCCCGCATCGAACCGCCGAAATCGTCCCGCCGGACTGCTCGACCACCTCCTGCGGGAGGCCGATCAGGTGAAGTTGACTTGCTTTGATCAGACGGATCGAGATGCAAATCCTCCATACGCTTCTCAAAGTCGCCTTGCTCGCTTGAGTCGCCCCGTCGCTGACCCGCCCGCCCCGGCAGCGCGGCGTACTCCCGCATCCAGGCTCCTGAATCGAAGAATGGGTCAACCGGATCCATCCTGCTCTCCTCATGTTTGTAGAGACCCTGCAGCAATCCGTACGGCCTGGATTACGGCGAGATTGCAGCTCTTCAGATTCTCGATTGTTGTAGCCGCAACCTTTCAAGAAGCTGACGAGATCAGGATATTGCTGCGCGCGAGACCGGCGTCGCATCGGCACCCGCCTGACGACGGACGGAGTTGCTCCAATTTTATCGCACCTCTTCGCCGGTTTCGTGTTCGAGCTGACGAAATTGGTCGACCGATCTAACAATGGATCGCCGGTCGATCGTGCGCCGAATTCAAGCATCACGGCGGGACTTACATAGCCGCTACCGTCTCCAATGGATCATACGTGACGTGCATCTTGTCGTCCTTGGCATCAATTTTGGTAGTGAGCTTGTCCTATTGCAGGCGTTCATTGATGACGCACAACGTCTTTTCCTTGACGCAGACCGGAGGCGTTCTCGCGCGTTGGCACTTTTGCTTTGACTGCGGTTCCGAGGGACCAAATTGTCCACCGGGTCCGGAGCTGTTGCTCGAATGCCGTATGTGAGATCCACGTCGTACGAGAAACGGCGAATTGCGCCGTAAGCCTTCGAAAGGGACGTTCCGCTCGGAGACGAGATTCTCGCCCAGTGGCGACGAGCGCGTTCAGGCATCAAAACGACCCCAAACATTCTTTTTCGAGAAGATGTGCAGGGCGTCCTGAGTTCGCAGCAGTAACGGTGCCTGGCAAGCCAAGTTGGCAATGAAGATCCGGCAGACTTCGATTCGCTCACTTCAATCGGGCTCAGTCTTTGACTGAGGGACCGCAAGGCTTCTCTTGCAGTCTCGGGACCGCCCCGCTCGAGCGCGCACGACCTCACCTGCACGACGGCTTGGCCATCGTAAGCTGCCAACGCGGTGCATGCTTGAACTCCACAACTTGCTTGCCAAGATGGAGCTCGCGGAACGCCCCCGAAGTCAAATAAACCTGCCGAACAGTCTGCGGCCTCGTCAACCGAGTTGGTTGGCTGAGGCAGCGCCTCCGTAACCGATGATTTCGCCGCGGCGCGCCTTGGTCTCCTCAACAACTTTTCGACCGACTGAGCTCTCGTTCCGAAGCAACTTTCGACGGGGCGCAGATAGGCGCCCTCGCCTCGCGCACGGGAATTTTCGTCGCTCACCGACCGAACGAATATAGCCGCGAAGCATCAGCCCACTTCGCTCTCCGGAGATCTGCGCAAGGCGCTGAACAGGCAAATCAGCCGTTCCCGAGCGATGACGACGTGCTGACGTGACGGTCCGTAGAGCTTGCCGACACTGATCCGCCAAAACGGACAAGATGATCTGCGAGCTGAAGCGGGCGCATGTGGGTGGACGGCGAACAGATGAGATCGTCGCGCCGGCCCCCCTTTCCGTCGGTTTGGCTCCGGCGGCGGTTGGGTTGCTGTACAAGACTCTCCATCACAATCAGGCTCGCTCCCCTCATTCATCCGAGGATCGCCGTGGAACCCCTTCACCGTGAACATTGCTCTTTGTTCGAACCTGATGGTTCGTGGGCAGCCAATCTGTGACACCCGCGAAGAACACTCTCAGCGACCATCTCGCAGCTTCGCCATCTTTCAGTTGATGGGAATGAGGCTCGCGGCCTGATGGGTTAGCACCGATGCCGAAGGATCTATATTCGGCATAATAGCTCGTGCTCAACTTGTTGGTCTCGCCGGGAGCCCATTCGCGCCAGCCTTCCGCAATCACTCGTGCATCTATCTTTGTCGACAGGAAGACCACTGTGGCGTAGGAGCGCCAGGGGCGGCCAAGCGCGATATAGCGCGCAGCAGGGTCGGCACTTAGCCTGCAATGATCAAAAACATAGCCACTGTCCTCATCCGGCGTTGCCTTGCTCTGAGCGGTATAGATGACCGCTTGATTGGCGATGCCGTGCAATTCACATTGCCGGAACCAGACCTTGGCGTTGCCAAATATGAAATCGACATGCCCTTCGATGTAGCAGTTCGAGAAGTATTGTCGTGACATTCTACCGTTTGGTCCCTTGCCGGCAAACAGCGTGTCCTGGGCGCCGAGCAGGCGGACGCGCGTAATGACGTCCCTATCTCCGGTAACGGACAGCGCTACCGCCTGCGAAGGTGGATTGGCCGGATTGAGGGCATAGTCGTTCTGAATGGTCAGATTCTCGAGCCGGAAGTCATCGCTAGGGGCATCCAGCGTCGCCGAACGGGCCGTTCCTCCTACATTGACCGCGCCGTCGCCATACACAATGACCGTATCCTCCGGCTTGTTGCCAGTCCCTGCGAGATGAACACCGGATTTCGTGATTTTAACCTTCTCGCGATAGATGCCTGGCGCGATCCGGACGTTTCCGCCTTCCGCCGGCAATGCGTCGATGGCTTGCTGCACGGAGTGATAGTCTGCATTTCCGGCATGCGACACCAACAGTGGATGAGCGTACGCCGCGGCGATGCAGAAACATCCCGCCAGAAGTGCAGCGGAGGAAACGAAAATTCGCATGTGATCTTACACTTCGTTTCTCAGCGGGATAGCCGTCGCGCATCGACACAAGATTTTCATCGCCAAATCAGAACCTGCGTCACCTTGACATTTCCGGCCCTGCAAAACTGTCGGCCAATAGCAACCAACTCGGGACATGAGCCCGACCTTCGTCAACACCAGTAATCTTGGCCCCAGATGCGGAACTCACCACCTGAGTTCGGCGCCGCGTGTAGTGCTTACCGATTGCCGTCGCGGAATGCCTTGGAACATACCTCCGATCCGCGCAGCGGCGGTTGTGTAGCTCGTCCGGGCAGCGGGGGCCATACGTCAGAGTGATTTGCGCTGACGTTCGCATGTTCAAGTTGCCAAGTCGCGGAATTGGCAAATCGAACATCTTCGAGTGTCACGTCCAGGGCATGCCGCTCGTCTATGCCGCGCATCAGCAGCACACCAGTGTCGCCATGCACATGACGGAGAACGATTTGCCGATAGACCGGAATCCTCGTGCCTTGAGCGCGCGGATCATATTTTGCATCGAAAGCCAGCGGCCACCGGTTGCCCCTCAGGCACACGTACTCATAAGTCACGTTCTCGACCAGACCGCCTCGACCAACATCGCTCTTGATGCGCAGGCCCGACGTCGTACCATCCAGTGTCAGATTACGCACCAATATGTCTCTGGCCCCGGAATTCACCTCGCTGCCGATCGACATGCCATGCCCCCAGCCGAAATAATTATCAATGATCGAGATATGGCTGCTTGAACCATTGTCGCCGGCCTTGATTGCGACGTTGTCGTCACCCGTACGGATCCAGCTGTGGGTGATGGTCACATCCTGACTGGCGCCAAGATCGATGCCATCGGTGTTGCGGGCATCCGCCGGCGAATCGATCGTGAGGGCCCAAAACGTGGCACCTTCAACCCGGTTCATCGCGACATGAAAATTGGCAGCGTTGCGCAAGGTGACACCAGAGAACGTGATATCCTGCGCATGATCGACCTGGATCAAGCGTGGGGCGTTCTGATTGCCGCCCTGGGCTTGGGCGCGGCGGGCTAGCTGCCACCAGGTTTCCGCGCCGCCGCCGATCAGCGCGCCGCCCTGACCATCGATGATGCCCTCTCCGTAGATACCGCCGCCGCGCGTTTTAGAAAAGCTGATGAATGGCCGGCAACCGTCGCCCTTTTCCGCAATGCGACCACATTGTCCGAGGCCCTTGTCGTAAGCGGCAGGTTCGGGGATGGCGATCAGTGTCGCACCGCGTCCGACCCATAAGGTCACGCCCGATTTCATCTCGAGTGGACCTGAGTGAAACTCGCCGCGCCCGAGATAAACTGCAGCGCCATCGGGGCAATGTTCAATGGCCTCCTGTAGGCTAACTGTATCGTTCTTGCCGGAAGGCACAGGGCGATCACAGACCGTATCAGGTGCAACAGGTTCGGCGATAGTCCGGCGGTCTTGCGCTTTTGCGGCGGGGCCGACAACCATGGAGGCGAGTATGGACAATAGGGCCCAGTTGCGAAAACGCTTTGTCATTGACCTGCTCGTGCTTTTGTCACGCGCATCATTGTCGCGTGCCTTTTCTGGTATTGAGCGCTGGCTTGATCGAGTCGCCGCGTGCGTCACTGGCGCGCACAAGATGACATTTATCCGACGCAGTAGACGCCTGGACTTGAGATCGCGCAGCAGCACCTTGCCTATGCGCGAAAAAGATGAAGCGTTTTGCGATAGTACGAAAATCCAACAACTTCGTAACGTCAGCCTGCTCACACTGATTGAGCTCCCAACCGGTCCCCGATTTCATTTGTGCAACTCCAATTGCGCGTGAGTCCACGCAGCCTCTCGTCCAGGATCGGTGGGCAGTGAGTATTCGGGAAAGCTTTCGAGAAGCTGACGAGGCTACGGCCGGCACCGGATCGCATTCGCACCGGATCCCCTCTTCCTGGTGTCTCACGAATTTTTAGATGACTGCCGTTACCCGCCCTGTTCCGGAGTGATCGCTTGCGGGACATAGTCAGTGAGTTCCGTCATCATCCATGCGATGCCGGAGGCATGGTCGGCTTCCGCGGTCAGCACCGCTCGGCACGTCGCCTGCCCAACGGCCATAGCGGACCATCGTGGTCATTGAACGCGCCCGCTCGCGCCCCCTCCATGGACGCCTAATCGGAAATTTCAACGACTTAAAGACGGACAAGACGACCGAACTGGCTGGAAGTGGAGAGCTCTTGACACTCGATTCAGGACATCTACGTGAGCAGCCCCGAAACAGGAGGCTCTAGCCAAAGACGCGGCGATACGTCCCCTATCTGGTGCTGCTCTGCGCGCATCCCTGGCGGACGCACCGCGATCAGCCAAAAAGCCGAGCCTATCGGCAAGGCCGCACCTAATTGTCCAGTTCGCCCGCCGGGTTCGCAACACCATGCGTCTCGAGATCTTCGCCAGGTCCGTCCCAAAACCTGTCGCCGTTAACGTGCGCGGCGGCAGCTTTCAGCGGTCCCATCGAGGCGAAAACGCCACGGCAGCATCCGGGTTAACAGGATTATCGAGGCTTCGCGATTTAGGCGGCCGTGCGTTGCGTATTGAATTGTTTGCCGCAGAGTTGCGCTGGCGTTCATCGATCGAGACCGCTCGACACTCAAGCCTCCGCTCCAGATCCGCCAATCCTGCCTTACATTCGGCGACAACCGATTGGGCGCGAAGCAGCTTGACCTTGAGCTCGTCCTGTTGCCTGAGTATGTTCTCAAGATCCCAATCGTTCTGCATTAGCTCATTGACCATCTGCAAGCCCCGATGCAAGGCCGACACCTAGCTTCAAGAGCGCAGGCTCTGCATGTCGCAGATGCCCCACCCCGAACCATGGGCTAATCCGATGCCAAACGATCGTCCTGAGGACGCCTTTACGCTGGCGTTCTTGCTGAGAACCACCATTCGTTGCGAGCCCCCAAGACAATCGGCTTCTGCCCGGCAAACCGGAGCGCGATCCCAAGATGGCAGAGTTCGCGAGGCAGGCGCCCGGTTTGGAAAGCGCATCGGGGGACCTCTGCCATCGATCAAGCGGGCATATTTCATCTCAATACTTCAACCGGATGCTGAACGAGCATCATAGTCACAGGTGGTTTCGTCCCATCTTCAAGCAACTGGCATGCCAATGCTGGTTGAGCGTTTTTATGAAGAAACGATGTCGGTTTGCCCGCAGCACGTAGTTGCGGGCGGTGCTGTTGTCGCGCTTGAAACAAATGACGTCCTGAGCGAGACAGCCAAAGCAGCAACCACGAGCGTCCGCGCGCATTTTCTAATGAAACTCTGGCAGGACTGGATCGAGTTCTTCCTGCTCGAGCGTCTTGGCTCCATCTTTCGCCAGGTACGCTGCCAGAGCTGCGATACCGGAGTCCGGTGGACATCGAGCGGGTGCGGATTTTTTGAACGGCACTTGTCCCAAACGCTCGGCAACTTCGACACTCATGAGGTGGGCACGGATCGGCCGGTCGACGGCGCGCTCGATGGTGTGGAAGATCCAGGTGCCGTCCGGATCGATGTCCGACCAATGAAAGATCGGCGTCTGTTCGGATACCAATCCTGCGATCGTCCGCAGCGCCTGCTGGGTGGCAAGCGAGGGGTACCCTCCGACATACATGGTCGTTCCTAATCGGCCGGGGTCCGCCTCGGCGATGTGCCGGTTGAAGCTTGCGAAATTTTCGATCGTTAGCACGTAGGCCGGCGGCTCCCGGAAGCGGACGCGATCTGCTTCCTTGGGAGTGATTCCGAGATACAGCGGAGAGATTCCGGAGAGGTCGGCTCCATCGAGGTCGATCTTGCCCGCGATCAGCAGCGGTGGCGCGAAGCGCTCAAGGCCGATTGCCCGGAGCGCCTCGCGTGGCCGCGCGCCGGGGGGAAACTCCAGGATGCCGCTCAGGAGCCGCACGACCGCGCCTTCGATCCGTTCGAGCGTTTTGCTGTGCCCCACCGTTCGTCTCGAGAAGGTCTTGTAGTCGACGCCAAGATGTTTGTTAGCCAGGATGGCCTGGGCGAGAACGAACGCGTCGCGCAGTGTCTCGACATCGGACGAAGCAACCCCGTGCCACGTTTTCCCCCGCCCCCATACCTCGGCGACTTGGGAAGCGCTGCTCTTCAGAGAGTCGTGCATCGCCGCCCCGGCGACAAGCCGCACAGCGGCATCCTCCGCGATGCGCGACGCGGGGGTACGGCGGAGATATCGGTATAGGATCTCCGCCGAGGCCAGCCGCACATGTGCCACTTGGTCGCGCATGGGGCCCCGCCCCCAACCAAGGGAGACCGCGCCGGCGCTTTCGGCTTCCCTGATCTGTTTCAGGAAGGCGTCCGCCGCGACTACTGATGGGAAAGCGGGGTAGTCCGGGTGGGCGATCGGGCTTGCGGCCCCCGCCTCGAAGCGGTTGAGCAGGTCGTTCAGCAGGCCGATCGCATCCGTGAAACGCCGAGCCATGGCTACTCGGCGGCCAGACGGGTGGCGAGCTCATCTTCGGACATCAGGTCCGGATCGATGGCCATCAGCTCGCGCTTGGCCTTCTCTTTCAGTTCCACCACAGTGGCCCTGGACTGCTCGCCGATGCGGTCCACCTCCACGATGGTGTCCATGTGCTCGAGCACGGCGACGCGCTTCTCGAACGGCGCCGCGATCACGAACTGCAGGCCGAGGTTTTTGTAAAAGCTCATCATCTGCCGCTGGTTCTTGCCGTCCATCTTGGAGAAGGCCTCATCGAACATGGCGAGCGCG
>NZ_AJQE01000404.1 GCF_000261685.1 Bradyrhizobium genomosp. I (2014) | reverse complement strand
CACGACGCTCCGCGCTGCCGTAGACGGCGGCCAGCGAAGCGCCGATGGCAACGTAGATAGGCACCTGTTGTTCGGCGCCAGACCCGGTGCCGCGCCGCTGCTCCCAGCGGGTCGAGCGGCCGGTGGCAACATCCTCCATGTGGATCTCGAAGGTGTAGAAGTTGCGGTAGTCCTCGAACTGGGTGAAATCCTTGTCGGGGTCCTCGAGCAGCGCCTCGAGTGCGACGATCGTATCCTTGTGCGGGAAGTCATCGGGCACGTCGCCCCGGAACAGCATATCGAGCGCCTCCGGAGAGGTTTTGGCGATCTCGATGATCTTCAGGATGGGCTGGAATTCCACCATCTGGGTGCGATGGAATGAATATCGCTCGTTATGGAACGGATGTGCGTAGAGGCTACGGTTCAACGATTGCAGCTCCCGCTCCATCTTTCCGATCCGGGCCGTGAGCGCGTTGATGAACTCGCCGCGCAGCAGGGTAGAGGCCTTTTCCGCCGCATCCCGCGCCTGCCTTTCGTACTGGCGCAGCTCATTGGATTCGATATCCGAGATCAGCTGCTCCATCCATGGCTTCACCTCCCGCAGCGGCTCGCTTTCCGCACCGACCTGCGAACTCATCCCGAACTGGTCGAAGTAATCGTAAAGAAGCTCGCGGACCCGTCGCTCGATCCGGGCGCGCTCGTTGTCGGACACATTCGCATCCTTCAAGGCCTTCTCGGCGATGGCCCGGTGTTTCTCAGCGAAGCCCTTTTGGGCTGCGGCATCGAGGCGGTCGCGGTAGACGGCCCTGCCTTTCGCGGTGGAGTAGAGTGGGAAGAACTTGCGGTATATCGACCGGGCGACCCTGAGGTTGAGTTCGGAGCCGGGCACGTTCTCGCCCTCTCCGAGCCTCCTCTCCGCCGACCTGACCTCGCCGTCATGCTCGCCGAACGCCTTCTGCTGTGTCTTTCTCTCCTCCAGCCTCTTCTCCTTCAGCTTTTGCTGCGCCCTCTTTTTGTCGCGAAGCCCGCCGTCCCCCGCGCCGTCGAGGGCATCGAGCCTGGCCTGAGCTTCAGCGACCTCAGTCTGCGCGGCCGCGAAGGCGGCCGCGCAAGCCCCCAGATCATTACGTCCCTCGCAGATGTTCTTCAGAGCGGCAAAAGCCTGCTCCGCGGCATGGGCCTCCTTCCCCTTGTCGATCAGGATCCGACCCAGCTCCTCGGCCTGATCCTGCAGGGATCGCAGGGCGTTCGCCTGGGCTGCCTTTCCGATCTTATACTGCGAGGATTCGATCCAGCGATGGCTCCGGACGAGTCCGTCGTCGTAGAGGCCGTCCTTCATTATCGCCCGGCCGGGCCTGTTGAACTGGTCGAGCGTGTCGGCGAGACGGACGTTGCCGTAGCGGCGCATGATGAAGGCCATCGCGTCCGGATCCTGGCTCCGGAAGATCGAGGGGAAAGTGCCGCGCTCCGGCTTGGCCCTGAACTGCTCGAGCTTGTTTAGGCTCACGAGCGATGCATGGCGAAACTCGCGGCGACCTTCCTTGAAGATTGACGTGGCGGCGCTGATATCCGCTCTGTCCACGAACACGGCTTCCCGGTCGCGACCGAGGAGCGCCTCGGCGGCTCCTACCCACTCGGGTTCGGCGACTTCGATGATGTCGCAGAGTACGCGCGGGACCATTCCACCCTGCCGCAGCCTGCGGCAGAGGAGTTCAGTGTCGTCGCCGAGATAGGCGCGCGCCCCTCCGGCGGCGTGCTGTCGGATCCGTTCGAGCACCTCGTCGCGCCTGCCGCGGAGGCCGGAAAGCTCCGCGATGATCCTTTGACGCGCTTCGTCGATCTTCGGCAGCCATTTGGCGCCGCTTGCCGCGAAGGACTTCTCGGCCGCGGTGACCTCGTCGGAGACGCCCCCGATGTCGGCCCCGGCGGTGGCGGTCAGAAGACGCTCAAGCGCAGGAACGAAGTCCTCGAAACCGTCCGCGCACATCGCGCGTAGCGGCTCCAGGCGACGGATGTTCTCCATGCGAGCCTTGAAGTCCGCCGAGGCGCGGTGCGCCGCCTGCCCGGCCACATCGGCGGTCTGCTGCAGGGACTTTCTGCCGGTCTTGGCATCGTGCTCGGCGATCGCGGCCGTGAGGCGTTCGATCTCCTTATCGATGGCCTTGACGTCGTCGTCGATGAATTCGAGTTCTTTTGCTGCGGCGTCCCGGCGCGCCATCTCGGTACGCCGCTTGGTCTTGAAGTCCAGGTTTGTCGCGCGCGCCGCGAGCCAAGTCGCGCGTTTTGCGACCCATTCCTCCCTGAACTTGGTCTCGAGCGCCTCTTCAAGCGCGGCGAGGACGCCCCGAAGCGCCCTTAGGGCTTCGAGCCTGAGGCGCATTTTCCGGATGGTCTCGCTGATGTTGCGGTATGTCTGGATCGACTCGCGCAGCTCCTTGATGCCGATCGGACTGTCCTCGAGGATGTAGTTCCGCACGAACTGCGTCGCCGTCTGGTTGTGATCGAGCGTCATCGCGTTGACGATTGATTTCTGCAGGGCGCTGGCGTTCTGTTCGCCAAAGGACGAATGCGGCAGAAGATGGCGCATGTACTCGCGGACATAGTCGCTCGCCCGGTCGCGATGATTGACGAAGTTGCCTTCGCCGACCGCTGCGACGATCCGGGCGCGCACGTCCTCCCACTGCGCCGGGAATTGCGACTTTCCTCGCTGCTCGATGAAGTCCTTGGAGCTCAGAACGGTCCCGACGGCTACGAAGAGTGCCAGCACGGTCTCCCTGCTGTCGGACTTGCGCGCCTCGAGCGCCATGCCGATCGTGACCGGTGACCGGGCGCCTTCCGTGTCTTCGAAACCGAGCGCGATGTAGGTGCGCGCCTCGTCGCGCCGGCGCTGATCTTCGCCGAGCGTCCCAAGGCAGTAATCGACGACGCTGCGCTTCGAGCCGCTGCGCGATTTTCCGCTATCGCCGGCGACCGCGTTCAGGCGCAAGAACCGCCGGCTCCCGCCGGTGAGAACGACCTGTGCCATGTCGAGGATTGTGGATTTGCCGGACCGGTTCTCGCCCAGGACCCCGACGTGTCCCCTCACGTCGATGTCGGCGACGTCGAATAGGTGCCAGTTCACCATCGTCAGGTGGCGTAGCTCCATCATGCCTCGTCTCCTGCGGGCTGCGGAAACCGCGCCTCCTCGCTACGGACGTAGCGCTCGAGCCGTTGGAGGGCATCGCCGCCACTGATCAGCTTAATCATCGGACGGATCCTGATCTCGCAGTCCTGCTGCTCGTCGTCAAAATCACCGATCTCGACCAAACTGCGTTGGGCGACCTCGCGCAGGATGTCCCGGAACCGGGCGGCCGAGATCGCGCCACCGCCGCCGTGTTGCGCCATCTCGCGGTAGCGATCGAACAGGTCGTTCAAAGTGGCCACTACGACGGCCCGGTCCTCGACTGCTCCGACGTTCACCTCCTGCTGCCAGTATGCCGCCAGCACCAGCATGACGATGGTTTCGTCGAGCTTCATCCGGGGCAGCGGCACGTCCTCGTCCATGGCGACGATGCCGGCCCACTGCGCCTCCGGATCGCGGTGGACGCGGTATCCGCAACTATCGAAGAAGCCGTCGACCACGTCGCGGAAGCGGCCGTCCATGATCGTGTTGTAGACTGTCCCGGTCCGGGGGTCTCCCGCGAACACGAACTGCCGCCGTAGCAGGAAGTGCTGCGCTTTGCGGAGGTCGGCTGCCTTTTCCGCGCCGAAGGAGCGCTCGACGTTTTCGAACTCACTGAGCATGAGCCGCCCTCGCCTTCCGGAGTGCGCCCGATCGCTTGACCAGGAAGTTGGCGCAACGGAGCCATTCGCTGTCGTGTGGGGGCGTGTCGGGGCACGGTTCGAGTTCGAACCCGGCCGCGACCTGCGCCGGAACCTCGCCTGTCAGCGCATATCGGCGGGCGCAATCGAAGGCGAGAAAGTCGTCCACGGTATCGATTTCCATGAAGCGGGCTTCCCTGGTCGCGAATGGCGGCACCTGGCCCTCGAGGAATCGTCTGACATCCTCGGGGCGGGGCGCGATGCGAGCGATGTACTCGAGGCGGAGCTTCTTGCGCAGTTCATACAACGGATCCGACGGCGGCTCGGCGAGCTCCCTTGCTTCGACGGGACGGCGCGGCTGCCTGGCCGGCGCCTGATGGTGCTCCGACCAGGGCGACCGCAGCGGCTCGATGCTCCATTCGATTGTCGCCTTGTGGTGCCTGCCGTCGCGCAGTAAGGCATCCAGGCGCCGCACCAGGTCGCCGGCCCGGCCGACGAGTCCCTGCCCGCCCCGCTCGGCGTACTTAATGGTGTTGCGGACCCGGGCTTCGAGCTGCCTGCGGAAGGCCTCGATCCTGTCGAACATCTCCCCGATCTGATCGAAGATGCTTTCGATAGCCAGCAGGTCGTCGGCCGCGGCCATTCGACCGTCCTCGATGTCGGCTGCCATGCTGGAAGCTATGTACTCCTCGGCGAGGACCTGCATGGTTTCCGGGCTGTAGGAGATCCTCCGCGCGAGATCGACGATGGCGTCGCGGAAGCGGTATGGATGGTTGACGGTGAGGATGGACTCGAAATCCTTCAGCAGGAGCTGTTCGATGAACTCCTCGAAAAAGGCTTCGAGCCGGGTAGCGACTGTTTTCGACTCCATGACGGTCCGTCGGACGCGCTTCAGGTCGGCCAGAATGGCCCGCAGACTCTTAGTGAACTGGTCGGCCTGATTGCGCGCCTCGCGGACGGCGAGCGCGGCTTCGCGCTGCTTGCGGTCGGTGATCTCAGGCCTCAGTTTTTCGACGGCCTCCAGGTTGAGGCGGATTTGCACGATCAAGCCGCCGAATCGCTGCGAGAGATCCTTGTTGAGGCTCGCGAGCCGTTGCAGCACGAGCAGCGGTCCCATAGCCATGTCCACAGTGACGCGAAGCCCGTATTCCTCCTCTTCAAGCCATCCCCAGACGAGCAGCCGGGCGTATAGTTGTCGGGCAAGACCGAGCGCCTTGTCGCCCTTCTCGGAAGCGAGCGCGACGTCGGCCTTCCGGATCCGGCGGCGTCTCGCGGAGATCATTTCCGGCAGGCTGCCGAAATCATCGCCCTCGTTCCAGAGGACGGGGTTGGCGCGCATGACGTCGTAGATGGCGTGGACCACCTGCTGCGGCGTCGGGAACGACGGCGCGCCTGAAAAGAAGCGTTCGTGCAGATCCAGCAGACACGCTGCGTACAGGTGCTTGTGATCGCGCGAAAAAGCTAAAAAGGCGTCGTCATGCAAATGGCGGAACAAGGTCAATGACGCGGCTCCTGGGCCCGACCTCATCCTGAGTTGGCGGCACTAAATGCACGGCCTGCCGGGCAAAATGTTAGTGAGAGTGGGTCTTGAAAACACAACCGGAAGATCAGTTCTTAGTATGTTCTAATATAGCTTTCCAGCTCAATCGCTGTCGAGACTCCAAAGGTCCGATCGGAGCTAGTGTCCGGTCTCAGATCGGGAACAATCCGGCCTCAAGTCATTGAATTTGTTGTTGTTACTATTGCGGCAAAATGGATACAAGGAGTTGCTTGGCACGATAGTGATACGAACGTTCGACATGTCGAGGAGGCTCTCTCGCCCACCGGCAGATTCGAGCCCAGCTCTACATCGATCATCAGCTTTAGCTTTTTAGTAATTTCAATATGCCTAGTATACGCGAAAGCGTATGATCTGTAGATATTCGCGGTCGCGTATATTGACAAATTATACGCGTTTGCGTATCATGCCTTTATGGATACGATTGCCCGCACCCCCCAGCAAATCGGCGCCGGGATCAGGCGCTACCGGCGGCAGAAGAAGCTCACCCAGGGGGACCTCGGTGAGAAGATGCATGCGCGTCAAGCGACGGTCTCGAAGCTGGAGGCCGGTGAACCTGCAACGCAGCTGCGCATCTTGATGGATGCGCTGGCCGCGCTCGACCTCGAGCTGGTCATCCGGCCGCGCACCAAATTGACGGCTGAAGCGATTGAGGATCTGTTCTGATGGCGCGTCGTCGCCCTGCCCGTGCGCCGCTCAACGTCTACCTCAACGCACGGCTGGTCGGGCGGCTGCGGCGCGAGAGCAGTGGCGCAATCGATTTCCAGTATGACAAGCAGTGGCTCGCGTGGGAAAATGCCATCCCCGTTTCCGTGTCGCTGCCATTGCGGGAGGATCGTTATATCGGCGATCCCGTCGTCGCTGTTTTTGACAATCTTCTGCCCGATAATGACGACATCCGCCGACGCGTCGCCGAACGCGCGCATGCTGATGGCGCCGATGCTTACAGCCTGCTCTCCGCCATCGGCCGCGATTGCATCGGGGCGCTGCAATTCCTTCCCGACAGTGCCGCACCCGGGGGCGCCGGCGCCATTGATGGCCGCGCCGCTAGCGATCAGGAGATCGCCGCCATTCTCGGCAACCTTGCCAGCAATCCGCTCGGCATCGGCCCCGACCAGGACTTCCGCATTTCTCTCGCGGGCGCGCAGGAAAAGACAGCGCTGCTTTACTGGAAAGACAAGTGGCACGTGCCTCATGGCACGACCGCAACTACGCACATTATCAAGCCGCAGATCGGGAAGTTGCCGAACGGAATCGACCTGACCGGCAGCGTTGAAAACGAGCATCTGTGCCTTGAGCTGGTTGCGGCACTCGGCTTGCCTGTCGCCAAATCAAGCATCATCGATTTCGCCGGGCGCCGCGTGCTCGCAGTTGAGCGGTTCGATCGCATCTGGACGCG
>NZ_AJQE01000403.1 GCF_000261685.1 Bradyrhizobium genomosp. I (2014) | reverse complement strand
GTGGCGCCTGCCGCAGGAAGACTGCTGCCAGGCGCTGTCCGTTCCACCCGCGCGAAAGTATGAATCCGATGGCGGACCCGGCATCCGCAAAATCTCGGATTTCCTCAAGGGCAGCGATACGCCTGAGGACGACCAGGCCATTTTCTTCAAGGCGCAGATCGTGTTCTGGCTGCTTGCCGCCACCGATGGCCACGCGAAGAATTTTAGCATTCATTTGGCGCCGGGCGGTCGTTTTCATCTTGCACCGCTTTACGACATCATTTCGACCCAACCGAGCTTGGACGCTGGACAGATCAGCCAAAACCAAATGAAGCTGGCCATGGCGATCGGCAGCAACCGGCATTACATCGTCCACACGGTTCTCGGCCGACATTTCGTGCAGACTGCGAAAAGCTGCGGTCTACCCGACAAAACAGTCAAGGTTGTCATCCAGCAGCTCGGCGATACAGCCGCAAAGGCCATAGATCAGGTGCTGAATGCGCTTCCAAAAGGATTTCCGGAGAAGATGGCCATATCGATTGCTGATGGCGCAAAGCGCCGTGTGAATTCGCTGGCTGTGCTCAAGAGTAGTGAATGATCGCCGGTTTGCGCAAGCGTACGATGACCTCCGTGAACGGTGGCAGGAAGACCGGATCTACCAAACCAAACCTGGAAGCTGCCTACCAGAGGAGCAGCAGCGCGATCAGCAACAGGGAGCGTTGCCCGAAAGCAGCCAACCAGCGGCTCAAGAAACGGGCCCGGTTCAAGAACGGCGATTGCCGCTCTCCTTCGACGGCGAGCGGCCCGCGCCGTCCGTATGCAAGCTCCAACAGCGACTGCGTTTCCAAACTAGGTGTTTAGTCCCGGCATTTGCTGGAGCGGATTAAGTTTGAATCGTTCTGGCTGGGAAGTCCAGCATTTGCAGATGTATTCGTAGGGCGTGAGGCCCTTCAGGGTCTTCAGCCGGCGAGCGAAGTTGTAGGCGCGGACGAAGTCGGCGAGGTGGCTGCGCAACTCGTCATGCGTGTCGTAGTGGAAGCGCTTGACTGTGGCCTCCTTGATGGTGCGGTTCATCCGCTCGACCTGGCCGTTGGTCCAGGGATGCTTAGGCTTGGTCAGGCAACGATCGATATCATTGCGGGCGCAGGCCACCTCGAAGGCATGAGCCCAAAATGGTTGCTTTCGTTCGATCATGGCTTTGATATCGGCCACAGTCCAACTCCCACCGCTTGGGTCGGTGAGTGGGTGCCGTTGTCCGTCAGAACGGTGTGGATCTTGTAAGGGACTGCCTTGATCAAGTTCCGCAGGAAGTCGGCTGTGACACTCGTGGCTTTTCGTGCAACTCGGTGAAGGCGCACTTCGAGGTTCGATCGATTGCGACGAAGAGATAAAGCCCTCCCATCGCGGTGCGAACCTCGGCGATGTCGATGTGGAAGTATCCGAGATAGCTTTTGAACTTGCGCCTTACGCCCTTGCCATCCTCCACGTCGGAAGCCGTGAGATGCCATGGCGCTGAAGACAGCGATAAAGCGATGAGCGTGTCAGATGCGGGATTGTCGCCTGGAGAGCATAAAGGCAGTCATAGTCATCCAGCGGCAGCAGCGCATGCTTGCAAAAGGCGACGATGATGGCCTCCTTCTCAAGCGACAAACTGGTGGATTTTGGCTCTCTCGGGCCGGTCGGAAGATCGGCCACCGAACCGCGCTTCTTCCATTTTGCGACGGTCTTCGGATTGATCCATAACGCTTGGACAGCGCCCCCAGGCTCTCTTGACTATTTTGTATTGTTCGACGGATTGCCTCCGTCGTTGTGGCGCAGCCGTGAAGAACCTGCTCCGTTTGGATACTGTCAACGAAAACCTCGTCCCGCGTAGCGGGCCGATTGTCAGTTCGGCAACAAAGTGTCACCAAGTGGACGATACGCAGGGTCAGAAAAACGAAAAATCAGCAATCTTCAATTCGGCACGCCTCTTGCCCTGTTAACGGCGTCGGCACCAATCGCTTGTGAGCCCGAGATGGATGATTTGGCGACTTTGAGCAAAGGCACGGAGACTGGCTGTGTCGCGAACTGACGTAGAGCGATTCGTCAACGATCTGGGGAACGACGGTGGTCTGCTTGAACGCGTAAAACCAATTGCTACCGGCCTTGCATCGATTGTCGTGATCGGAAAGAGCCTCGGCTACAGCTTCACACCTGATGAAGCTAAAAGTTGCATTCGAGCTCGACAGAAGTTGACGACTAAACCGCTCGCCGGTGGCACTTTTAATTCGAGTGATACGATCTCGACCGGCGCTGTTCAGGCCCTTGCAGAGGTGGCCACGAGCGGCGCGCAAGCCGCGGAAGCGGCCTCTGACCACGCCACAGCAGTTGAGCCCGTTGCAGTTGTTGTGGTTGTTATTGTAGCGGTCGTGGCCGAGGTCTGACATGCCTTCGCTCTGACCGCATCGGGTGGTTGCTCGAGGAGGCGATGAAGTGCGATGAAGTGCGATGAAAACATGAAGTAAGCTTCGTCAATGACACACGCTGCCGCCGAGCACTACCGACAGATTTTTGACCGGCGTACCCCGGAGCAACTGCGCACGCTATCGCATCTCAAACGCTTCATGGAGCGGTTAGTCGGTGACGAGGAGTTCCGCAGGGCGCTTGCGGAGGCAATCGCCACCCCTCGAGCGGTAACAGAGCGGTACGGCATCAATGTGGATCCAATGGAGGTGCTGCCGCTCTGGCGCGGTGGCTACCAACAATACCGCTTCAAGCCGGAGTCTGCGCCGTGGCCGCTGGCTGTGATGTGGGATGAGTATCTCCGCGAGATGATGCGTCATCGCGACCTCTTGCGCGACGAAGGCGAGATGTCGACGATCAATCCTCGCTTTCATGCTTGGCGCGAGCGGCAAATCCGGCGCTGCAATGACCAATTGGGCGTGTCGGCGGCGTCGCTCACGCACCCCATAATCGCTTTCGAGCTAAGCGAAGGCTGCAGCGTCGGTTGTTGGTTCTGTGGCCTCTCGGCCGATCGCTTTACAGGCTATTACGACATAGCAAAGAGCATGCAGCGCTTTGGCGGGGCGTGGTTGGTGTCGCGAGCGAAATGTTTGGTTCTGCAGTCCGCACGGGCTTCTGCTACTGGGCCACAGATCCTATGGACAACCCACACTACGATCGCTTTCTGTTCGACTACTATCAGATTACGGGCGCGTTACCGCAAACAACAACCGCAGCCCCACTCAAGGATCCGGCACTCACCAGGCACGTGCTCGGGCTCTTCAATCTATATCGCACGACGACGAATCGTTTCTCCGTGCTGAGCAGGGCCCATCTTAATCAGATTCACACGGCCTTTTCGCCTGAGGAGTTGCTAGGAGTCGAACTCATCCTGCAGGGCAAGGAGGCGCAGACAGCAAAGGCCATGGTCGGGCGCGCGCGCGAGCGGAAGGAGAAGCGCAGGGGCGCTAACAAGGACGGTGCAATCGCCTTTCTGGAACGCAATCACACGACGATCGCCTGCGTTTCCGGCTTCCTCGTAAATATGCGGCAGGGGCGTTTACGACTGGTGACGCCGGTGCCGGGTAGCGATCGCTGGCCTCTCGGGTACCCGCATTCTGGGTGAACGCTTCTTCAGCACGCCTGACGGTTTCCGGGGCGGGCTGCAGAGCATGATCGAACAGTATATGCTCGAGAGCCCAGCCCATATGACCTGCCGATCCGCTTCCGCAGGGACCTGCAATATAAGGCAGGGAACCGGTGCTTTCATCTTCGCTCACGCAACATGGAACACCGCGTGCTCGACGACATCGCCCCGATTTCCGTTGGCCCTTTGATCGCGGACGGCAACTGCACAATGTCGGAGCTGGTTATTCGGGTCGCAGCTGACGGAACAACCCTCCTTGGGGTCGCCGACTTGCTCGATCAGTTGTACATGACCGGGCTGATCGAAGAAGACCTCGACGACTGCTTCATCTGGCAGACCGGTGACTGGACGACGAGGCGCATCGAAGGAGTCAAACACGCGTCCTCCCATACGGGTGCAGATTGTGCCGATTCGCATTGAGGCACTACTTAGCCTCAAGCGACAGCAGCATCCCACCATCCAGCAGTGCTGAGCGCGATGACATGCCGCTCCGCATCCACGGTCCCTGGCTTCGTGGCGTGCACAACCGGCGTGACAAAAGAAGACCAGCGGGGTTCCGCGCTTGCGGCTTCGAGCCAAGCCCTCATTTCGGGCATCAGCGGTGCACGACTGGGACGCACGCGGTTAAGTCGAGAATGGCTTGCCCCGCCCAGTGGTCAATCAAATGGTTCTGCCAGACGACGGTGCCGCTGGTTCCGGAGAGGTCGTGGCTTTTCGTGGCGCGCCACTGCAACTTGCACTGGCGGTGATCCCTGCTAGCGGACGACGACGCGCCTGAAACTTTGATAGGTCCATGTGAATGACGACGTCAGTCCGTTCATCAATGATGAAAAACAGCGAGTCTCACTCGAGGGTGGCGCCGCTAAATACCAGAGCGGAGCCGCGTGCAGGCAATTATTCCCCGTTCGGCTCCAGCACTCTCTGCTTGCTCATGCCGTCCAGTCGCCGGGCAACGAACGTGACGCGGAAATCGTGGCTCGAAGCGGGCTGCCCACTAGCCGAATTAGCGACTTCATGTTCACAGCTCCGGTCAGGAGTCGCGCAGAATTCACTTTGCCGTCCGGCGCATGAGACTATGGCATGGCGAACGCACCTGTGCGCACATCATGAATAACGTGGAATGATTATGAGTATCGCTGTGCCAATCGTCCTAGTCAACATGCCTGTGTCGGCAGTCGAAAGGCCGTCACTGGCGCTTGGTCTGCTGAAATCAGCGCTGACCCAGGCTGGACTGCAATCCACCATAGCATATGCCAACATCTGGTTTCTAGAATACATAGGCATCGCCGACTATGGACCTCTTGAGAATTGCCCGCCAGAGGAGGCACTGGTTGATTGGCTGTTCGCGGGCATTGCTTTTCCCGGCTTCGAACCCGAACAAAACGCCTTCCTCGACCTCTATTTCGAGCGCAACCCGATACACGCAGGCAAAGGTATGGCCGAGCGTCGCGCGAATTTCCTTAGGCTGCGCTCGCTCATCGGCGGGTTTATCGACTGGACGGCTGACAAGATATTGGCGAAGCGGCCGGCTATGGTCGGGTGCAGCTCGACCTTCACCCAGCATGTCCCCTCGCTCGCGTTGCTGCGCCGGCTGAGCGAGCGCTCACTTGATCTTGTCACCCTCATGGGTGGAGCGAACTGCGAGTCGGTAATGGGGCGCAGCACTCACGCGCGTTTCCCATGGGTCGACTATGTCGTGTCGGGCGAGGCCGACGCACTGATCGGCCCGCTGTGTTGGGACATCCTAAATCGCGGCAGAGACATCCCGCCTGCTGACCTGCCATTTGGCGTTTTCGGCCCGACGCATCGCGAGGCCGGCTATCCCGCGGCGTCGACGCGCGACTTAGTGCCCCGCGCCGTGATCGAGAACATGCGTGACCTGCCGCTGCCGGATTTCTCGGACTATTTTGCGGAGGTTGAGGCGTCGCTCTACGCCGACCGCATCCATGCTGGGCTGCCGATGGAGTTCTCTCGCGGCTGCTGGTGGGGCGAGCGCAGTCATTGCCTGTTTTGCGGGCTGAACGGCGGATCGATGACCTACCGCCAGAAGCCCGCGGGGCAGGCCGCAGCGGAGATGATTGAGATGTCGGCGCGCTACGGCTCGTCGCGCATCGAAGCTGTAGACAATATTATGGCCATTGACTACCTTGAAAAGGCGCTCCCTCACCTCACCGCGCTACCCGAGAAGCTCGCGATCTTCTTTGAGGTCAAAGCCAACCTGAAGCGCCACGAAGTGGAAAAGCTGGCTGCCGCCGGCGTCCGCTGGATTCAACCGGGTATTGAGAGCCTGGATACTCGTGTTTTGAAGCTGATGCGCAAAGGAACGACCTCAGCGCACAATGTTCAGCTGTTGAAGTGGTGCCGTCAGTACGGCGTGCGGGTCAGTTGGAGTTTATTGTGGGGCTTTCCCGGCGAGTGTGATGCATGGTATGCGGAAATGGCCTCTTGGTTGCCGTTGCTGCATCATCTGCAGCCGGGACCTGCGGTACGCTTGCGATACCAGCGCTACAGCCCCTATCATTACACAGCTGAGAAACATGGACTGAAGCTGCTCCCGGCCGCCCCCTATCGCTACGTGTATCCGCTGTCGGAGCGCGATCTCTCGGAACAGGTATACTACTTCGAAGACAGCGAAGACCACGATGTCGGCGGCCATTTCACACCGCGCGACGAAAACCGCCCGGGGCTAAATGCCGTCGCCAAGGGCATCGATGCCTGGCTGAAAGCCTGGAGGGGGCCGACTTTCTCTATGCTGTCGATGCAGGACAACGGCGACGAAATCATAGTCGAGGACACGCGAGCCATAGCAATCGAGCGCGAACACCGCGTCAGAGGCCTCGAGCGAGAAATTCTTCTGGCCGCGGACGAAGGCTCGCCTGAAACTCGCCTGTGCGATCGGCCGGGCGCGGCGAATGTAATGCAGGGCGAGATTGATGAGGCGATAGCTAACATGATCGCCCGCAAACTGATCGTACGGCTTGACGCGCGGCTGGTTGGGCTCGCGTTATGGCATCCATATACGCCAATCCTTCCCCTGACTGCGTTCCCTGGTGGCTATCTCGACCGACGCTCCACGCCAGTGGCCCTCCCGCGCGAATAAGGAAAACTGCGGTGTGCACTTCGCAGGGCCACACCCCTCGCCTGTCTCCTTTGCTTGGCGCTCGCGCCAGCCTTGTCATTTTTTTCGCCCGCGTCGTTGAGCACAATCAACGGCGTCGAGCCCAAAGCTCCAACATATATGGTTTGAGATATTTGGCCGAAGCGGCGGCGATAATCGCGCCAACCCTAGTGGAGCCGATGAAGTTTATGCGGCGTTCGTTCCGCATTAGATAGCTTAAATATGCGCTACGAACTGCATCGCTCGATTTTCGTAGACTACTTCATCGGGCGAAAAGGAGAAACCGCATCGAACTTCAACTGTTTGACACAGGTTGCAGCTGCCAAAGCGTCGTGTAGTTTATCGGTTCGATCATCGGCTGTAATCGATCCAACTGCTTCGCCGCGTCCAGATCGACACATAGACTTACATTCGTGAGCGACGATGTCGTCACGACTGCACCATCATAAAATGCAGGCAACCCGCGCATCGTTTCGATGCCGGGGCGAATCCCCTTATCGTCCTCGATCATCATTTGCCGCATTTCCAAATTTATCCGGCGGACATCGAAGAATAGAGCCCCTCACGATTCACTGCATCTCCCTTAAGCTGTAAAACGATATGATGAACCGGTCCACGATTGCTATGCCGACGCGTAGGGTCAGGGCCTCGCTCGGCCGCGAAGCTTCTCGTCGGGCTGGTCAACGCTGGATTTGGAGTGCCTGTCAGGTTCCATGGCTCGATTGTTCTGATCCTCACCA
>NZ_AJQE01000402.1 GCF_000261685.1 Bradyrhizobium genomosp. I (2014) | reverse complement strand
GCGCTCACGATCCCGCGAAACGCGCATCACAATCCGACGGGTGACAATCGACTCCCGCAATGCCAGGATGGCACGATACGACACGGCGTAACGAACCGCCGCCAGGCGTTCATCGTTGATACCGGCGCGTGGCTCCGCCGCGTGTTGCAGGGATACCTGAACTACGACACCATTCACGGGACTCTGATACGGGCTCGGGCCTTGGCCCGGTGCGATGCTTACGCGCTGGCCCGCCGAGCGACCACAGCGCGTTCTGCAGACCCTCGGCCAGGGCGACGAAGCTCTCGCCCCAGGACTGGTAGTCGCCTCACGTGTCTCGGCGATCAGCTTCGGATGTTGTCCGTGAACAAGCCTCCAAGCACTTGATTGAGAGTCTGTTTTCCGGTTGCGGCGGCATTTGAGATTGCAGGGGATTGGGGCTTCACAGCAAAAACCTGCAATTTCGATTTTGGATTTCCCTGCCGCTGCGAACCGTGATTCTGTGCTGCATCGGAGGGACCGATGCGACCAAAGAAGCACAGGACGACAGGCTCGAACGATCTGTTCCGGTCCCGGCTGGACCAGATCATCAACATGCGACACGAGCTGGTTCTGCTCGCCGGCAGGGTCGATTGGGACTGGATCGACGGCGAGATCGCGCCGCTCTACAGCGACAACGGCAGGCCGGGTATCGCGACCCGCTTCATGATCGGATTGCTGCTGCTCAAGCACATCTACGGCCTGTCCGATGAGGGGGTGTGCGAGCGCTGGGTCCACGATCCGTACTTCCAGTTCTTCACCGGCGAAGAGTTTTTCCAGCACGTTTTCCCGCATGAGCGCTCAGACCTGAGCCACTGGCGCAAGCGGCTCGGCGACAAGCTGGAGCGGTTGTTGGCCGAGAGCCTTCGCGTGGCGCACGCGAGCGGTGCGTTGCGCAGCCAGGACCTCAAGCGGGTCACGGTCGACACGACCGTCCAACCGAAGGCCATCAGCTTCCCGACCGACGCCAAGCTGCTGCATGCAGCGATCCGCGGGTTGAACCGCCTGGCGAGGAAGCACGGGGTCAGGCTCCGGCAATCCTATGTTCGCGTGGCCAAAAGCGCGGCGATGATGGCGGGCCGCTACGCTCATGCCAAACAATTCAACCGGCATCAGCGACAGCTGCGCACCCTGCGCAGCCGGCTGGGCCGGATCATCCGCGACATTCGCCGCAAGACCGAGGGCCAGGCCGCATTGGAGGGGGCATTCGCCCTGCCGCTGAGCCGAGCCACCCAGATCGGCTCGCAGCAGCAGCGCCAGCGCGGCTGGAAGTTGTATTCCTTCCATGCTCCGGAGGTCGAGTGCATCGGCAAGGGCAAGGCCGCCGCGCCCTATGAGTTC
>NZ_AJQE01000401.1 GCF_000261685.1 Bradyrhizobium genomosp. I (2014) | reverse complement strand
GCTCCGTGCTTCCGAGCAGCTCAAGGGCCTGCGCACCAAGAACGACGACCAGAAGACCGGCGTCGAGATCGTGCGCAAGGCGCTGTCGGCTCCCGCCCGCCAGATCGCGATCAACGCCGGTGAAGACGGCTCGGTGATCGTCGGCAAGATCCTGGAGAACAAGACCTACAATTACGGCTTCGACTCCCAGACCGGCGAATATGCCGACCTCGTCAAGAAGGGCATCATCGACCCGACCAAGGTGGTCCGCACCGCGATCCAGAACGCAGCCTCGGTGGCCGCGCTCCTGATCACCACGGAAGCCATGGTCGCCGAGCTGCCCAAGAAGGGCGGCGCCGGCCCGGCAATGCCCCCCGGCGGCGGCATGGGCGGCATGGACTTCTAAGGCGACGAAGTCGTCCCGGACGCGGTGCAGCGCGCAGCGGTGCACCGCAGATCCGGGATCTCGCTCCACAACTACAAAACCCCGGCAGTGATGCCGGGGTTTTTGTTTGAACTCCGTCATCCGGCGCGCCTTTGGCGCGCGCCCGGAATGACGAGACGGGGGACTGCTCCCTACTGCACTTTCCCCATCCGCTCAGGGCGCAGTTCGCCCCTGGAGTCCAGCGACCAGTAGATCCGCGTCACCTTTCCGACCAGATTGTCCAGGGGGATGAAGCCCATCGCCGACTGGAAGCGACTGTCGGTCGAGTTGTCGCGATTGTCGCCCATCGCGAAGAAATGGCCTGGCGGCACGGTGACAACAGCGGTGTTGTCGACATAGCCGCGGTCGACGCAGTCGTAGGTGACATAGCTCGCGCCGTTCGGCATCGTCTCGCACCAGCGTTTGGCTCTCGCGCCCGGTTCGGCTCCGCAGGCGGAGCCCGCGGGCAAGGCCGTCAGAGCGACGCGCGTCACCGGCTTGTCATTGAGAAACAGCTGCCCTTCCCGCATTTGGATGCGGTCGCCGGGCAGGCCAACGAGGCGCTTCACATAAACGTTCGACGGGTCCTTCGGCGTCGCGAACACGACGATATCGCCATGGGCGGGATCGGCGGCGCCGAAACGGCCAGAGATGAAGGACGGCGCATAAGGGAACGAATAGCGGCCCCAGCCATAGGCATATTTGGCGGCCAGGACGTTGTCGCCGTCCATCAACGTCGGGATCATCGAGCCTGAAGGGATATTGAACGGCTGAAACAGGAAGGTTCGAAACAGGAACAACGGCGACCACAGCACCGGGATCATCAGGATCAGGATGACGATCGCCTTCCATTCCCGCGATCGTGCGGAGGGACGGATGGCCTGCTCGAGCGTGGTCATGAATCTGTCCTGATGAAGACGGTGGTTGCGAGCTTACGCAACCTGCACGCGCGCGCAACCCATGACTTGGTCGCGCGGCGCCGCGGATCGCGTTCACGTGACGATCAGCGGTTCGAGAGATCCCTGAAGCAGAACCGCACCCAGTCGATCGTCACGCGCGTCGCCGGATCGCGCTTGAGATGGTTCTGCACCAAGAGCCAGACATCGCGCCGCTTTGGCAGCAAGGTGGCGCGCAGGCTGCGATCCGACAGCAATGTTCTACAACTATGCTCGGGCAGCACGCCGACGGCCTGATGCGACTGGATCATGGTCCTGACGATGCGGACATTGTCGGTGATGCAGCGGACGTTCTTCAGACGCTTGGCACGGAGGAATTGCTGCTCGGGGATCGCGTCGAGCTCGTCGGGATAGACGCAGGCCACAGGCTCACCGCCGCCGCGGTCCGCGGGCTCGAAGAAATACAGCCTGACCTCGCCGAGCTTGGAGATGGTGAAGTCGCCCTTCTCCGGCTTGCGCAGGCGAATGGCGAGATCGGCCTGCCAGCGCGAGAACTTGACGTTGCCGCTGGAGGTGAGGAATTGCAGCGTCAGCCCCGGGTGATCGCGCAGGAAGCTGCCCGCATGCGGCGCCAGCAGCTCTTCGGCGACCGCATTGGTCGAGGCGATGCGCAGCCGCCCGACCGGGCCCACCTGGCTCTCCTTGATGCGGTCGATCGCCGCCGCATGCGCCGCCATCGCGCCGACATGCTCGAGCACCGCCTCGCAATGCCGCGTCGGCCGGCGCAGGCCGTCCACCGCCTCGAACAAGGGCACGCCGAGATCGCGCTGGATGCGTGCCAGCCTGCGGCCGACGGTGGTCTCGTCGATGCGCAGCCGCGCGCTGGCGCCGGCATAGGTGCCCTCGTCCCTCACCGCGGCAATGATGCGCAGGTCGTCCCAGTTCATGAGGCCGAGCCTAGCAGGCGGCGGCGCCTTCCTGCAAATTTGCAGCCGTATGCCGCAATATTCCGGCACAATGGCAGGCTCCGGCTGCGCTAGTGTCGCCTCATCCGACATTCCCCAGAAGGCCCCACCAGCATGACCGCTCCAAAGACCCTGCTCGAACTCGCCGGCGCCGATCTCAATCCGCCGAAGCTCAACGAGGCCTGCCTCGTGCTGATCGACATCCAGAACGAATACTGCGCCGGTCCGCTGGCCCTGCCCGATGCACAGCCAGCGATCGCGGCGGCTGCGCGCCTGCTCGCGCGCGCGCGGGAGAGCGGCGCTGCGATCATCCACGTCGCGCACAGGGGCCGCGCCGGCGGCCTGTTCGACCGCGAGGCCGCGCGCGGCGCGATCGTCGAGCGCCTGACGCCGCTCGCCAGCGAGCCCGTGATCGAGAAAGCGCTGCCAAATGCCTTTGCCGGCACCGACCTGCAGACCCGGCTGGCCGCGACCGGACTCAAGAACATCGTGCTGGCCGGCTTCATGACGCATATGTGCGTGTCTTCGACGGCCCGCGCCGCGCTCGATCTCGGCCTGCGCACGACGATCGCGGCCGACGCCTGCGCCACCCGCGACCTGCCCGACGGGCGCGGCGGCACGCTGGACGCCCGGACGATCCATCAGGTCGCGCTGGCCGAATTGTCGGACCGCTTCGCGATCATCGCGCAGGTCGAAGCACTGACCTGATGGAGAGTGCGATGCTGCAGCTCTATTTCTTTCCGATGGCCTGCTCGCTCTCGAGCCGCATCGCGCTGATGGAGGCCGATATCGAGGCGCAGTATCACCTCGCCCATATCTGGACCAAGAGGATCGTGGACGACGGCAGCGATTTCCGCGACCTGTCGCCGATGGGCGCGGTGCCGGTCCTGGTGCTGGAGAATGGCGATCGGTTGACCGAGAGCGCAGCGGTGCTGCAATACATCGCCGACCTAAAGCCGCAGGCGGGCCTCGCGCCCCGCTTCGGCGATCCGGACCGCTATCGGCTGCAGGAATGGCTGAGCTTCATCGGCGCCGAGATCCACAAAGCGTTCCTGTTTCCGACCTTCTGGTACAAGGACGAGGGCTCGCTCGCCAAGCCGCGGGCACGGATCGCGCAGACATTGTCGGTGCCTGCTACGCACCTTGCGAGCCGCGAATTCCTCGTCGGCAACGGCTTCACCGTCGCGGATGCCCATCTTACCTGGGCCTTGCTGCTGCTGCGTCCCGCAGGAATAGACATCGCGCAATGGCCGTCCTTGTCGACCTATCTCGAGCGCATGCAGGCGCGGCCCGCGGTGAAAGCAGCGATCGTGACCGAGATGGCGCTGCGCAGGGCGATGGCGGCGTGAGGGCTCCTCACTCCACTCGCGCCAGCACCGCGAGCTTGCGGATGCCCTTGTTGCGGTAGGCGTCGAGGAACGCGTAGTAATCCTTGAACGACACGCAGCCGTTGGAATCGCCGTTCGGCCCGAGCATGAAGGTGTGCGCGAGCAGGCCGTCGCGGCCGTAGATCGCGCTCTCGCCGCCGATCGGGGTCAGGCGCAGCGCCGGCACGCCGTGGAACAGCGCCTCGCGCGGCTTCAGCGTGTAGATATGTGGCGGCGTCACGCCGCGCATGCGGATTTTCGAGGAGCGCGGATCGTCGAGATTGGAGCCGAGGCCCGAATGCGCCTCGAGCTTGGTGCCGTCGGGCAGATACACCGTCCTGGCGGTGATGTCGTAGACCGCGGTGTCGCGCTCATAGGGCGGCGCGCCGCCGAACATCGGATTCTGCTCCTTCGGCGCGATGGACGCGGTCACGCTGGCATCGGCCGAGGCGTAGGCGAGCAGCCCGCCGGACGGCTCGCGCTTGCCCCAGAGCTTTTCGACCATCGACTGGCGCGGACCGGTGATCGACATCACCGCGGCCTTGGCGCGATCGGCGAACGATTTCGGCTTGGCCTCGGGCGCCGGCACGATCTGGGCCGGATCGGCCGAGGCCAGCTGCATCTGGGCATCCGGCGCACGCTTGGCCTTGTCGGCAGCCTTGTCAGTGGTCCTGTCAGCAGCCCTGGCTGCCGGCTTCAGCGCTTCCGCGGCCTTCGCGATCACGCTCTGCTTCGGGGCGTCCTTCGAAGATTCCCTGGCCGCCGCAACCTGGGTCGCGGGCGCGGCGCTCGCCGCATTCGATGGCACGCCCTCCGTCCCAGCCGCGGCAAAGCGCTCGTTGAACATCTCGCGCGAGATCGGAGCTGCGACCTGGAGCCGGTCGGGCAGCAGCGCGAAGGTTTCCCT
The DNA here is from genome assembly GCF_000261685.1 of Bradyrhizobium genomosp. I (2014). Lineage (GTDB taxonomy): Bacteria > Pseudomonadota > Alphaproteobacteria > Rhizobiales > Xanthobacteraceae > Bradyrhizobium. Next base: position 44 of record NZ_AJQE01000401.1, on the reverse strand, counting down.
GATGGCCTCGCCGGCCTCGCGCAGCGCCACTTTGGGCGCACGCT
>NZ_AJQE01000400.1 GCF_000261685.1 Bradyrhizobium genomosp. I (2014) | reverse complement strand
TAGCCGATGCCGCCGACGGTCGGATAGACGCTCGCGCCAAAAACGTTGCTGTAGATGGTCCAGCCGGCGCCCATCACGACGCAGCCGATCGCCGCGGCGCCCAGCCAATTTGTCGTGGTTATTTTCCGGGAAGGCTTCCGAAGAGAATTCTTGCCAGGATTTTTGGACTTCCGTGCCGCGTTACTTTGCGCAGCGATACTCGTACTCATTCGCCTTGCGTCCAGGACGGTGTCACTCAGTCCCCCTTGAAAGTGCCGCTGGTCACGATCCGGGAACAGCATCTCGCAGAGGGCCGGAGCGTCATTAAGGCGACTTTTAGTTAAATGCAGATTAAGTTCGGGCGGATGTGGGGCAACGCGTTAACGCTGTCCCGTTTTGAGAAAAAAGCCCGCAGAATTACGGACTTAGTCGAATTTGTTAACCATGTTTCTAGACCAGCTTGCGTCAGTTCTTCGACGCTTGCGACCGTACCCACGAGACATTCAACAACGTCATTTTCGTGGTCGCCAAACTGGCCCTGACCGTAGCGCGGAAGCGTTGCGCGAGGCTGGTGGGCTCGGCGTCCGGCCGGCCCTGCGTCCCTCACGGGGCACGGCGCCGTGACCGAAAGTTGATCAGGTCGGTTCTGGAAATCGCCGCCACGAGAAAGTAGCTCCTACCCCGGCACTTTTCAGCAGCCTCTGCGCGTGATACGGTACCGTATCGACTTGCCCTGAACTGTGCCGTGCACGTAAACGGAGGCTGGCATGAGAGGGATCGCGCGCGCAGGTTTTTTCGTCCTGGCGGGGTCGTTTCTATTGATTGGATCTGCCACTGCACAGCCTGCGGCCAATGCGGGCTGCACCGCATCGCCGTCGGCTGCCGGGACGCAGACCTGGCGGTGTGATAACGGTGTCACCATCGTTGCGGAAAACGGCGCCAAGTTTGAACTTAAGGACGCCAACCGCGACGGACATATAGACTCCGCGGAGTTGAGCAGCAAAGCGCTGCTGATCGAGGTGCCCAGGAGGCGCGGCGGCAATCCCTTCAAGGTGTTGACGCCGCAAGCGATTGCCGCGGTGCGCGGCACGAAATGGGCGGTCGATGTCGCTGACACCAAGACCTCCGTATTCGTCGCCGACGGCCGGGTCGGCGTGACCCGGAGGGCTCGTGGACGCGGCGTCGTGCTTGGGCCCGGCGAAGGCGTCGATGTCGAGCCGACCGGCCCGTTGACCGTCAAGACATGGGGCCAGCCGCGCGTCGACGCCCTCATGGCAAGACTCGGACAATAAGACCGGGTCAACAAGGCTCGACCTATGAGATTTGGACAATAGAAGATTGCAGGACGACCGCATGCGCAGCCGACGCATTCAGATCCTGGTGGCGCTCGTCCTCACCGCGCTATGGGGCGCCGGCATCTTTGCCGCGCACGCCAACGGCCATCTGCGCTTTCTCGATCGGCTCGAGGCGACGCTGACGGATTGGCGGACGCAGGTCCGCGGCGTGAAGGCTCCGCCCGATCTCGTCACCATCGTCGCGATCGACGATACCGTGGTGAAACGCGGCGGCAGCTATCCGCTGCCGCGCGCCGATCTCGCCCGCGTCGTCGACACCATCGTGCAGTTCAAGCCGAAGGTCGTCGCGATCGATCTCCTGCTCGTTGATCGCAGCGCTGCGATCGGAGACGCCACGCTGGCCAACACGCTCGCCACCGGTCCCATGGTGCTCGCCGCCGCGGCGATCTTCCCCTCCGCCAGCGAAACCGTGGATCCCAGCAGCGAAGGTCCCCTCGCCGTGCTGCCGCAGGCCGAACGTTTCCTGCGGCCATTGCCCGCGTTCGCCGATCACGCCGAGGTCGGTGTCGTCAACGTCGCGACGGGGCAGTCGGGCTCGCCACTATCGGTGCCGATGCTGTTCCGGACGCGCGACAAGGTCGAGCTGTCGTTCCCCTTGCGCGTCGCGGCCCGCGCGCTCGACCAGCCGCTGACGGTCGCGCCGGACCGCCTCATGCTCGGCGATCGCGCGGTGCCGACCGACAGCGATTTGGCATTGCCGATCACCTATTATGGCCCGCGTCGCACGATCCGTACCGTCAGCGCACAGAGCATCTTCGACGGCACGCTCGATCGCGCCGCGATCGAGAACCGGATCGTCGTGATCGGCGCCTCGGTCGCCGGCGGCGGCGATTTCTATCCCACGCCGTTCGATTCCCTGATGCCCGGCGTCGAGGTGGTCTCGACCGCAATCACGCATCTGGTCGCCGGCGACTCCATCGTGCGCGACCGCAGGGTCCGTATTGCCGACGCGCTCACTGCGATCCTGCTGCCGATGCTGCTGGTCGGCCTGCTCGCCTGGCGGCGTAGTGCGCTCGGCATCATGGCGGCGGCCGCGGTGATGACGGCCTGGGCCGGGCTCAACCTGTACGCGTTCACGCACGGCATCTGGCTGAACGCCGCGACCACGCTCGCGGCGGCAGTGCCGCCGGTTGCGGTCTTTGCCGGCGTGCAGCTGTGGGCCGGAGGCCGCCGGACGCAATATTTCGCCGCCAAGAGCAGGTCGCTTGCGCAATTCCAGGCTCCGGCGGTGCAAGAATGGCTGGCGCGAGATCCGGACTTCCTGTCGAAGCCCGTCCGGCAGGATGCAGCCGTGGTCTTCGTCGATCTCTCCGGTTTCACCGGTCTGAGCGAGCGGATTGATCCGGACGAACTCAGGGATATTCTGAAGACTTTTCACGCGCTGATCGACAAGACCGCGATCGATTGCGGCGGCATGATCACCGGCTTTCTCGGCGACGGCGCCATGATCCTGTTCGGGCTGCCGCGCGCGATGCCCGACGACGCGGCGCGCGCGCTGAAATGCGCGATCGATCTGCATCGCGGCCTCGAACACTGGATCGCCTCGCTACCGCCGGCAATCGCAGGTCAGCTCGGTTTCAAGATCGGCGCGCATTGCGGCCCGATCGTCGCATCCCGGCTCGGCGAAAGCCATCAGCACATCACGGCGACGGGCGACACCGTCAACGTCGCAAGCCGGCTGATGGAGATTGCCACCCAGAACGATGTGCGGCTCGCGCTGAGCGATATGCTGCTGGACACTGCCGACTTCCGGGGCGCGCCCGACGGCGTCCTCTCTGGCCCCCTGCTCGCGCAGGTCCGCGGCCGCTCCGGCGTCGTGGCAGTCTGGTTCTGGCGCGACCGGGATGGGCCGGCTCAGGCGTCGACCAAGGCCGAGGCTGTCGACTAAATAGCCGCAGCTGCTTGCCGACACTCCGCTGTCGTCCCCGCGAAAGCGGAGATCTACCACAGGGAGAGGTTTGGCGAAGACTAGCACTGACGAGGTTGTTGTCGGTACACGCATCTGCCCTCAAGATAGATCACGCGGTATGGGTCGCTGCGTTCGCAGGGACGACAGTGTGGATATAGTAGGGCCTTACCGCGCTTCCGGCGGCGGCGAGCGGTCGAGCACGTCGCCCCTGGCGCCTTCCAGCAGATCGATGCCGTAGGTCTCGACCACGAGCGGCCCGCGCTTGCGCTGCAATTGCGCAATCGGCGTCACCTGCGCAAAGAGAGCGTCGAGGGCGGGATGGCCTCCTGCGCGCAGTTCGTCGACATAGAGCAGCTTGCCGGCGAGCAGCTTGGGATCTGGCTCGGGCATATTGACCCAGCGGATCCGCTGGGTCTGCTGCGCTACGCAGGTGCCGCGCGGCAGATAGAATGCGAGCCAGCCCGTGGTGCCGTAGTCCTGCGCGAGCACACAGCTCGCGCCATTGCGCGCGCGCACCGTTTCGATCTCGGCGGCGAGCTCGCGCCAGCCGACGCCGACGCTGCGCACCGTGGCATCGCGGCGATATCCCGACAGCCAGCCGGTATTGGCCTGCACGATCAGGGCTGCAAACATCGCGATGCCTGTCGGCGCGGCCCAGCGCAGGCAGAAATCGACCAGGCGCCGCTGGCGCGGCTTCCACTGCACGAGGTTGGCGGCGGCGGCCGCGGCGACGACGAAAGGCGGGTAGACCGGCGCGAACCAGTTGGCCTCGACGCGGGCGTGCAGCGAATGCCAGACGAAGTAGGCGACGATGGTCCAGAACATCGTCTCGATCAGCAGGCGCGAGGCCAGCGCGCCGGCCCGGTGCCAGGTCAGCGCGTGCAGGCCCATCGCGCCGAGGATGAAGACGAGCGGGGTCGCGAACGCGATCTGAGTCGGGATCAGCTCGGCGATGAAGACCGGGCGGAAGTCCTCGATTCTCGCGCGGCCGAGCTGCTTTGCGAACGAGACCCATTGATGGTCCGCGTTCCAGAGGATCACCGGCGAGAACATCGCGAGGGCAACCAGGCCGCCGAGATACGGCCAGGGCGAGAGAAACCAGCGCCTTAGCTTCGGCACGCAAGCGAGCCAGATCAGGATGGCCGGCCCAAAGAACATCGCAGTGTATTTCGACAGTAGCGCTGCGCCGACCGCCGCACCGACCGCGAGCCACCAGGCGCCCCGGCCGGTCTCCAGCACTTTCGCGAGAAAGAAGAGCACGAAGCTCGAGGCGACCAGAAGAGGCGCATCGGGCGTGACGATCAGCGTGCCGACCGAGGCCATCATCGTCACATTGAGCAGGATGGCGCTGGTGGCGGCGACACGCGCGCCGCCGAACAGGATCGCGGCCGAGCGGTAGACCGCATAGCTCATGGGCAGCGCCAACAGAATCGAGACAAGCCGGACGCCGAGCTCGGTGTCTCCGGCGATCATGGTGCCGGCGCGGATCACGTAGGCCACCATCGGCGGGTGGTCGTAGTAGCCGCCCGCCAGATTCTTCGACCACATCCAGTAATAGGCTTCGTCGAAGGTAACAGGCGTGAACGCGGCCGCGACCAGCCGCAGGGCCACCAGCGCGAGAATCAGCAGCGCGGTATTGCGGACGATCCGCGCGTCGGCTCCGCCCATCGCAGGCTATTTCTTGCGCCAGACGAACAGTCCGGACATCGCGTAATTCCACACCACGCCCATCAGCGCGCCGGCCATGCCTGCCAGCCACCAGATCGGCTCCTGGTCGTAGACCGAGAAGGCGACGCCGACATTGGCGAGCAGGCCGACGCTGCACACGATGTAGAAGGCGATCAGGCCACGCAGCAGCGCAAGACCCTTCAGCCGCTGGTCGCGATAGGTGAGGAAGTTGTTGAGGATGAAATTGCCGGTCATCGCGACGATGGCGCCGGCGGCCTGCGCCTCCGCGAACGGCGCCTTGAACAGCCGAAGCGCGACGAACAGCGTGGTCAAATGCACCACGAGGCCGATGCCGCCGACCATCGCAAACAGGATGAAGCGCAGCGAAACGATGTCGTTGGTCAGCTTGGCCAGCACGAGTCCGAGGAAGTCCAGCGCAACCATGGAATCGAGCTTGCTCTCGCCGTGCTGGCGGGCGCCGAAGGTGTAGGGGATCTCGACGACCCGCAAGCCGCCGTGCGCAGTCGCGACGACGTCGAGCAGGATCTTGAAGCCGTGCACGGAGAGCTTGGGCGCGAGCTGCTCGAACCGGTCCCGGCGGATCATGAAGAAGCCACTCATGGGATCGGCGATCCCGACTCGCAGCATCTTCCTGGCGACCTCGGTCGCGAACGCACTGGCTCCGGCGCGCTGCTTGTTGAAGCCTTCGCTCTTGTAGCCCTCGATGTACCGGCTGCCGACCACGAGGTCGGCCTGATCGCTGGCGAGCAGCAACAGCATCTTCGGCAGTTGCGTCTCGTCGTGCTGGAGGTCGGCATCGATCACGGCCACATAGGGAGCGCTCGAGGCGAGGATGCCCTCGATGCAGGCGCCCGACAGGCCGCGACGGCCGATGCGGCGGACACAGCGCACGCGGCTGTCGTGCTGCGCCAGCGCGCGCACGACATCCCAGGTGCCGTCGGGCGAGTTGTCGTCGACGAACACGACTTCCCAGGCGACGTTGGCGAGCGTCGCCTCCAGCCGCCGGTACAGCACCGTGACGTTGTCGCGCTCGTTGAAGGTCGGGACGATGACCGACAGTTCCGGCCCCTCTTGAGCCTGTGGCGGGTTGTCGGCGCCCGGTCTGATCGCTTCATTCATGACGGCAGCGTATATCCGCCGCGTCCTGCGCTGCCAAGCCGGGGTCTCTGGGGAACGGCCGAAAAGGGCCCCTAAAATGCCAACGACCCCGGAACGGCGGACCGCGCGTACATCCGGCGCAGGCCTGAGCTATTCCAAGGTCGTCCCGGCAACGGAGTTCTTCGCTCAACGTCGCCGTTGCAAGCTAGATGGGGACGGCAAAAGCAGTTCGCAAGGGGGCGGAAATCCCAATTTTCCGTGCCTTATTGGTTGGGCACTTCCCGGATGATCGGCCCGCGCGGCGCAGGCGCGGCGGGGGCTTCCGGCGCCGCCACCGGAGCCGATTCGACTTTCGCCGGCCTGGGCGGCTTGCCGTACTGGCCGATCGGCCCAAACACGACGGCGACCGCGAGCACGATCGCCGCGACGACCGCCCCCAGAATGCCACCCACCGACTCAGACGACATGCAAGTCCATCCTGCTCCAGATGCGGCGAGTGATACCATGGATAAGTGCGCGGCCGGAAGGCCCTGGGGCGAATAGCGAATAGCGAATGGCGAGTAGCGAATGAGGAAGGCCTGCCTTCTCCCTATTCGCTATTGGCCATTCGCCAACCCCCTACTTCGCGGGCGGCCGGTGCTTGACGAAGGCCGTCACGATATCCTTCTGCGCCGCCTCGACCGCCCTGTTCGCAGTGGCGAGATGGGCGCCGGAATCGATGTTCGGATACTGCATGGTGAGATAGTCGAGCAGCGCCACCCGGTAATATTGCCGCTCCGATGGGCAGGCGCCCGCAACCGAGCGGCCGAAATCCTGTTCCGACAGACCCCGATTGCTATCGCGCGAATATTCCCGCGCCAGGCAATGCCAGTAGTCGTCGCGGCCCTGCTGGGCGAGCTTCTGTGCGCCTTTCGCGTCGTCGTCATCCGCCAACGCAGAACATGTCATGGCAGCAGATGTCATCATGACGAGCGCGGCTCCCAGCAAGAGCGTCCGCATCTTGTTCTCCTTCTTCGCGGGTCCTCCTGCGAGCTTAGACGGGGCGGGCCAACTGGCCAATCACATCTGGTTTGACTAGGATGAAGCCCTTCCTTCTCCATCGATGCGAGACATTTCGTGGCCAAAGCAAAAACCGCGTCAAAAAAATCCGGCAACATCTTCATCGGCATCGGCGGCTGGACCTTCGAGCCGTGGCGCGGCGTGTTCTATCCGGAGAAGCTGGCGCAGGCGAAGGAACTGTCCTATGCCGCCTCGAAGCTGACCTCGATCGAGATCAACGGCACCTATTACGGCTCGCAGAAGCCGGACAGCTTTCGCAAATGGGCGAGCGAAGTTCCTGATGGCTTCGTGTTCTCGGTGAAAGGACCGCGCTTCGCCACCAACCGCCGCGTCTTGGCCGAAGCCGGCGATTCCATCAAGCGGTTCTACGATTCCGGCGTGCTGGAACTGGGCGACCATCTCGGGCCGGTGCTGTGGCAGTTCGCCCCGACCAAGAAATTCGACGGCGCCGATTTTGGAAAATTCCTCGAGCTGTTGCCGCGCAAGCTCGAGGGACGCGCGTTGCGTCATGTCGTGGAGGTCCGCCACGACAGTTTTTGCACGCCGGACTTCGTTGCGCTGATCCGCGAGTTCGAGACGCCCGTGGTGTTTGCCGAGCACGGCAAATATCCTGCTATCGCTGATGTCGCCGGCGATTTCGTCTATGCAAGGCTGCAGAAGGGCAATGACGAGATCAAGACCTGCTATCCGCCGAAGCAGCTCGATGCCTGGGCCAAGCGCTTCCAGGACTGGACTTCGGGCGGTGAACCGGACGACCTGCCGAAGGTCGACGAGACCAAGCCGAAGAAGGAGCCGCGCGACGTATTCGCCTATGTCATCCACGAGGGCAAGGTGCGCGCGCCGGCCGGCGCGATGGAACTGATTGCGCGGGTGAGCTGAGGGCGACATGGCAAAGGCGAAGAAACTCTTCACCATCGGCTATGAGCAGACGCCGCCCAAGGCCGTGCTGGACGAGTTGGAACAAGCCGGCGTCAAGCTCGTGGTCGACGTGCGCGCGGTAACGTCGTCGCGCCGACCGGGCTTTTCCAAGAAGCAGCTGTCGGCGGGCCTCGACGAACGGGGCATCGCCTATGTCCATCTCGCCGGGCTCGGCACGCCGAAGGAGGGCCGCCTCGCCGCGCGCAGCGGCCAGTACGCCGCACTGGAGAAGATCTATTCAAAGCACCTGAAAACCCCGCAGGCGCGGGAAGAGATGGACGAACTCTCCGCGCTGGTGAAGAAGGCCGGCCCCGTGTGCCTGCTCTGCTACGAGCGCGACCACACCCACTGCCACCGCCAGATGATCGCGGAGATCATCGAGGAGCGCGACGGGGTGACGGTGAAGAATCTGACGGGGCGGCAGGTGTAGCTGCTGCCGTCATTCCGGGCTCAGCGCTTCGCGCTGCCTCGGAATGACGAGCTGAAAGAGCTCAGCCCTCCCCCTCCAGCCTGAACGTTCCTTCCATCATCCGAACGCAACTCCCGCCGACATGGGCGGAGACGATCTTGCCGTCCTGCTTGCGCACGCGGGTGAGAAGCATGCTCGGACGGCCCATGTCAAAGCCCTGGCCGATGGTGAGCCTCAATTCGCCGTCACGCGTGGGGTCGAGATCGGCGAACAACGCCGCGGCGGCCACCGTCGCACTGCCGGTGGCGGGGTCCTCGATCAGGCCGCTTGCGCCGGGAAAGAACATCCGCGCCTGACGCTCGCAGGGCGCCTCCGCTGCCGGCACATCGCGCGTGTAGAAGTAGACCGAGAAAGCGCCGTCGCGCGGCAGCATCCGGCCAAACGCTGCCGCGTCGGGCTTGGCCCTGCGCACGGCTTCGCGCGATCGCACCTCCGCCACCACGAACGGCGTTCCGACGCCGACGACTTGCGGCGCATGATGATCGGTCTTGATGTCATCCGCCGCCAGGGAAATGCAGGCGGCGACGTCGGCTGCGGGCAGCTGCGCAAGCCTCGCCAGCTTCTGTGGCGCGGTGAGTTCGGCGCTGATCACCCTGCCCTGCTCCCGCACGATATCGACCGGGACCAGACCGGCCTTCTCCTCGAACAGCAGCCGCGGCTTCGACTCCTTGGCGATCGTTGCCAGCACGAAAGCCGTGCCGACATTGGGATGGCCCGCAAAGGGCAGCTCCCGGACCGGGGTGAAGATGCGCACCTCGGCGTCGTTGGCCTTGTCGCGCGGCGGCAGCACGAAGGTCGTCTCGGAATAGTTGAACTCGGTGGCGATCGACTGCATCTGCTCTGTGGAGAGGCCGCCGGCATCGAGCACCACGGCGAGCTGATTGCCGCCGAAGGCGCGGTCAGTGAACACGTCGACGGTGACGTAGCGGCGCTGCATCGTCTCTTCCTCATGCAAGTCGCGGCCGCGACCGGCCGCTTCGCCGGCACTCTACAAGCCGGCCACGTCGCTCGTCATGCCCCAAAATTCGGAGCAATCGGAGCAATCGCGGGAGAGATTTTAGAAGCGGAAGAGCTGATGCGGCGAGGCCAGCACGCGCGCACGCTCACCTTCGTCGGCGATCAGCATGTCGAGAAACTGGCGGTTCTTCGCGTAGGTCTGTGTTGCCTCGAACTGCGTGTGGGGCCAGTCGCTGCCCCACAGTAGGCGATCGAGTCCATAAGCGTCGCGCAGCAACGCGTAGGCCTGCTTCGCAAAATCTTGACCGGCAGCGCCATGGCGGTACGGCGCCGAGACCTTGACCCAGACGCTTCTCGTCGCGCCGAGCTTCAGTACCGACTGGAAGCCGGGATCGGCGACGCCGAGCTTGAGATCGGGCAGTGCGTAATGATCGAGCACAGTTGTGACGCCGCAATCGAGCAACTGCGGCGCAAGCAGCGCGAGGTCGGATGCATTGCGCTGGACCTCCACCTGCCAGCCCATGGATCTCACGTTTCCGAGCAGCGCCTTCCATTCGCCGGCGGCGAGGTCCGGCAAGGGCTGGCCGACGAGATTGAGCCGAATGCCGACGACGCCGGCGCGATCGAGCGCGCGTAACTCTTCCGTAGTCGCCGCGGGATCGACCACGGCGATGCCGCGCAGGCGGCCACTCGCCTGCTTCAGGCACGCGACCAGATAGGAATTGTCGGTGCCAAGGAAGCTCGGCTGCACCAGCACGCCATTGCTCATGCTGCTCCGGTCGAGTTGCTCCAGATAGCGCGCCAGCGGCGCGTCGTAGCTCGGCGCATAGCGCCGGCCCGCCGCGAGCTTCAGGCCGCGGTGAAACACGTGGGCGTGGGTATCGATCGTCGGCGGCAATGTCGTCTCGATGTCAGGCACGCTTTGTCGCGGCCTGCTCAAACACCTTGCCGCGCGTCTCCGGCAGCAGCAGCACCGCGATCAGCACCAGCGAATAGGCAAAGGCCGCATCGATGCCGATCGCCGGCCCGAGCCCGATGCGGTCGCTGAGGAAGCCGACCAGAAACGGGAACGCCGCGGAGACGATGCGGCCGAAATTGTAGCAGAAGCCGACGCCCGTGCCGCGCACGCCGGCCGGATAGAGCTCGCTGAACAGTGCCGCCATGCTGGCGGGAATGCCCGCGGAGAAGAAGCCGAGCGGAAAGCCGAGCACCAGCATCTGCCCATTGGTCAGCGGCGCGAAGATGTAGATCAGCACCGTGACGATGCAGGCGCCGGCGAAGAACGCGACATTCGCCCGGCGGCCAATACGATCGCTGACGATGCCGCTGGTCACGCAGCCGCAGAAGAACGCGACGATGATGACGGCGAGATAACCGCTGGAGCCCAGTACCGACAGATGCCGCACTTCGCGCAAGTAAGTCGGCAGGAAGGTGGTGAGCGCGGCATAGCCGCCATGGGCTCCGATGCCGAACAGGCCGCCGATCAGCGTCGAGCGCAGCACGTCGCGATGGAAGATGCCTGAGAGCGTGGCGAAGAACGGCGTCTTCTCGGCCGCGACCGCGCGCGGCGGCTCCTTCAGCCCGCGGCGGATGAAGATGATGAGGAGCGCGGGCAACAGCCCGAGCGCGAACAGCAGCCGCCAACCAATGTCCGCCGGCGCATAGGTAAAGACCAGCGCCGAGAGCAGCACGGCCGCGCCCCAACCCACGGCCCAGGCGCTCTGCACCGAGCCGAGCGCCTTGCCGCGATGCTCGGGGCGGATGATCTCGGCCATCAGCACCGCACCGCAGGCCCATTCCGCGCCGAAGCCGAGGCCCTGGATCGCCTTCAGCACAAGGAGCTGGGTGTAGGTCATCGCGAAGGCACAGGCGAAGGTCGCCAGCGCAAAGGTCGCGACGGTGATCTGGAGCGCCTTGACGCGGCCGAAGCGGTCGCCGAGCGCGCCGCCGAACCAACCGCCGAACGCGCCGAAGAACAGCGTGATCGAGCCGAGCAGCCCGGCATCGGCCTTGCTGATGCCGAAGGCTGCGATCAGCGCCGGGATAGCAAGGCCGAACATCTGGACGTCGAGCGCATCCAGCGCCCACCCGCCAAAGCTTGCCCAAAACGTCCGCCGCTCCAGCGGCGAGCTTTCGCTGTACCAGTTCGACATTTTCCTACCCCTGTACACGTTTTTGCTTGATGTCGTTGAAGTCCGCCTTCACCGGATCTCGGCGTGATAGCGGAAGCGGTCTGCGGGCCCGCGCGACCGTCGCCATTCGATCGGCCGCCGCTCCAGGTCGAGCGCAAGGCGCTCGATCACGATCAGCGGGGCATGAGGCGCGAGCCTGAGCAGGCGCGCCTGCATCTCGTTGGCGGTCTCGACGGTCAGGATTTCCTCGGCGGACACGACCACCTCGCCGCAGCGCTCCTCGTAGAGCGGATACAGGAGGTCGCCAAATTCCGCGGTGTCGATCTCAAGGATCGGCGCAAAGCGCGACTGCTGGAGCCAGATCTCTTCGGCGAGCAGCGGCACATCGTCGATCAGGCGCAGGCGCGACAGGCTGATCACGGGCTCGCCGACGGGAATGCGCAGTGCCGATGCGACGGCCGATGTCGCCGGCACGCTCTTGCGGCGGATGATGCGGCTCTTCGGCACGCGCCGCTCGCCGCTCTCGGACTGGAAGCGGAAAAAGCGGAACAGCGAGGAATTGAAGCGTGCACGGCGCACGAAGGTGCCGCGGCCCTGCTGCCGCTCCAGCACGCCATCTGCGACGAGCTGGTCGATCGCCTTGCGCACGGTGCCGATCGCGACGCCGTAATGCGCGCCGAGCTCGGCTTCCGACGGGATCGACTCGCCTGGCCGCCATTCATTGCGGTTGATCCGCGCGGCGAGGTCGTCGCGCAGGCGCTGGTAGCGTGGCAGGCGGTCGTCGAGCGGCGCTGAATTCATGCAGTCATCTAGATGACTATATGAGACGGGAGTCAAGCGCTACCATGGCACCGTCACCATGCGCTCCTCGCGGGGCGTCCTCACCCCAGCTGAAACACCGTCACCGGACGCTCGTAGCCGCGCACCTCGACCTCGCCGAGCGCGACGGCGTCGCGGCCGTCGTCGCCCAGCGCCTCGCGCACGGACGCGGAGATCAGGAGCTGCGAGCCGAACTCCTTGTTCAGCGCCTCCAGGCGCGAGGCGAAGTTCACGGTATCGCCGATGACGGTGTATTCCTTGCGCCTGGGCGAGCCGATATTGCCGGCGACGACCTCGCCGAAATGGATGCCGATCCCGATCCGAAGCGGCCAGCTCGACTCTGCGTTGATGCGATCCATCGCGCTCAGCATCTCGCGGCCTGCGGCAACCGCACGCTGCGCAGCGTCGGAGGCCTCCAGCGGCGCGCCGAACAAGGCAAGAAAGCCGTCGCCCAGGAACTTGTTCACGATGCCGCCGTGGCGATCGAGAATGTCGACCAGCACGGCGAAGGCGCCGTCGAGCCGATCGACGACCTCTTGCGGCGTACGCGACCGCGCACCGGCCGTAAAGCCACGGAAATCGACGAACATCACCGCGACACGGCGGACGTCTCCCCCCGTGCTGGGGCCCGCCGCTATCAACCGCTCCACGACCTGCGGAGAGACGTGCTGGCCGAACAGGTTCGTCACCCGGTCGCGCGCGGTCGCCGCCGCAATGCTCGCGGCAAACTGGCGGCGCAGCTGAGCGCCGACGGCGCCAGCCAGCACGCCGCAGATCAGGATGATGGTGCTGCGGACGGCGTGGAAATAAATCAGGGGTTCGTCGGCCTCGCCAGTCGAGTTGTAGTACAGCGCGATGGTCAGAAGCCCGGCCGCGGCCACGAAACCTGTGAATGCAGAGAGCCAGAAGTCGAGCCGCAGGGTCGAGAGGATGACGAAGATGAAATACATCAGCGGCACGGCGAAGCCGAGCGCCTGGGCCGCGCCTATGGTCCGGATCTGCAGGATGAGGATGACCGTGGGCAACGACGTCTCGATCAGCGTGCCGATATAGCGCCTGATCACCGGCAGATCGCGATCGAGGCGGAGGTTCTTCCTAATCTGGGTGTGAACCCAGACTTCGAACAGGATGAAGCCGAGCAAGAGGCTGTAGATCTCGATGACCCCCTCTGTTCCGCGCCAGACCCGGTCCACGACGGCGGGATCAATCAGATAAATCGTGGTGAGGAACAGCATCATGGCGCAGCCCGTCAGGATCAGCGCGCGCACCCGCAACAGCTCGGTGCGCAGCACCTCCCGCGTCAGCTCCCGCTCGAAATCGCCCGATAGCACGGCATGCAGCCGTGTCTTCCTGCTCGCAAACCTGGCCATTCCGCGCCCCTGGTCATTCCGGGGCACGCGCAAGCGTGAACCCGGAATCTCGAGATTCCGGGTTCGCACTTCGTGCGCCCCGGAATGACATCGGAGGACAGTTTGCCTCAATCCAGCGTGCGGCGGAAGCGCGTCACGGCGATGGTCATGGCGAGCAGCATCAGGGCGGCCAGTGCCAGCGTGTCGAAGCGCAGGTTCTGCATGGTCGCGCCCTTGAGCATGATGGCACGGACGATGCGCAGATAATGGGTCAGCGGCAGCCCCTCGCCGACATATTGCGCCCACGCCGGCATGCCCGCGAACGGGAACATAAAGCCGGAGAGCAAAATGCTGGGCAGGAAGAACATCATCGACATCTGCATCGCCTGGAGCTGGTTCTGCACCAGTGTCGAGATGGTATAGCCGATCGACAGATTGGTGGTGATGAACAGCGTCGAGAGCAACGCCAGCAGGACCAGGTTGCCGAGCACGGGCACGCCGAACAGGCCGACGCCAATGCCGATGATGAGGAAGGCCTGGACGAAGCCGACCAGCACGTAAGGGATGATCTTGCCGAACATCACCTCGACCGGCTTGATCGGCATCGACAGCAGGCTCTCCATGGTGCCGCGCTCGACCTCGCGCGTGACCGACAGGGCGGTAAAGATCAGCATGGTCATGGTCAGGATGGTGCCGACCAGCCCCGGCACGATGTTGAGGCTGGAGCTAGCTGCCGGATTGTAGCGGGCATGCGCCCGGATCTCGAACGGCATCTCCGGGGGATCGCCGATGTAGAGATCGTGCTTGAGCGCGGTCTGCACGACCATGCCGAGCGAGCCGATCGCCGCGCTCGCTGCGACCGGATCGGTGGCGTCGGCGGCAACCAGCAGCGCCGGCCGGTCGCCGCGTCGCACCGCCCGCTCGAAGCCGCGCGGGATCTCGACGCCGAACAGCACCTTGCCGGACTTCAGCAGGTTGTCGAAATCGTCGACGTCGTGCACTTCATAGAGGAAGCGGAAATAGGCGGTGTTCTCCAGCGCCTTCAGGATCGAGCGGGCGAGATCGGAGTCCTCCTGGAGCAGCACGGCGCTCGGCAGATGGTGCGGCGTGGTGTTGATGGCATAACCGAACAGCATCAGCTGCATCACCGGCAGCATCACGATCATCGCGAACGAGACGCGATCGCGCTTGAGCTGGATGAACTCCTTGACCAGCATCGCATAGGAGCGGCGCAAAAAGCCGAAGCGCTCGCGGATTTCGCGTCGTGGTGCAGGATGGTCGACTGCGCTCATTGGAAATTGTCCCTGGAGCGCCCCATCAGCTCGATGAACACGTCTTCGAGCGACGGTTGCGACTTCTGCCAGTGCAGTCCGCCCTTCTCGCGCCACGGCGCGATGCTGTCTTCGAGCGCCGCGACGTCGCGGCCGGAAACATGCAGCGAGGTGCCGAACGGCGCCACCATGTCGATCCCGGGCTTGCCCGGCAGCGCAGCCCCGAGCTCGTTCAGTCCTTCGCCCGTGACGGTGTAGGTCGTCAGCGCGGATTTCGCGATCACCTCCTCCACCGTGCCGTGCGCCAGCAGATAGCCGTAGGCGATGTAGGCGATCTCGTGGCAGCGCTCGGCCTCGTCCATGTAGTGGGTCGAGACCAGCACCGTGAGGCCCTCGGCGGCGAGTGCGTGGATCTCGTTCCAGAAATCGCGCCGCGCCTTGGGGTCGACGCCGGCGGTCGGCTCGTCGAGCAGCAGGAGTTGCGGATTGGGCAGCGTGCAGGCCCCGAGCGCCAGCCGCTGCTTCCAGCCGCCGGAGAGCTCGCCCGCAAGCTGCTCCTCCCGCCCTGAGAGCCCGAGCCGCCTGATCATGTCGCGTGCGGCGCCGCGCGCGTCGACGAGGCCATAGAGCCGCGCGACGAATTCGAGATTCTCGCGCACGGAGAGATCCTGATAGAGGCTGAAGCGCTGGGTCATGTAACCGACCTGGCGCTTGATCTTCTCGGCATCGCGGCGGATGTCGTAGCCGAGGCAGGTGCCCTCGCCGCTGTCAGGCGTGAGCAGCCCGCAGAGGATGCGGATTGTCGTGGTCTTGCCCGAGCCATTGGGTCCGAGGAAGCCGTAGATCGAGCCGCGCTTCACCTGCATCGACAGGTCGTGCACGACCTCGCGACCGCCGAATGACTTCGTCAGGCCCTTGACGTCGATCGCGATGCCGTTGCCGCCGTTCATCGCTTGTCCGCCACCGGGGTTTTTGGATCGAGATAGACGTCGATCGGCTGTCCGACCCGCAGCGCGTCGGGGCGCGATGGCCGCGCCTGGATCAAATAAACCAGCTTGTTGCGCTCATCGAGGCTGTAGATGACAGGCGGGGTGTATTCGGCCGAGGTCGCGATGAAATAGATCTTCGCGGTGAGATCGGCCGCGCAATTGTCGCAGGAGACGCGCACCGTATCGCCGATCGCGAGCTTGGGCAGCTCGGTCTCCGGCACGAAAAAGCGCAGCTTCATGTTGCCGGGAGGCATGATCGACAGCACTGGACGCTGCGCCGCCACCATCTCTCCCTCGCGAAAATAGATCTGCTGGATGGTGCCGGCGACGGGCGCAAAGCCCTTGCGCCGCGCCATCCGCGTCTCCGACGTCGCCACCCGCGCTTCCGCGACGCGCAAGGCGGACACGGCGGAATCGAGATTGGCCTGTGTGCCGGAGCCGGTCTTGCTCAGCGAGGCCGCCCGGTCATAGGTCTGCTGCGCATTCGCCAGCGTCGCCTTGTTCTGATTGAGGTCGGCGCGCTGGAGATCGTCGTCGACGGAATAGAGGGCATCGCCGGCCTTGACTTCGTCGCCTTCGCGGACGTTGAGCTTGGTGACCCGCCCGGCTTCGTCCGGGCTGACGAAGATCATGTCGGCCTCGACCCAGCCCTGGAAGCCGGGATCGCGCTTCTCGTTGCACCCGGCAAGCCCGGTTGCGAGCACGATCGTCAATGCAAGACTGAAAATTGCTTGTGACGACGTCATGTCGTCCTCCGTTCGCCAAAAATCAAATCGAGATGGACGCGCAGCATCTCCTGCGCATCGAGCGGCGCATGCCGCGCAAACAGGCTCTGCCAGATCACCGCGATCATCGCGGGTGCGACCAGGATCTGCGGATAGCGCGCAAGGTCCTTCTGCCGGATCTCGCCGCGGGCGATGCCGAGCTCGATCAGCGCGCGCATGGCGGCGATCCCGCGCGAGACGACCTCGCGGTAGTAGAAGTCGGCGACGGAAGGAAAGCGCGGCCCCTCCGCCACGATCAGACGCACAAGATCGCCGCGACGCGTGTTGATGACCTCTGCCAGAAAGTTGCTGGCAAAGCTCTCGACGAGATCACGCACCGAGCCCGTCGGCGGCGGCAACTTCGTGAGGCGGGTGACCACCGGCACGATCACGGTCCGCACCAGCTCCTCGAACATCGATTCCTTGTCCTTGAAGTGCAGGTAGATCGTGCCCTTCGCCACGCCCGCCCGCCTGGCAATGTCGTCGAGCCGTGTCGCCGCAAACCCGCGCGAGATGAATTCCTCCATCGCCGCCTCCACGATCGCCGCACGCCGCTGCGCGGCGCGCGTGGCGCGGTTGGAGGCGGGAGCGCCTCCGCTGGCTTCGAGAGCCTGGCCGCGCTCGCTGGCGCGAGCCTGAGACCGCGGCACGGCCTTTTCCGGTTTCTTCGTCATTCTTAACATATGACTGACTAGTCAGTCATAGTCAATGTCAATCTGTGCCTTCCAACAGCACGATGAATTAGTCTTGACTAATGCATTAGTACCTACTAATTCGACTTCATGATCGAAGCCGCTCCAAACCCCCTCACCACCGTGATGCGCGCCCTCGCCGACCCGACACGGCGCGCCGTGTTCGAGCGCGTGTTCGAGAGCAAGGAGATCAGCGTCGCCGAGCTGACGCGCGGCAGCGGCGTCACCCAGGGCGCGATCTCGCAACACTTGAAGTCCCTCAAGCAGGCCGGTCTGGTCGCCGAGCGCGCAGAGGGCCGCAACGTCTACTACCGCGCCGCGCCGCAAGGACTCGAGCCCCTGGTCACCTGGATGGACCATTACGGCGTCTTCTGGCGCGAGCGTTTCCAGAATCTGCGTGACCTCTTGAAGGAGATCGATCCGTGAGTGCTGCCGAGTTGAAAGCCGAAACAAGGGACATCGTCATCGACGAGGTCTTCCCGCACACGCCCGAGACGATCTGGAAGGCACTGACCAGCGCCCAATTGATCGCGCGCTGGCTGATGCAGCCGACCGGCTTCGAGGCCATCGAAGGCAATAGCTTCACCTTCCAGACCACCCCGGGCGGCAACTGGGACGGCGTGATCCATTGCCGGGTTCTGGAGGTCGTGGCTTGCAGGCGCCTCGTCTACGCCTGGAAGGGCGGCGACGAGCGCAACACCGGCTATGGCGCACCGCTCGACACCGTCGTGACGTGGTCCCTCACCCCGGTCGAAGCTGGCACGCGGGTCCGCCTGGTCCATGCGGGCTTCGTCCTGCCCAGGAACGAGTCGGCTTACACGGTCATGAGCGGCGGCTGGAAGAAAGTCGTCCGCCAGCTCGACGAGATCAGTGGCGAAGAGTGAGCGGGAGATATCGCGATGGAAAAGCCCTATACCGGCGGCTGCGCCTGCGGCGCGATCCGCTATTCGATTCCGGGGGAGCCCCTGTTCAGCAATCACTGCCAGTGCCGGGACTGCCAGCGGGAAAGCGGCAGCGGCCATGGCTCGTACGCGACGTTCGCGCGCGCCGGCGTCACGCTGACCGGCGAAGCGAAGCATTGGGACATGGTCGCCGACAGCGGCAACGTGAAGACGCGCGGCTTCTGCACACAATGCGGCGTGCCTGTCTACATGACCTTCGCGGCACAGCCCGCGGTCTTCACGATCCGGGCGGCAAGCCTTGACGAGCCCGCCCGCTACAAGCCGCAGGCGGTCACTTTCGCCGCGCGCGGTCACGGCTGGGATCATCTTGATCCCGACCTGCCGAAATTTGCAGGCATGCCGCCGACGTAAGGTACGACGCGCTGAGACTGGTCGGTCGCTCAAATGCATGGCCGTATGTAAGGTCGGTTGATCTCCCACAACTCCTCGAGCAGGCCGCGCGCGGCCTGCTCGGAATGAATAACAGGGTCGAGCAGCAGCGCTTGCAGCGCCATTTCCTTCGAGGCATGCATCGCCGCCTCCACTGCCATCTGCTGAACCTGAACCTGGATCGTCATCAGCTTGGCCACGCCATCGGGCAGCGGCCCGAGCGAGACAGGATGAATGCCCGCGGCATCCACCATCACCGGCACCTCCACCGCGGCGTCGGCCGGCAGGTTCGGGATCACCTGTCGATTGTGAATAACGGCGGATTCGACGAGTTGCTTGCGGTTATGAACGCTGGCGGCGATGATGCTGATCGCGCGCTCCCCGGACGGCATCGACCACCAGTCCGGCGCCTCGGCACGACCGGCGAGCACGTCATCGATCAGGCGCGTCAGTTTCGCGCGCTCGCTCTCGTCCCAGTCGAAATTGTAGCCGCCCTCGCCGGCCTCCCAGCCGAACGAGAGATACTCGCCAACGTGACCGTCGCCGCAGCCGAGCCAGTAGCCGAAGGCATGCAACAATTTGCGCGTCAGGGGCGAGAAGGCGGGATCGAAATCCCTCTCCTTCTCGCGCAACAGCGGATAGAGGTTCTCGCCCGTCTCGCGATCCCGAATTTCGGTCAGGCACTGGAAGTGATTGAGGCCCGCACCCCACACATCCACTCGGCTCTCCGGCAGTCCCAGAATTCGGGCGACATCACCGCGGGCCATGAATATTCCGTGGCAGAGGCCGACGCTGCGAATCCTGCTGTACCGCCCGAGCGCCAGGATGATGCGGCTTTCCGGATTGGAGAAATTGATGAAGGTCGCGCGCGGGCAGCGGAGCTCCATCTCGCGGACGAAGTCGAAGACGACCGGCAAGGTGCGCAGGGTGAAGAACAAGCCGCCGGGCCCACCGTTCTCACCCAGCGTGTGATGAATGCCGAACTTGCGCGGAATCTCGAAGTCGAGCCGCCACAGCCGATTGCGATCGATCGCGGTGGAATGCACGACGAACTCGGCGCCGTCGAGCGCGGCGCGCCAATCCACCGTAGCCTCGATGGCATAACCGGCGCCGGATCTCTCGTTGAGCAGCTTCGCGAGCCGCGTCGACCGGCCAAGCCGTTCGACGTTTCGTCCAACCAGGACCAGTGTCGAACCGGCCAGATCGCGGGTCGAGAACAGATCCCGGAACATGCTCATCCCGAAGGATGCGCTGCTGGCGCCGAGAAAGACGATCTTCGTTGGCCGGACCATGCTCTGCTCCTTGCAGAGACTAGTTGAACTCGAGCACCATGCGCCCGTCGATCTTGCCGGCCTTCATCCGATCGAAGACGTGGTTGATCTCCGCGAGCGGCACCTTGCTCACTTCGGCCTTCACCTTGCCGTCGGTGGCAAACGCAATGGCTTCGTCGAGGTCGCGCCTCGTACCGACGATGGAGCCGCGCACCGTGATGCGCTTGAGCACGACGTCGAAGATCGGCGTCGGAAATTCTCCCGGCGGCAGGCCGACGAGGCTGACGGTGCCCTTGCGGCGCACCATCTTGAGCGCTTGCGCGAACGCGGCCGTCGAGACGGCCGTCACCAGCACGCCATGAGCTCCGCCCCCGGTTGCCGCCAGCACCTTGTCCACAGCGCCGGCTGCGAGCGCATCGACCGCGAGATCGGCGCCAGCCTCGCGTGCGAGCTTGAGCTTGTCTTCGGCAATGTCGACCGCGGCGACCTTGAGCCCCATCGCCTTGGCGTACTGGATCGCGACATGGCCGAGCCCGCCGACGCCTGAGATCACCACCCACTCGCCGGGCTTGGCCTCGGTCTCCTTCAATCCCTTGTAGGTGGTGACGCCGGCGCACAGGATCGGCGCGATGGCAGCAAAGTCGACCGTCGCCGGCAGCTTTGCGGCGAACGCGGCCGAGGCGATCACATATTCGGCGAAGCCCCCGTTCACGCTGTAGCCGGTATTGTGCTGGTGCTCGCACAAGGTTTCCCAGCCGGTCTCGCAATATTCGCAAGCCATGCAGGCGTCGTGGAGCCAGGCGACGCCGACGGCATCGCCGATCTTCAGATTCGTCACGCCGGGCCCGAGCGCGGCGACGATTCCGGCGGCCTCATGGCCGGGGATGAAAGGCGGCACCGGCTTCACCGGCCAGTCGCCGGACGCCGCGTGCAGATCGGTATGGCAGACGCCGCAGGCCTTCACCTTGACCAGGACCTCGCCGGGACCGGGCTGCGGCACCGGCACGTCCTCGATCACCAGCGGCTTGCCGAATTGTCTGACGATTGCGGCTTTCATGGTCGGCATGTCTCTGCTCCTTCGCATTGCGAACGGCAGAGTAGCGGCCCGACGCCGCTGGCACTTGATCCGGGTCAAACCGCCCAATCGTTGCGCAGCGTGCGCCATCACGACAACGCGATGACAGGTCTTCCGCAGCCGGATATCAGCTATGGAACTTCAGGCCATCGACGATCTTGTCGATCATCTTGCGCTCGGCGCGCATGGCGATGCCGACGAGATTGAGCTCGGTGCGCGCGACCGCCCTCACCGCCTCGCGGTTGGCGGCGTCGTGCGTGGTTCTGAACATGTCCTCGGTATAGACGGCTGGCGTAACGTTCCGAGTGAGCGCGCGGTCCAGCGCGCGCGACAACGCCGGACCGTCCGCGCCATAGATCAGGATCGGCTGGCCGATCAGCGCGTGATACTTCGTGCCCGAGGCGTCCTCATAGGCTTCGCCGATGCAGTCCGGAAAAGCCGCGGCGATGCCGCTGGTGAGAAAGGACGCGACGTTGAGCTTCTGCCAGGCCTGGAGATCGGTGCGGATCACGACCGCGATCTTGGTGTCGAACTGCATGTGGTTCCCTCGATTGTCATTCCGGGGCGACGCGCCGCACCGAACCCCGGAATCTCGAGATTCTCAGGTGCGCAATTGCGCACCATAGTTCGCGCTGCCGCGCCCCGGAATGACAATACAAGAATCAACCCCTGACGTCGCAGGCCCAGGCGCGGATCACGCATTCCTTGCCGCCGTACTTGTAGCACTCGCGCGTAGCGGCGTTGAGCGAAGCCGAGATCTTCGGCTTCACGGCATAGCCATAGGCGCCGCAGGGGTTGGTGAGATCGACCGACATCGCGGCGCAGGCGCGCTTCATCGTCACGGTCGTGCAATCGCCCTTGCACTGCTTCTGCGCCGCGATGCGGGCTTCGTGCTCGGAGTTGTAATCATACGCCTGGCCGTAGGCGCCGCACTTGCCGACCGCAAAGGCGCCAGCGGCATGGGCTTCGGTGATGTAGCGGGCACCGGCGACACAGACGGACAGCGCAAAGAAAAACATCGCGCAACGGCGCGCGACGACGTTCGAAGCCATGGAAAAACCCCTCCCCCCAAGGCAGGTGGAGGCGACTCTAAGCGGCGGTCGTTTCCAGATGGTGAACGGGTGGTTGAAATCGGCAGGCTTGGGGATGCCGAAGTCCCGTAGGGCGGATTAGTCTTACTGAGTCATTGGGTC